>NZ_JAFLXH010000004.1:0-230841 GCF_019891515.1 Pseudomonas sp. Wu6 | reverse complement strand
ATACAACCGAATCAGGCTCCACAGCTACAACAACTACCTGTCGCCAATAGCCATGGAGCAAAAAGCGGCATAAACACCGTAATCGGTGTCCGGGATTACTTGACCAGTTCAAGCCCCCTCCCACATTTGGATTGCAGTGCATCAGTCAGATAGCCGTCATGGGAGCAAGCCCCTCCCACATTTGGATCGCCATCAGGTAGCAACACTGTCAATCACTTGAGGGCCGACTCAACCTTGAGAGCCACATCCTCCGTCAACCACGCCTTCCACACCTCGGGATGAGCCTTGAGAAATACCTGGGCCACCTCCCGAGGCGGCGTATGATTCTCACTCATTTTCGCCAACGCCTGATTAAGCGGCTCGATAGGAAACTCAACCTTCTCGAAAAACTGCGCAATCTGCGGATGCTCTTTCTGGAACGGCGTAGACACCCCGATACTCAACCTGGACGCCAGCGACCGCGTCGGCTTGGGATCAGGATTGTCCGCATCCGTCAGCGTCTTCCAGGCCTGCGCATCGAACGGCGGCTCTTGCAGTTGAATCAACTTGTAGCGGCCCATCAACGGCGTGGGCGACCAATAGTAGAACAGCACCGGCTTGCCCCGACGAATCGACGAAGCAATCTCCGCATCCAGCGCCGCCCCCGAGCCGCTGCGAAAGTTCACGTAGCTGTCGTCCAGGCCGTAAGCCTTGAGCTTTTGCCGGTTGACCACTTCCGAAGTCCAACCGATAGGGCTATTGAGAAACCGCCCCTTGTCCGGTGACTCCGGGTCCTTGAACACATCCTTGTAGCGCGCCAGGTCTTGTACGCTTTTCAAGTCAGGGGCCAGCGGCTTGATACCCTTGGCCGGATCACCCTTGACCACGTACTCCGGCACCCACCAGCCTTCGGTGGCGCCCTTGACCGTATCGCCCAGGCCCACCACCTTGCCTTCAGCCTCGGCCTTGACCCAGACAGGGCTGCGGCCCGCCCACTCTTCACCGATCACCTGAATGTCGTTCTTGGCCAGGGCGGTTTCCAGGGTGATGGTGGTACCGGGCAAGGTGTCGGTGGGCAAGTCGTAGCCCTTCTCGACAATGAACCGCAGTACCTCGGTGATCAGGCTGCCGCTTTCCCAGTTCAGGTCGGCAAAGTGCACCGGCGCCTGGGCGGCCGATACCGGCACTGACGCCATGGACAGGCCCAGGCTCGTCAGCGATGCAGCCAACAGCGTTCTCAATCCTTTCATTCCTTTGCACCTCGCGATATCGCAGCCATCAGCGGACGGCTTTGCTGCTATGCGCGAAGCCTCTCTCGTAGTTAAGTCAACTCAACTGTAGTAGAGGTTCCGGGAGATAAAAGAAGTTCGCCGTGATTGCGCTTACTCACTGGCCTTGAACGTCACCAGTTCGCCCTTGCGCCACTTGGCGGCCTTGCCGGTGACGGCCTTGAGGGTTTTGGTCAGGCCTTCCTGCAGTTGTTCCCTGGCGGCAAATACCAGCATGACGCTGTGGCCTTCCTTGAACACAATGCCTTCACCTTCGGCCGAAGACACAAAGGCGTAGTCGCCCAGGCCATACACGGTCAACTTAATATCGCGAAACTTGAGTTCAAACTTGCCACCTTCACGGCTGGGCAATACTGCCGCGCGAAAATGATCGCCCACCTTGAGTTCCAGCCGTGGTTTGTCGTCCACGACCAACGCCGCTTCAGTGTCGATCTCGGCGATGTAGATACCTTCCGGGGTCTGTTCGGTAACGTAGACAAAACGAGATTGAAACTGCTTGACCAACTTTGCGCGTAAATCACCCAGCACGAATAACGCGTGCATATCCAGATTACTGACTGCCAAGGAAACGCCCCCACATCGATAAAGCACTGACCGCTTGAGCGGGCAGCACAAAAAAACGGCCGTTACGGCACGAAAGACATACTCGTTAAAAACCTGAAGACAACCATAAGAGCCGTACAGACAGCCGCGGTGGCCCTTGTGCGAGGTCATCCGGCGACACAGCAAATCACAGGTTCAACGACCCGAGAATACGAGTCGAACAACTTCAGAGAATAACCCGATTAAAAACACTGTTTTCCGACACGCATCACAAAAGAAAATACCCGGCCATGGAACCAGGCGCGCGTTGCCGACGACAATACTAAACAGCAACACCGGTCAAAACCAGCCGCTGATATCAACCAGGTCGATCGACAGGAGCTGAGCATGCAACGACGTCAACACGACACTGCGTCTTTTCACACTCGTTCATCATGTCCAGACGCACACCAATACTACTGCCTACCCACACCCGATGGGTACTCCCATTCCGTGCTTTATCGAGTGGTGCCGGCCGGAAGAAACTTTTTTCATATCCAGGAAGTGACCAGCGGCAGGATAAAAGGCTTTCGCAGCGATCACAGCAACGCCTGCGCACTGGCAAAAGCGCTGGAAGCCAACCTGTATGGCCTGCACGGCACACTCGTTTCGTCAGCTGGCTGAGTGTAGTGCACACTTTACTGCACAGCGGCCCTTCAACAACTGCCATACTGACCCGTCCTTGAAGTTTGCCCCCTGCGGGTCAGGTTTCATCAGTGCAGTTACCGCGAAGGGAAGGCTATACGTGACGGAATTTGATATTGGCGAATTTTTTATCCATGGCGATGCGAGGGAAGTGGACGGAGAGTTTCAAGCGGTCATCATCATGCGGGCCAAACCGCCGTTGACCACAGTAACAACGCATCAGGTCGAAAAAGACCGCTGGTTCAAAACCGTCGACGCTGCCGCCATTGCCGGCAAAGACGCCGCCAGGGCCCTGAAAGCCGCCGTGGATTCAGGCGCACTCAATTCGTGACAATCCGATAGAACTCTGGCGCGCCATCCCCCTCACATGCAGAACGATGATCAGCCCGCATGGAGAATATGATGGACACCACGACCCCGACACTTGAAACCCTCTTCGACCAGTTAGGCCTGGATTCCAGTCAGGAAGGCATCGAACGCTTCACCGCCGAGCACCGTCTGCCCGATGACGTGAAACTCGTCGACGCACCTTTCTGGAGCGAGCAACAGGCGAGTTTCCTCAAGGAACAGCTGCATGTCGATGCCGAATGGGCGCCTGCGGTCGATGACCTCAACGCCCTGCTGCATGAGTCTCCCGTTGCTTGATTCAAACGCACTGACCGCACGCCGCTCCTCCCGCAGGAGCGCGCTTGCTGCTACGCGCGGCTTGTGCCGCTACGCGGACCTGCCCCCTTGCGGCTTGTAGCCCAGGCGCAAGCCACCCCAATGCCGACCCCGAACCATGATCGGCACCGACAGGTCGTGCATCAGCTCGCCGGTATCGCGCGTGTAGGTCTGCAGCAACATGGCTTGTTGATGGCTACCGCACCGCAGGCCGGTACGGTCGTCAAATTTGCGCTTGGTGCGGTTCTGCACCGCGTCCACCTGGGCATCACCGGTCAATGCGTGGGAAAACGCGTTGTTGTGTGTCGGCACGTAGCCCTGGGGCGTGCAGGCAATGGCAAACACCAAACCCTCATGAAGCGGCAACAGCGCCTCTTGAATGGCGGGTAATACCTGGTCGGTGTAGGCGTCAAAACGTGTCTTGTATTTGCTCGGGTGGGTATTTGCAATCAGCGTGTAGTTGCGATCGAACAGATCTTCCAGGCTGACCCGGCTGTGCAGCACATCCGCCTCGAACTGTTCGCCAATTCGCCGGGCGCCTTCGCGGGCCAGGTCGTAGATGCGCTGGTGATAGCCATCCAGGCCGACCTGCGCCAGGCGCTCGCTGATGGTTTCCGCCTGCCCTTCCATCTGCACGGCGGCGTCGGCGAGTTGGCGGGTTTGCTGGTCGCTGACCGCCAGGTCGCTGCGCATCTGCTCCACGGCGTGGAACAGGCTGTCGAGTTGAGTGCGGTTGGTGTCGGTGCCCTGGGCGATTTCACTGACCTGCTGTTCCACATCCGCCGCCAGGCCGGCGATGCTCGCCAGGTGTTCGCCGGCATCTTCCACTTGCTCTACACCGGTGTGCAGGTCCGCCGACAGCTGGCGAATCTGCTCCACCACCTGGGCCGTGCGCTGCTGGATGTCGGCGACCATCACCCCGACTTCATCGGTGGCCGTGGCCGTACGTCCGGCGAGGCCGCGCACCTCATCGGCGACCACCGCAAACCCGCGCCCGTGCTCTCCGGCCCGCGCCGCTTCAATCGCCGCGTTCAACGCCAGCAGGTTGGTCTGGCTGGCGATGGACTGGATCACCAGCGTCACGCGCTGGATTTCCTCGCTGCGCTGGCTCAAGGCTTCGATCAGCGTACGGCTGGCATCGGCACGCTGGCTGAGCTGATGCATGCGGGTGATCGACTGCACCAATACTTCACGGCCTTCGCTGCTGCGCTGACGGGCCTGGCTGGACGCGCCCAGGGCCTGGCGGCTGAGCTGGGAGGTGACCTGTTCGGTGCCGATCATCACCTGCGCGCTGCTGACGATTTGCTGGGAGGCGCTCAACTGCGACTGCAGGCGCGCCGCCAGTTGCTTGACCGAATAGGCCACACCCGCAGCGCAGAGTGCATTATGGCTGGTGGTATGGGACAGGTCGCGCGCCAGCTCGCCAATCGCATCGCCGGCCGCAGCGTGGGTCACAGAAGGTTTGGGACTTTTCAGGCGGGGTAGCCAGATCACCAGCAAGGCCAGCGGCAGGCACAGGTAGATCGGCCAGCCGGCAAAGGCCAGGCCCAGCAGTAGCAGCACCAGGACGGTACTCTGCGCGAGCGGTATCAGCCAGCCGGGCAGCACCCGCGCCACCGGTTGCGGTGGTACTGCTGCGCCCATCAGAGATCCATCTCCAGCCATTGTCGTTACCCCACTGCTTGTCGTTATTGTGTCTGCATTAAACGCCACTAACAGGCCATTATCCATGGGCCTTTAGTACAGGGGCTTGCAGTAGATCAATAACGGGGGTGTCACGCAAAACTCTGCGGGGGCCGATGATACGGCCCCCGTGCAACCGCGTCAGGCTTGACGCTGGTGCTTGTCGATCTGCTCGTGGCGCTCTTGCGCTTCGATGCAGTATTTGGTGGTCGGGCTGATCAGCAGGCGTTTCAGGCCGATAGGCTCGCCGCTGTCATCACACCAGCCAAAGGAATCTTCCTTGATGCGTTCCAGGGCACGTTCCAGTTGCGGCAACATGCGCTGGTCGCGGTCGATGGCATTGACCAGCCAGGTGCGCTCTTCTTCCACGGAAGCAGCGTCGGCCGGATCGGCCGGGGTGTCCAGGCTTTCAATGGCGATACGGTTCTGTTCAATGCGCTCGTGGTGTTCCACTTTCATGTCTTGCAGCAACTTCTCGAAAAAAGCGTGCTGTTCGGCATTCATGTAGTCATCCGCCGGCATGGCCAGCAACTTTTCCTTTGTCATTGATTTCTCTATAAAAAATACGTGCATTAAGGCGAATAAGGGAGCGTTCCGGCCGACCTCTGCAGGTCTCGGAAAGGCGCCATCCATTCCAAGCGCCACCCGGCACTCAATTTACGAGGGGCGGCAGTCTAAGGCCGACTTGAAGGCGCAGCAACTGAAATGACAGGCATTTTTTCCCGATCAACCCCCAAAAGCACCAGGACGGGCTTGGCGAACGGTCATCGGAGTGCGTTTATAGCAAGAAATTCAAGTTTATGGAGCTATATAGAAGACAAACGGTTGATCCGTACGGCATGGAACTAAAAATGTGGGAGGGGGCTTGCCCCCGATAGCGGTCAGCCAGACACAGATGTTCAAGCTGACACACCGCCATCGGGGCATAGTTATCTACACAATTTTGGCGCGAGACTGCACCTGTGGCGAGGGAGCTAACGCGTATCTACCTGACGCTCCGAGGTCCAAATGTGGGAGGGGGCTTGCCCCCGATGGCGGCCTCTGGGCCGACCAGGATGCTGGATTGGACCGAGTACATATCCGTTTCTGCGGTAACGGCGACTTAGGGTTCCGCCCTGACGGCGGGTCACTTTGGAAAAGCCCCAAAGTAACCAAAGGGCTCTTGCCCCACCACTCGGCACCTCGCTCAGGCTCGGTGTGCCCGAACGCAGGCTTGAATCCGTGGGCCGCCGCAATGGGCCATCCATGGCCCAGTGCGGCTAACCCGGCGTCCTGCCGGGTTACCCACGGATTCAAGCCTGCGTTCGGCCAGCGTGGTTTAACGGGGCACCTGAGATCAAGATCAAAAGCAGATCAGGATCAAGAGCGACTCGCTTCGCATCGTGGTTACGGTTGGGCGCTACAGAGTTGTGTAGATACCTATGGTTATCGGGGGCAAGCCCCCTCCCACATTTGACCGGTGTTGTCCTCAAGGTAGGCTCAGCGCTTGAGCTTGCGCTTGTTGCGATACTGGTCGATCACCACCGCCACCACAATGATCAGCCCCTTGATGATGTCCTGGATATACGCATCCACCCCGACGAAGGTAAAGCCGCTGGCCATGACGCCGAGGATCAGCGCGCCGATCACGGTGCCGGTGATGCGCCCTACCCCGCCCGCCAGGCTGGTGCCGCCGATCACTGCCGCCGCAATGGCGTCCAGCTCGTAGGACATGCCCATGCCCGCCTGGCCGGTCGCCGCGCGGGCCGAAGCCACCACGCCGGCCAGGCCTGCGAGCAGACCCGCGATGCTGTAGACGATGATCAGGTGACGCTTGACGTTGATCCCCGAGGTGCGCGCCGCCTGCATGTTGCCGCCGATGGCGTAGGTGTATTTGCCGTACTTGGTGTAACGCAGAGCGATGTGGAAAATCACCGCCACCACCAAAAAGATGATCACCGGCATCGCGCCATGGCCGATGGCCGTGTACGAGTCCGAGAGCATGCTCACCGGCTGGCCTTCGGTGTAGTAACGCGCCAGGCCACGGGCCGAAACCATCATGCCCAGGGTCGCAATGAACGGCGGGATACCGGTGACCGCAATAATACTGCCGTTGATCGCCCCCGCCAGCAGGCCCACACCCAGGCCCATCGCCACCGGGATCCACACCGGCAAGTCGGTCAGGGAAGGAAACACCGCCCGGGAAAAATCGGAAGTCTGCGCCAAACTGGCGGCGATCATCGCAGACAAGGCCAGCACCGAGCCGGACGACAGGTCGATACCGGTGGTGATGATCACCTGGGTCACGCCAATGGCCAGCAAGCCGATGATCGACACCTGCAGGATCATCAACACCAGGCGCTGGGAGTTCATCAAAAAGCTCTGGTCGCGCACGATCCAGCCGAACAATTCAAACACCAGGCCGATGCCGATCAGCACCAGGAAGATGCTCAATTCGGTAGGCATGCGTCGACGGTGCTTGACTGGTGCCGTGGCCGGCTTGTTATCTGTTATTGCATTCATAACCCATCACCTTCTTATTCTGGAGTCAGTGGACCACGGTCATACCGGAGGCCAATTGCATGACTTTTTCCTGGGTGGCATCCGCGCGATCCAGGGTGCCCATCAGTTCGCCTTCGTGCATCACCATCACCCGGTCGCTCATGCCAAGCACTTCGGGCAGTTCCGAGGAAATCATGATCACCGCCATGCCTTCGCTGGCGAGAAAGGCGATCAGGCGATAGATCTCGGCCTTGGCGCCCACGTCGATGCCCCGGGTCGGCTCATCGAGGATCAGCAGGCGCGGGTTGGTCATCAGCCAGCGCGCCAACAGCGCCTTCTGCTGGTTACCGCCGGACAGGGTGTCGATGCACTGTTCAAGCGACGGGGTTTTCACCCGCAGCTTCTTGCACATGTCTTCGCACAAGGCGCGCAAGGCCTTCTGCTGGATGAAACCGTTGCCCGAATAGTGCGGCAGCACCGCCATTTCCATGTTTTCCAGCACCGACAGGCACGGGAACAGGCCACTGAGCTTGCGGTCCTCGGTCAACAGCGCGAAGCCCTTCTCGATGGCCATGTGCGGGTCGCTGATACGCACCGGCTTGCCGTCCAGGGTGATCTGCCCGCTGCTGCTGGGGGTGATGCCGAAAATAGTTTCCGCGACGTTGGTGCGGCCCGAGCCCATTAATCCTGCGATGCCGAGGATTTCACCGGCGTGCAGGTCAAAGGACACGTCCTTGAATACACCGTCCAGGCTCAGGTCACGCACCGACAGGAGCAAGTCGCCAATCGGCGTCTCGCGCACCGGGAACAACTGGCTCAGCTCACGGCCGACCATCATCGAGATCAGGCTGTCGCTGTTCATGCTGTCGGCGCGTTGCAGGCCGATGTACTGGCCGTCACGAAACACCGCCACTTCATCGGCGATGGCGAACACTTCGTTCATTTTATGCGTGATGTAGACGATGCCTTTGCCCTGGGACTTGAGGTCGGCAATGATCGAAAACAGGTGGGCGACTTCCTTTTCGGTAATCGCCGACGTCGGCTCATCCATGATCAGGATATCGGAGTCATAGGACACGGCCTTGGCGATCTCGACCATCTGCCGTTCGGCGATGCTCAGGTTGCCCACCTGTTCTTCGGGGTCGAGGTTGATGCGCAGGCGCGCCAGCAGCTCGGCGGTGCAGCGGTGCATTTCGCGGTGGTTGACCATGTGCAGGCTGTTGAGCTGCTCGCGGCCGATCCAGATATTTTCGGCGATGCTCATGTGCGGCATCAGGTTGAGTTCCTGGTGGATCATCGCAATCCCGGCCTTCTGCGCCGCCAGCGGCGTCTCGAAGGTGATCGGCTTGCCCCGCAGGCGGATTTCGCCGGCATCGGGCTGATAGATGCCGGCGATGATTTTCATCAGCGTCGACTTGCCCGCACCGTTCTCGCCCATCAGCGCCAGCACCGTGCCGGGGCGCACGCGCAGTTGCACATCGTCCAAGGCCACGACGCCGGGAAAGCCTTTGCTGATGTTGAGAATTTCCAGCAGGTAGGGTTCGTCCTGCGCCAGCGGCTGGATACCCGGCGGCGGCGCGACAGTGGCGTGAGCGAGCATAGGGAGATACTCCATCTGCAGGGCGGCCGTGACCGCCCTGCCGGCTTAGGGGTGTGAGTTCAGGGCTACTTGAAGTCTTTGACGTTGTCCGGGGTGATGAGCTTGAACGGGATCACCACGTTCTGCTCCACCGGCTCGTGCCTGGCCATCTTGCGCGCCGCCTCTACCGAGCCGACGGCCTGGCCCTTGGCGTCCTGGAACGCCGAGGCCGCCATGTCGCCCTTGGTGATTGCGTTGAGACCGTCCGGCGTGCCATCGACCCCGGCGATCAACACCGTGCCGGGTTTGGTGCCTGCCGACTTCAGCGCCATGGACGCGCCGATCGCCATTTCGTCGTTATTGGCCAGCACGGCGTTGAACTCGCGGCCCTGGGTCAGCCAGTCATTGACCAGGGTCATGCCCTTGTCGCGCAGCCAGATACCGGTCTGCTCCTGCTCGATCTTGATGTCCGGGTACTTGGCCAGGACTTCCTTCACGCCTTTGGTGCGGTTGGTGGTTGAGTTGTTCGCCAGGTCGCCCAGCAGGATCACGATCTTGCCCTTGCCGCCGAGCTTTTCGGCGATGTACTGCATCTGCAGCTTGCCCGCTTCGACGTCATCGGAGGTCACGGCGACGACGTCCTTGGGCAAGTCTTTCTGGTCGGGACGGCGGTTGACGAACACCAATGGGATTTTCGCGGCGGTGGCGGCCTTGATGATGTTCGCCGTGGAGGCGGTGTCCACCGGGTTGACGATGATGGCGTCGACTTTCTGGCTGATAAAGTTCTCGACCTGGCTCAGTTGCTTGACCACATCGGCGCGGGCATCTTCGAACTGCAATTGCACGCCGTCGCCCTTGGGATAGGACTTGGCCTGCTTGTCCATGTCTTCGCGCAGGTAGGTCAGGAAGGTGTCATCGAAGGCGGACATGCTCACGCCCACCTTGATGTCAGCGGCCACGGCAACGCCGCTGGCGAGCAGTATCGACAGGGCCAGCGCGGTAAAACGGATCGGGGTCTTCATGAACGGTCTGTCTCCACTTTCTTGTTGGTTTTATGGACGTTGCGTTTATCAGCGTTCGGCAGGCACGCGGACCACCGGTGCGCCGGGAATGCAGCAGACCAGCGCGCCCTGGTTTTCGACGCACAGCACATTGAGGAAGGAGAAGTAGAACGGCCGGGCGCGAGGCAATGCGCGTGGCGTGTGGGCAGGGCGTAAAACTCGCAGTACAGCGTTGAAGATTTTCATCTGACGGTACCTGGTTGTTTTTGATCTTGTTTTTGTTGAGTCGCCGGGGTCGAGCCCAAGACGTACTTTATGCAACCTGGAAAAGACTTTATTGGAAAATAATTTCCATATCAACCTGTTTTAGAATTTTATTCTATTTTTGTCGAAACCACCTGCTGGCGCTCGGCGCTGAGGCGTGCAGCGTCCAATATACGGGTGGTTTCCAGCGCGTCACAGGGGTTTACCGGCAGCGGCCCCTGGCCTTGCACGGCACGTTGCAACTGCCGGTAGAACTGCGGCCAGCAACCCTTTTCCGAGGGCACCCGTTCCCGCTCCGACCCTTGTTCGAACCAGCCCCAGCGTCGATGCTCTTCCGCGCCCCAATGCTCGCCTTCGGTTTTCGGTGACTTACCGGCCATCAGCGCGTCTTCCTGGCCGTCGAGCCCTTCAACGGTGTAGCAGCCCAGCGTGCCACTGACGCGAAAGCGCGGCGCCTGGCTGTTTTGCAAGGCACTGCCCCACAGGTGCGAAATCACGCCGTTGGCATGGGTCAGCGCCACGAAAAAGCCGTGATCGAGGCTGGGATGCTCGGGCGTGAAGTGCAGTTGCGCAAATACCCGGTCCACCGGGCCGAACAGTTGCAGGGCCTGGTCCACCAGATGGCTGCCGAGGTCGCGCAACCAGCCGCCGCCGCTGGGATTGCCCACCGCCTGGGGGCTGTAGCGTTCGACGCGGGATTCAAAACGGGTGATCTCACCCAGCGCACCGGCTTCGATGAGTTTGCGCAGGGTCAGGTAATCCGAGTCCCAGCGCCGGTTCTGGTAGACGCTGAGCAATGTGCCTTGGCGTTCAGCGGCGGTGATCAAAGCCTGGGCCTGCTCGGCGTTGGCGGCGAAGGGTTTGTCGCTGACCACCGCCACGCCATGTTCGATGGCTTCGAGCACCAGGGCCGGACGGCCTTTGAGGGTGGTGGATATGACGAGGGCGTCGACGCCGGCTTCGACGATCTGGCCGAGGGTGTCGAAGGCTGGCAGGCCAGGGTGGTCGTTTGCCAGTTGCTGGCGGCGCTCGGGGGATCGTGTGACGACGCCGACAAAGGTCGCGCCTGGCAACGTCGCAATCAGCGGCGCATGAAAGAAGCGCCCTCCGTGGCCGTAGCCGACTAGTCCGATTCGCATGATTTATTCCTTCTTTGAAGTGCAAACCCAATCAAATGTGGGAGGGGCGGTGCGACGATTCGACTTGCCCCCGATGGCGGCCTCTGGGCCGACCAGGATGTTGGATTGGAACGAGTACATATCCGTTTCTGCGGTAACGGCCACTTAGGGTTCCGCCCTGACGGCGGCTCACTTTTGAAAAGCGCAAAAGTAAGCAAAACGCTCTTGCCCCACCACTCGGCACCTCGCCTAGGCTCGGTGTGCCCGAACGCAGGCTTGAATCCGTGGGCCGCCGCAATGGGCCATCCCTGGCCCAGTGCGGCTAACCCGGCGTCCTGCCGGGTTACCCACGGATTCAAGCCTGCGTTCGGCCAGCGTGGTTTAACGGGGCGCCTGAGATCAAAAGCAGATCAAGATCAAGAGCGACTCGCTTCGCATCGTGGTTTGTAGGTACCTATGCCCCTATGGCAGGGTGCCAGTAACTACTCTTGTCACTGATCCACCGCTATCGGGGGCAAGCCCCCTCCCACATTTTTAACCGCGTTTCTCCAGTGGTTCAGCCATAGAAATGCGGGCGATCCGGCAGGCTCACCGGCACAATCTGTCCACTGCCCTGCGCTTCGATACAGGCATCCGCCGCTACCGCCGCCGCGTAGCCGTCCCAGGCCGACGGCCCGCCCACTTGCCCGGCGCGCACGCTGTCGATGAATGCCTGCAATTCGACGTCATAGGCGCCGATAAACCGGTCCTTCCAATCCATCAGAATCGCGTTCGACAATTTCGCTCCACTGCGCATCTGTACCTGTGAAGGCTCCGGCAATTTGGCGATGCCGCTCTCCCCCACCACTTCGCATTGAATGTCGTAGCCGTATTGGCAGTTGACGAACACTTCCACGTCGATACGCGTGCCCTTGACGGTCTCCAGCAGAACGACCTGCGGGTCGCGCAGGTGGGCCAGGGCTTTGCTGGTCTTGCGCGGGAACACCACCTGCACGGAGGCGTAATCGTCGTTGAGCAGCCAACGCAGTACATCCAGTTCGTGGATCAGGGTGTCGGTAATCGCCATGTCGGTCTTGTAGTTCTCGCCCACCGTCGGGTTGCGATGGGCGCAGTGCAGCATCAGCGGCTCGCCGATCTGGCCGCTGTCGATCACCGCTTTCAAGGCGCGATAACCTTCGTCGTAGGGGCGCATGAAACCGACCTGCACCAAGCGCTTGCCGTGCGCCACTTCGGCCTCGACGATGCGGCGGCAGCCTTCGGCGGTCACCGCCAGGGGTTTCTCGCAGAACACCGGTTTACCGGCGGCGATGGCGGCAAGCACGAATTCTTCGTGACTCGGTCCCCACGACGTCACCAGCACGGCTTGCACCTGCGGCGAGTTGATCAACGCGTGGCCGTCCGGGTACACCTCGGCGTCCAGCTTCAAATCGGCCACCACCCTGGCGGCCTGTTCAAGGTTGATATCGGTGACCGCCACCACCTGGCTGTTGAGCAGGGTCTGGCTGCAACGACGAATATGGTCACGGCCGATGGCACCGGTACCGATCACTCCAAGCTTCAACGACATACATGCACTCCTCTTGTTATTAGTACTGCCGGGCCTTGGCCAGTTGTTCATTGAGTTTTTTTGCGGCGGCGTTGGTGCGTTCGCTGGTGGACACCTGCGCCACCCCCACCCGCCACCACGACAGGTAGCCGTGGACCATGGTTTTGGGCAGCACCTTGATATCGATCAGGGTCGACACGCTTTGGGTACGCGCATCGGCCAGCGCCGCTTCAAGCTGTTCCACGCTGCTGACCTTGTAGGTCTTGCAGCCATACGCCGCCGCGCTCATGGCGAAATCCACCGGCACCAGGCCGCCGTCGAGCTTGCCGCTCTCGGGGTTGCGGTAGCGAAACTCGGTGCCGAAGCTGTCCATGCCGTTGCCGATCTGCAGGTTGTTGATGCAACCGAAAGCCATGTTGTCGAGCAGCACCACATTGATCTTGCGGCGCTCCTGGATCGAGGTGGCCAGTTCCGAATGCAGCATCATGTAGGAGCCGTCGCCGACCAGCGCGTACACCTCTTTGCTCGGTTCGGCCAGCTTCACGCCCAGGGCGGCGTTGATCTCGTAGCCCATGCACGAATAGCCGTATTCGACGTGGTAGGTGTTCACGCCCTTGCTGCGCCAGGCGCGCTGCAGATCGCCGGGCAGGCTGCCGGCGGCGGCAACAATGATGGCGTCGTCGGCCAGGGTCTGGTTGAGCACGCCGAGTACGCGACTCTGGGTCAGGCAGGAGCCGGTCAGTTCGATAAATTCGCGCAGGACCGCGCGGTCCAGGTGGTCATCGACTTCGGGGACGAAATCATCGCCCTGGTATTCAACCTGATGCACCCGGTCCACTTCGGCGTCCAGTTGCGCCCTGGCGTCGCGCACCTGCTCGCCCCAGCCGGCACGGTAATCCCCCAGCGCATCGGCCAGCGCTTCCAGGGCGACCCTGGCATCGCCCAGCACTTGCACGCCGTCGAGCTTCAACGCATCGCACGGGCTGATATTGAGGTTGAGAAACGTCACCTCGGCATGTTTGAACAGTGATTTGGACGAGGTGGTGAAGTCGGTATAACGGGTGCCGATGCCGATGATCAGGTCCGCCTCGGGCGCCAGCAGGTTGGCCGCCAGGCAACCGGTCTCGCCAATACCGCCGACGTTCAGCGGGTGACTGGACACCACCGCGCTCTTGCCCGCCTGGGTTTCGGCGAAGGGGATATCGAAGCGCTCGGCAAAGGCTTGCAGCGCAGCATTCGCGCCGGAGTACTTCACCCCGCCGCCACAGATGATCAGCGGTTTGCGCTTGCCCTTGAAGGCGGCCAATGCATCGTCAAGCATCGCGCTCGTCGGCGGGCGACGCTCGATGCGGTGCACGCGTTTTTGCAGGAAATAATCCGGGTAGTCCCAGGCTTCGGCCTGCACATCCTGGGGCAGCGCCAGGGTGACCGCGCCGGTCTCCGCCGGATCAGTAAGCACGCGCATGGCGTGGATCGCCGCGCTCATCAATTGCTCCGGGCGGTTGATGCGGTCCCAGTATTTGCTGACCGAGCGAAAAGCGTCGTTGGTACTGATGCTCAGGTCATGAAACTGCTCGATCTGCTGCAACACCGGATCAGGCTGGCGACTGGCGTAGACATCGCCGGGCAACAGCAGCAACGGAATGCGGTTGGCCGTGGCGGTGGCCGCAGCGGTGAGCATGTTCGCCGCGCCGGGCCCCACCGAGGCGGTGCACGCGTAGATCTTGCGGCGCAGGTGCTGTTTGGCAAAGCCGATGGCGGCGTGGGCCATGCCCTGCTCGTTGCGGCCCTGGTGCACCACCAGGTCACCGCTGTCCTGCTCCAGCGCCTGGCCGAGACCCAGCACATTACCGTGACCGAAAATGGTGAACACGCCAGCGACAAACTTGCTCTGCACGCCATCGACTTCGATGTATTGGTTATCCAGGAACTTCACCAGGGCCTGGGCCATGGTCAGTCGGGTGGTGGTCATGTCGCGCCCCTTAACTTTTTTTCAGGTGGGCAATGCTTGCCCCCAAGGCCTGCTGGATATCCGCCAGTTCATGCACGCTGCTCGCAAACGGCTCGAACGACAGGTAGCCGCTGTAGCCGGTGCTGAGCAAGGTGTCGATCTGCGCCGCATTGCCAAGGATATCGCCCTCGCCTACCAGTACGCGGTGGCCATCACGGATCGCGTTGAGCGGCGCGTCGGCATCTTCCACGCCGGAGATGTGCACCAGGCCGGTGAGTTCCGGGAAGAACTCATGCTCGTTGGCAAGATGGTGATGGAAAGTGTCGTGCACCACACGGAACACATCCAGGCCGCCGATGGCCTTGATCGCGTCCACCGCCACGCGCTTGCGGCGCAGGGCAGACTCTTCGAAGCCCAGGGGTTCGACAAAGCCGAGGATGCCGTACTCGCGCAGAATCGGCGCCAGTTCGCTCAGCGCCGTGCGCAAACCGGCGGCGCGCTGGGCATCGGTGCGCGTGTCGCCCGGCTCGTTGAACGGGCACATCACCAGGCCCTGGGCGCCACATTCACGGGCATAGGTGGCAAGCTCGATTGCCTGGGCCCGGCGTTGATCGTTCCACACGTCAAACGGATACAAGGCGTTGATCGACAGCACCGTGATGCCCTGCGCCGCGCACAACTCGCGCACGCGGCTGGCGGGCGTGCCGTATTCGATCTGGCGGTCCTTGAGATCATTGCGGATCTCGATGGCATCGCACTTGAGCGACGCGGCCAACTGGATGAAATCCGGCAGGGACAGGTTGGGTGCGACCATCCGGTTAAGGGCAAAGCGTAGCGGCGACTTCATTGTTGTTGTTCTCCGTGCAAAACCGTTTCAGAGGTCCAGCAGCCAACTGTGCTGCGGGTCATTATGGAAATGCCAGGCACGCTTGGGGCCGGCCATGACGTTCAGGTAGTACGACTCGTAGCCGTACGGCACGCTGACCGGGTGATAACCCTTGGGCACCACCACCAGGTCGCTGTTTTCCACGGCCATGGCCTGGTCGATACTGCGGTCGTCGGTGTACACGCGCTGAAATACGAAGCCCTGGGGCGGATTGATCTGGTGGTAATAGGTCTCTTCCAGAAAGCTCTGGTGCGGCAGGTCATCGGTGTCGTGCTTGTGCGGCGGGTAGCTCGACGAATGCCCGGACGGCGTGCGCACTTCCACCACCAGCAATGAATGCGCCGGCTCGCTGTCGGGCAGGATGTCGCACACGTAGCGAGTGTTGGCGCCTTTGCCGCGCACGCTGCGCTTGCACTGTTCCGGGCGGATCAGGCGCGGTGTGTAACCGCCCGCGCCGGGTGCGGCGCACACCGCGATCTGTACGTCACTCAAGGCGGTGACCCTGGCGTCGGTGCCGGGCGGCAGGTAGGCGGCAAACGGGGATTTGTCCTCGAACACCGATTGCCGATCCCCCAGGTTCTGCCAGTCGAAGCCCTCGCCCTGGATATTTACCCGGCCGCTGAGCAGCACCAGGCACAGCTCCTGGTCGCCGGCGCTGACCGGCAGCGTCTCCCCCAGGCTCAGGCGATAAGCGCTGAAACCCACATACTCCAGGCGCCCCGCTTCCAGGGCGACCATGGTTTGCCCGCGCTTGTTACTCTTGACCAGCAAGCTCATGGTTAAGTCCTCTCGTCGAGCAATGCTCGCAACGTGTCATAGCCTTTTTTCGCATAGATATAGCTGGGCGCGACGGCCGGGTCCTGCTCGGCCTCGACCACCAGCCAGCCGGTGTAACCGGCGGCCAACAGCTCATCGAGCAATGGCGCAAAATCGATATCGCCATCGCCGGGCACGGTGAAGGTGCCGTTGACGATGCAGTCGGGAAAGCTCCACATCTGGTTGCGCGCCAGCTGCACCACGGGTTTGCGCACGTCCTTGAAATGCACATGGCAGATGCGCTCGATATGTTTGCGCAGCACCTCAAGGGGCTCGCCGCCGCCCATGTAGCAATGGCCCGAGTCGAACAGCAGGCCGACTTCCGGGCCGGTGCGGCGCATCAGCTGATCGATATCCTCGGCGGATTCGACATAGGCGCCCATATGGTGGTGGTAGGCCAGGCGCACGCCCTGGGACAGGGTAAAGCGCGCCAGTTCGGTGAGCTTGTCGGCGTACGCCTGCCACGCCTGCTCGGTGTGAAAGCGCGGGCGTTCGATCAGACGGACGCGCGAGCCCTGGATCGAATCGGCCACTTCGCCATACACCAGCACCGTGGCGCCATTGTGCTTGAGCAACTCGACGTGGCCGGCGATGGCCTCGATTTCCTCGGCCACCGAACGCCGCGCCAGGCGGCTGGAATACCAGCCGGAGACCAGCGCCAGGTCATAGGGGCGCAGCACGTCGCCGACCCCTTTGGCGTCCTTGGGGAATTTGCCGTTGAGTTCAAACCCTTCGTAGCCGATCTCTTTACCTTCACTCAACGCGGTACTCAGCGGCGTTTCACCGCCCAGCGCCGGCAGGTCGTCGTTGCTCCAGGAGATTGGGTTGATGCCAATTCGGATTGCGGGCATGGCTGCACCTTTTATTGTCTTTCAAAGTTGCATGAGATCTGCTCTATGTGGGAGGGGGCTTGCCCCCGATAGCGGCAGTTCAGCTACAGAAGTGTTGCCTGACACTCAGCTATCGGGGGCAAGTCGAATCGTCGCACCGCCCCTCCCACATTTGATCTGATTTAATTTCGGGCGCTGCGCCAGGCAGTAATAAGCTGTTCGAAGGTGGCCTGCACCCGCTGGATCAGGGTCTCATCATCAATCTCCCCCGCCATCCACGCCTTGCTCGGTTCCTGGAAGATCGTGCGGCCCACGGCAAACCCTCGGCAGGTGGTGCTCTGGCTGGCCTGCTTGAAGCCGTCGGCGAGAAATTCCGCCGACGCATTCAGCCCCAGCAGCACCACACCCCGGCAGTACGGGTCGCGTTCTTCGATCAGTTCGTCGAGCTTTTTCCAGTCCGCAGCCGATTGCGCCTCGATCTTCCACCACGCCGGGTAGATGCCCAGGTTGTACAGGCGCTTGAGGCTGCGGTAGAGCACGTCGGGATAGGTGGAGGGATGATCCTTGGGCGGGATGACTTCCAGCAGCAGTTCATGGCCGCTGACAATGGACGCCTCGTACAGCGCCTTGAGCTGCGCTTCCTGTTCCAGGCGCAGCAGCGGCTCGTCGTCGGGGTGAAATTGCACCAGGCACTTGATGACCTGTTCCGCAGGCCAGGTAATCAGGTTGCTGCCGATGGAGCGGCCGTGTTCGAACGCCAACGGCCGCGAGTTCTGTACCTCCACCGGGCGCGCGATCCACCAGCCGCGACCGCTGGCGGCGTTGAGCGCATCCTGGCCGAAACGCTGGTCGGCCAACAGGCCCACATCGGCCTCGATGCCCTGCTCGCCCAGCTTGCGCTCCACGCGTTCGATGGCCTGGATAAACAATTGCTTGATCGCACTGATGCGCGCCAGATCCTGGCCGCCGCGCTGGGCGAGGTCGACCAGTTGCCAGCGATGGTCGAAGGCGAACACGAACAGCTGCTTCCAGGTTTTGCGCGGCACGCTGACGCGGTGCAGGCGTTGCAGGGTCGCGTCCTGGTCAGGCCGGGTGATCGGCACCGGGCTATTGAACAGGTACTCAAGCTCGGCAGGCGTCGGCATGGCCGGCGCGCAGGCATGGCGCGACACCACCAGGCCGCCGCAGGCATTGGCCAACTGGCTGCAACGCTCATCCGTGGCGTCGTTGAGCCAACCGCTGAGGAAGCCCGACATGAAGGCATCGCCGGCGCCCAGCACATTGAGCACCTCCACGCGCACGCCAGGGTAGATCGCACCGTCTTCGAGGCGTTCTGGAATAGCGCCGTGAATCACCGTGCAGCCTTGCGGGCCGAGCTTGACCACCAGGATGGCGGGCGTCAGTGCTCGCACCGTACGCAAGGCGCCGAGCAGGTCTTCACTGCCGCCGGCAATCAGGAATTCTTCTTCGGTGCCGACGATCAAGTCGAAACGCGGCAGGATCTTCTGCACATGCTGGCTGACGTTCTGGTCGGCAACAAAACGGGTCTCGCCATCGGCCTTGCCGGCCAGGCCCCAGAGCACCGGGCGGTAGTCGATGTCGAGCACGCGCTTGACGTTGTGTTTGGCCGCATAGTCCAGCGCCTGGATACTGGCCTTGTACACGCCGTCGGTGGAGAAATGCGTGCCGGTGATCAGCAGCGCCTTGCTGGAGGCAATGAAGGTTTCGCTGACGTCTTCGGCGCGCAGGGCCATGTCGGCGCAGTTTTCGCGGTAGAACACCAGGGGGAAGGTTTCGCGGTCCTTGAGACCGAGCAGCACCAGGGCGGTAAGGCGTTCCGGGTCGACCTTGATGGCGCTGACGTCGCAGCCTTCACGGGCCAGGGATTCCACCAGGAAGCGGCCCATATGGTCGTCGCCCACCCGGCTGAGCATCGCTGACTTGAGCCCCAGCCGCGCCGTGCCGAAGGCGATATTGGCCGAGGAACCGCCGAGGTACTTGGCAAAGCTGGACACGTCCTCAAGCCGCGCCCCCACTTGCTGCGCATAGAGGTCGACGCCCAGGCGTCCGAGGCAAATCAGATCCAATTGACGCCCACTGGCAAAACGAGTCTGGCCCATGCTGGCTCCTGTTATTTTTATCAGCCTGCGCTGTGCCGCCGTGGCGACGGCAAACGCTCTTTGGTGGGAGCAGACTAGAACGTCCGGCGGCGGCAATCAATATTTATTCCATAATTATTTTTAGTGGAATATTTTTTCCAATAAGCCGACATAATGCGGTGACAGCCTTCGTGCATCGTTTCAGCAGCCCGCGCAGGCCGTGATGCCGAGGTATTTTTTTGTGCCTACCCTGTAGACTTGCGCCACTCATCAGCGCATCAGACGAACACGCCAGAAGGATTGCCCATGTCCCGCACCGATCCCGAGACCCCCCTGGAAGATCCAATCGCCAGCCCTGCGATCAATGCCGAACGCCTGTTGCAGCTGATTACCGAGGAATACGAAAGCCTGCCGCGCCAACTCAAGCGCATCGCCAGCTACATGAGCCAGCAGAGCGACCGAATCATGGTCGACCGCATCAGCGACATCGCCCGCGAATGCGAAGTGCACCCCTCGGCCATCGTGCGGTTTTCCCAGCGTTTCGGCTTCAGCGGGTTCAGTGAGATGCAGGCGTTGTTTCGCGAGGCGTATACCCACAAGACCACGCCGGTGCAGAACTACCAGCAGCGCATCCGCAGCATGATCGCCAACAAGTCGCAGAAGGCCAGCGGCGGCGACCTGGCGCGCGAGTGCGTCAACGCCACGTTATCCGGCATCGAACGGCTGGGGCTTGAGCTGGACGACGCGGCCTTCGACAAGGCCGTGGACCTGGTGGTGAATGCCGACAATATCTACGTGGTCGGCGTACGCCGCTCATTCGCGGTGGCCGACTACCTGGTGTACAACCTGCAGCACACCAACAAGCGCATTCACCTGGTTTCGGGGCTGGGTGGCAGCTATCGCGAACAGATGCGCAGCGTGCGCGCCAATGACCTGGTGATCGCGATCAGCTTTACGCCCTACGGCAAGGAGACCCAGCACTGCCTGCGCATCGCCCAGCATCACCAGGCCAAGACGTTGATTATCACCGACAGCAACCTGTCGCCCCTGGCCAAGCGGGCGAACGCGGTGCTGTTGGTCAATGAAGGCTCCTCGTTCGCCTTCCGCTCACTGAGCGCCACGCTGTGCCTGTGCCAGGCATTGTTCATTGCAGTGGCGTATCGGCTGGAGTTGAAGGTGGACGAGATTCACGAGCAGGTGGGGTTCGACGACTAAGGCTGGTTCACCGCCAACCAAATGTAGGAGGGGGCTTGCCCCCGATAGCAGGGTGTCAGTCGCCGAATCGGCTGACTGACACTCCACTATCGGGAGCAAGCCCCCTCCCACATTGAGCCAGGCTCAGATTTAGTGCATGAAAATGGCGATCAGGATAATCAGCGGAATTGGCACGCCGAGGAACCACAGCAGTAATGAGCGCATCATGTTCTCCTTGATTTAACGAATGTAGTTTTCGGTTTCGACGTACACCACGGCATCCCGGCGGCGACCGCCGAAGGTAGCGGCGAAGCTGGCGAAGAAGGCACCGATCAGCAGCGCGACGAAGGTCCACAGCGAGGTGTATGCCGCGACTTTTGCAGCGGTGTCGGCGGCTTGCTTGGCTTTGACCTTGGCGTCTTCGACAGCTTTACGGGCATCGCCGTAGACCTTGTCGATGCGTGCCTCGGCATCGGCCTGGCTGAGATTGGTGCGCTGGCTGATCAACTGGGCCAGGTAGGTACGGTCTTCCGGAGCCAATTGGCCGTCATTGCTCAACGTACGCGCAAAGATGCGACCGACCACGGCATGGGCGGCGTCATCGCCGACCGCTGCAGGGCGGTCGTCGCGGAACAGGCTGTCGACGTAGTAGCCGAAGTCGCCGCTGTGGGCGCCCTTGGCCATGCTGCCGGCGGCTTGGGACATGCCGCTGGCGGCGCCCGATGCAACGCTGGCACCGGCTTTGACGCCGCCGCTGACCACGCTGCTGATCGAACCGACCACCAGCATCGCGGTGATCAGTGTCGCGACCGCCCAGGCCAGGAAGCCGTGTGCGGTGTCACGGAAGTACACCTCATCGCCATGCATATTGGCCCACTTCACGCGCAACCGGCCGGCAATGTAGCCGCCCAGGCCCGACGCAACGATTTGAGTGAATGCCAGCCAGACAATCGTGGAAATGCCAAGCCCCTTGGCGCTCATGCCGCTGTCGGCCCACGGCGACACCGCCGAAAAGCCCAGGCCGAAGCCCAGCAGCACCAGGATCAGGGACAGTGCGGCTGCGGCGGCGGCCCCAGCAAAAATCGCCCCCCAGGAAACCCCGGAGAGCGCGCTTGACTCTTGCAGCGTGGATGAGGATGTGATCATTGTTGTTTTGCTCCAGGCATGAAAAATAGTGTTACAAGTCTCAAAAAGGACAGTGCAGGCAGCGTGCCAGCCCAGGCAAAAAATAAAATCCTTATATTTCAACAACTTAACTAAATTGAACTTCTTAAAATCATGCAAGTTGCAAGAATGGCCTGTAGAGAGCGGGCGTTATGCATTCTCCTATTGAACACCCAATGTGGGAGGGGGCTTGCCCCCGATTGCGGTGTGTCTGGTCAGAATTGACAACCTGCCCTACGCCTATCGGGGGCAAGCCCCCTCCCACATTGATTTGTGTAGATGAAGTTTTATTTAGGAAACATTCAGCAACTTCTTGGCAAAATGCCCACACTTCTAGTGTGAACGCTCACCAGGTAATCCTATGACCCGCATTTTGACCATCGAGGATGACGCCGTAACGGCCCGCGAGATCGTCGCCGAGCTGAGTAGCCATGGACTGGACGTAGACTGGGTGGACAATGGCCGCGAAGGCCTGGTCCGTGCCGTCAGTGGTGATTACGATCTGATCACCCTCGACCGCATGCTGCCCGAACTTGATGGCCTGGCCATCGTCACTACCCTGCGCACCATCGGCGTATCCACGCCGATCCTGATGATCAGCGCCCTCTCCGACGTGGACGAACGCGTGCGCGGCCTGCGCGCCGGCGGTGATGACTACCTGACCAAGCCCTTCGCGTCCGATGAGATGGCCGCGCGCGTCGAGGTGCTGCTGCGACGTAAAAGCACGGTCAAGGAATTCGAAACCGCCCTGCGCGTGGCCGACCTCGAACTGAACCTGATCAGCCGCGAAGCGAGCCGCGCCGATCAGCCGTTGAGCCTGCTGCCCACCGAGTACAAGCTGCTGGAATTCTTGATGCGCAACACCGGGCAGATCCTGTCGCGGATGATGATCTTCGAGGAAGTCTGGGGCTATCACTTCGATCCCGGCACCAACCTGATCGACGTGCACATCGGTCGCCTGCGCAAGAAAATCGACCCGCCGGGCCTCACGCCGCTGATTCGCACGGTACGAGGCTCGGGATATGTCATTGCTGAACCCCTCTAAAGGCTGGCGCTCTTCCAGCAGTCGGTTGCTGGCGCTGTACAGTTCGCTGTTCGTGGCATGGAGCTGCATCCTCATGGGGGTGCTGTATTACGAGGTGTCGGGCTACCTCAGCGACCTGTCACGCCATTCGCTGATGCAGCGCCAGCATTTGTTCCAGCGCTTCGACGGTGAAGAACTGGTGGAGGCGCTGACCACCAGCATGACGTTCGACATGAAAGGCGTGGATGCCTACGGCCTGTTCGACGAACAGTTTCGTCCCTTGAGCGGGCCGATCCGCGCCGTGCCGCCCGACTTGCCGCTCGATGGCAAGATCCACGCCCTGGCCAACTGTGTCGATTCCGACGACCCGAAACTGCCCAAGGACAGCTGCGATGCCGTGGCCACCCACACCGAAGACGGGCGCTGGCTGGTACTGGTGCGCGCCAACGGCTCCCTGTTCGGCGTGACCCGGATCATCTGGCATGCCCTGCTGTGGGCGCTGTCGCTGACCATCCTCCCGGGCATTGCCGGCTGGCACTTGCTGCGCCGTCGCCCACTGCGGCGCATTCGCGGCATTCAGGCGAGCGCCGAGGCCATCGTCGCCGGCGACCTCACGCACCGCTTGCCGCTGTCGAACCGGCGCGATGAGCTGGACATGCTCGCGGCCATCGTGAATGCCATGCTCGACCGCATCGAGAAGCTGATGAACGAGGTCAAGGGCGTGTGCGACAACATCGCCCACGATCTGCGCACCCCACTGACTCGCTTGCGTGCGCAGCTTTACCGCATCAAGCAACAAGCGGAGGAAGACTCGGCCCATGCGGTAAAGCTCGATGACGCGATTGCCGAAACCGACACACTGATGGCGCGTTTTCGCGGCCTGCTGCGGATTTCGGAACTGGAAGACCACCAGCGACGGTCGGGTTTCTTGCTGATGGACCCACTGCCACTGTTGCGCGAGCTGCATGACTTCTACCTGCCCCTGGCCGAGGAAGGCGAGCTGGAACTGCTGCTGCAGACCCCGGACTCACTGCCCTGGATCACCGGCGACCGCGCCCTGCTGTTCGAGGCCCTGGCCAACCTGCTGAGCAATTCGATCAAGTTCACCCCGCCGGGCGGCAAGGTGATCCTGCGCGCGGTCAATGATGTGGGCAGCACACGGATCGAAGTGCTCGACTCCGGGCCGGGGATTCCTGCGGCCGAACGGGCGTCGGTGTTCCAGCGCTTCTATCGGGTCGATGAGAGTGATCAGCAAGGCGGTTTCGGCCTGGGCCTGTCGATTGTCGCGGCGATTATCAACCTGCACGGCTTCAAGCTGGACGTGGCCACCAGCGAACTGGGCGGCGCGCGGCTGGTGCTGGAGTGTCGCCAGCAGTTGATGCCCGAATAGGTAAAGATCCAAATGTGGGAGGGGGCTTGCCCCCGATGGCGGTGTGTCAGCTTGAACATCCGTGTCTGGCTGACTGCTATCGGGGCATAGGTATCTACACAACTTTCCAGACCGTAGCAGCCAACGGTAACCACGATGCGAAGCGAGTCGTTCTTGATCTTGATCTGCTTGTGATCTCAGGCGCCCCGTTAAACCACGCTGGCCGAACGCAGGCTTGAATCCGTGGGCAACCCGGCAGGACGCCGGGTTAGCCGCACTGGGCCAAGGATGGCCCATTGCGGCGGCCCACGGATTCAAGCCGGAGTGAGGGCACACCGAGCCTAAGCGAGGTGCCGAGTGGTGGGGCAAGAGCCCTTTGGTTACTTTGGGGCTTTTCCAAAGTGACCCGCCGTCAGGGCGGAACCCTAAGTAGCCGTTGCCGCAGAAACGGATATGTACTCGGTCCAATCCAACATCCTGGTCGGCCCAGAGGCCGCCATCGGGGGCAAGCCCCCTCCCACATTTGGACCGAGGTGCGTCAGATGGATACCCGTCGGTTGCGAGGCCGCCATCGGGGGCAAGCCCCCTCCCACATGGGTACCTAGCCATTCAGTTCTACAGCACACTCCCCATGGCCTTGATCAATACCGGATCACGCGCGTAGATATCCGGCGCGTACACCAGACTTCCCTGGCGATCCACTTCCACCGTCCAATACCCCAGCAGCACCGGTACCGGCGTGGCCAGCCTGAATTCATGGGTGATGCCGGTGGCCAGCAGCTCGTCGGTGCGCGTACGTTCGGCCGGCGTCACCAGCAGGTCGCGCAACAGCAGCGGTTGTTCGACCCGTACGCACCCCGAGCTGAACGCCCGTGGCCCCTTGGTAAACAGTGGCTGGCTCGGCGTGTCATGCAGGTACACCGAATACGGGTTGGGGAAACGCATCACGATCTTGCCCAACGGGTTGCGCGGCCCCGCCTCCTGGCGCAGCAGGATATTACCGGGACGCGCCCAGTCGACTTGCTCCGGCGTCAGCGGGTGGCCTTCAGCATCCAGCACTTGCAGGTTCTGCTGGCGCAGGTATTCCGGATTGAGGCGGATGGCCGGCAGCTTGTCCTCGCGCATGATGGTGGGCGGGATGGTCCATGTCGGGTTGAGGGTCAGCCGCGTGATGCGCGATTTGAGCAGCGGTGTCTGGCGCTCGGCGCGGCCCACTTGCAGGCGGGTCTGCCACACGGGAATGCCGCTCTGGTACACGCTCAGTTGCGCGGCCGCGACGTTGACCACCACGCCTTCGGGCTCCAGGTCCCGGGCCAGCCAGCGGAACCGCTCGAGGTTGATGCGCAACTGGTCGCGGCGCATCGCCGGGCTGATATTGAGTTCAGCCACAGTGCCGGCACCGATCACACCGTCGGCCTGCAGGGAATGGCTGAGCTGGAAGGCCTTGACCGCAGCGACCAGCTCGGGGCCGTACTGCCGGGCGCTGCCCTTGGGTTCAGAGGTCAGGTAACCGCCGCGGTAGAGGCGTCGCGCCAGTTCCGGCACCCGTGGGTCTTCCATGCCCGGACGCAACAGCGGCCCACTGCCCACCGCCTCCCACTGCGGCAACGGCTGCTGGCGCGCACTGGAATAAGCGTTACGCAGGCTGCGATACAAATCCGCGCTGGGCCGCGCCTGGTCGAATGCCTGGGCCATGTCCTGCAAGCCGGTGGCGGCGAAGGCCAGCACGGCGGTGCCTGGGTCGTCGGCCGGCGGCTGGGCGTGCCAGAGCGGTTCGAAGCGCGATTGCTGCAGGCGCCCGAAGTGCAAATCCTGCAGGGCCTGGAGGTACTGCTGGCTGATCGCAATATCGCTGCACAGCACATTGGCCGTGGCATCTGCAGCGGGCAGGCTATAGTGGGTGGGGTCCAGGCCGTCGTCGGCGAGCATCAGCAACTGGTCGTGCAAGGCCTGCCGACGCGCGTCGGAAGACCACAACTGCGCATCGCCCTGCTGTTGGTAAAAGGCTTGCAGGCGCAATTGCGCACTGGCGTCGATACGCGGCGCGAGCTGCGGGCAGACACTGGGCAACTGCGCCAGGGCCTGTTGCAGCGGCGCCAGGTCGACCGGTGCTGGAGTCGTGACCGGCAACGGTTCCAGCGGCAGCGCTTCGGCTGTGGCGACCAGTGGTGTAACGAGCAGGCAAATGCTCAAGTAACATGCGTGTTTTTTGAACAATTGACTTAGCTCCACTCCACAGCGGGGACTCGCTTGTAGATGCTGACTTTTATGCGCCGGCTCGGGTTAACCACCCTGGGCCTGATCACGGCGAGCCTGACGTTCCCGAGCGCTGTTGCGCTCGCCGCCAATGGCTCCCCTGCTTCTTTGTATAGCAGCCTGGCGCGCTCGGCTCCAGAACTCAATCCCATCGTGTTGAAAAGCGCCCTTAGCGCGGTGCAGTGCGCGGTCAATAACGGCGAGGAACGCTCCGATCGCCTGGCCGTGATTGACTACTCCCAGCCGTCTACCGCCCGTCGGCTGTGGATTTTCGACCTGCGCAAAAAGACCCTGGTTCTGCGCGACCTGGTGGCCCACGGCGCCAAGTCCGGCGAAAACTTCGCCACCGAATTTTCCAATCTCGAAGGCAGTCATCAGTCCAGCCTGGGCCTGTTCCGCACCCAGGAAAGTTACCTCGGCACCCACGGATACTCGCTGCGCATGGACGGCCTGGAGCCTGGCTTCAATGACCTGGCCCGCGACCGCGCCATTGTGATTCATGCCGCCGACTACGTCAGCCCGCTATGGAGCAAGCGCGAAGGCCGTATCGGCCGCAGCCAGGGCTGCCCGGCGGTGCGCCCGCAAGTCGCGCGCCAAGTGGTGGACAAGCTCAAGGACGGACAATTCATGTTTTCGTGGTACCCCGACCAGCGCTGGTTGAAGTCTTCGACCTATCTCAATTGCAAACCCCAACAGGTGGCCAGTAGTCGTACAATCCGTGGCGGATAGCCTGTCCCACAGATAAAAGAGAGCGTCGCATGCTTCTACACACGTCCACCTGGATCGAGATCGGGCAGTTTCTGCAGCGCAGCCGCACGGTGATAATTCCCATCGGCTCCAACGAGCAACACGGCCCCACCGGCCTGCTGGGCACCGACTGGATGTGCCCGGAGATCATCGCCGTCGAGGCGCAGAAGCAGGCTGATATTCTGGTCGGCCCGACGTTCAACATCGGCATGGCCCAGCACCACTTGGGCTTTCCCGGCACCATCTCGCTGCGCCCTTCCACCTTTATCGCCGCGATCGGCGACTGGGTGCGCTCGCTGGCCGGGCATGGTTTCGACAAGATCCTGTTCCTCAACGGCCACGGCGGCAATATCGCCACCATCGAAGCGGCGTTTTCCGAACTCTACGCCGAAGCCAGCTTTGCCCGCCGCCCGGCCGGGTTCGCCCTCAAGCTGGTCAACTGGTGGGACCTGGAAGGCGTCACCGACCTGGCGCAGCGCCAATTCCCGGTGGGCCATGGCAGCCACGCCACCCCGTCGGAGATTGCCGTGACGCAATGGGCCTATCCGGACTCGATCAAGTCGGCCGAGTACTCGCCGCGAATCGCCAACACCGGCCCGATCCGCGAAGCGCTGGACTTTCGCGCACGCTTCCCCGACGGGCGCATGGGCTCGGACCCGGCATTGGCGACGGTAGAGAAAGGCGGTGAACTGGTGGCTTTGGCGGCGCAGGGGCTGGTCAAGACCGTGAATGCCTTCAGCAATGAGTCAAAACCCTGAGTCGAACACTATCCAAATGTGGGAGGGGGCTTGCCCCCGATGACGGTGTGTCAGTCAGCAAAACTGTAGCTGACCCACCGCTATCGGGGGCAAGCCCCCTCCCACATTTGATTTGTATTCATTCTTGCACAGGTTACTGACAGTCCTGCGCAGCCTGTTCGAGCCGTGACGCCTTGATCGCCGAAGCCAGCGGTTTGCGCTCGTACAGGAACACCTTGGTGCCATCCTGGGATTTATAGGCTTCCAGCACATCATCAGCCGCGATCTTGCTGGTCAACAGCACCTTGGCGTGGCGCGAGTTCTGCGTCACGGTCGAGGTGATGCCGTGCTTTTCAAGCTTGGGCAGTACGCATTGCACATAGCCTTCAGGGGTTTTGGCGGTGTGCAGGGTCAGCGATGGGGCGTTCGGAGCCGTGATGCAACCGGTCAGCGCCAGGGCAGAAAGAGCCAGGGCCGGGGCGAAAAAAGCGTGCATAAACATTCCTGAAAAATAACAAAATAGGTGCCTGTCGATCCGCGTATCAACCAGCGCGGCACTCTGCGGTGCAGACGTGTCATGCACCTGTACAACACCCCACGGAGTTTACGAGCATCAGGGTGATCAAAACCAGCTGGATCAGAGTCCTCATCGCGCATTTCCTTGAGCCGCGTTTCGATGAGCGGATTTTGCGCTTTTGCCGTAAAAACAGAACTTGTGATCCTTGATGGTGACTATTATTTGAACCGATAGTGTCAGGTAGCCCAACCCATAAAACCTATAAGGACCATGCCATGAAGCGTCACCAGAAAACCTTCGACCGCATCCGCGAAGCCGTATTGCCGGAGTTTCGCGAGCGCGTCGCCGATTACCTGGTCGAGTATGAAGACGTGCTGTTGAGTGACACCAGCGTTGCCGCCGCGCAATCGGCCAGTGCCCAGCAACTGCGTGGCTACCTGCGCGGTTTGAACACCACGCGCGTGCTGGGCATGGCCGATTGGGAAGACCTGGACCGGCGCGTCGCGCAAATGAACGACAGCCCTACACCCCAGGGCGTGGCTGGTTGAGCCATTCCTGCACCGATGGCCTTTGCCACTGACGCCGGGCGTAAGCCACCAGTGGCGCCGGCACGGCGTCGCCGTTGAGGATCAGGCGATTGAGCATCACCGCCAGGTCCACATCGGCAATCGACCAAGTGCCGAACAGGTAGTCCGGGTCATCCATCAGTAATTCCTGCGCCACGCCGATCAATTTGCCCGCAGCAGCCTCGGCCAATGGCGACAACGGCGGCATCTTCTGCCCGCAGAACACCACCAGGGTCGAGCGCTCCTGGCGAATCGGCAGCAAATCACTGCGCAACCACGCCTGCACCTGCCGTGCCCTCGCCCGCTGCTGCGGGTCCACCGGATAAACGCGGCTCTCGGGATAGGCTTCGTCCAGGTATTCAGTAATCGCCGAAGACTCCGACAGCGAGAACTCGCCGTCCTCCAGCGTCGGCACCCGCTGGGTCAAAGACAATCGCGCGTAGCCCGCCGCCTGCTGCTGGCCGGCCTCCAGGTCCAGGGGCACGGTCTCGAATGCCAAGCCCTTTTCCCGCAAGGCGACGAATACCGACATGGCATAGGGGCTGACGAACAGCGAATCAACGTAGAGGCGCAGCGGACGGTGGCTCATGGGCGATCTCCTTGAAATAAGGCTTCACGCTACGAGATGCGCGATGATAAAGACAATGCGGCGTTTTTATGGGGCCATTCCTCGCGGGAATAGTGCAGCTTGATCACTTAACCCGCGAATCCGCCGGCGTCGAGGAAGTCTCGTTCTTCATCGGTGGTCTCTCTGGCCAACACCGCATTGCGATGGGGAAAGCGCCCAAACCGCTGGATAATCCGCGCATGCTCCCGGGCCCAGTGAGAGGTATTGGCGTCCAGAGGCTGATTAAGCGCGATGGAGCGTTGCTGATCCTGCGGATCTTCCGAATGCTCAAACGGCAAATAACAAAAAGCGCGCAGTTCGGGTTCGATCAGTTGATCCAATCCTGCGTCCACCATGCATCGCGCATACAGGCGCGCCAGCGGGTCGGTGGCGAACATATGCGCCGTGCCACGAAAAGCGTTGCGCGGATACTGGTCCAGCAGGATCAGCAAGGCCAGCGCACCGTGGGGCGTGTCCAGCCAATCCTCCAGCTCGCGCCGGGCCGCCTGCAGATGGGTGGTGTGGAAGGTCTCGCGAAAGCTCGCGTCGAATTCGTCGTCCTTGGCAAACCAACGCTTTGGGCCCGCCTGTTTCCAGAAGTCGATCACGGCCTCGGCCGATTGGACGTTCCTGTGTGTCATCAATGCCTCCGATACGCTCGTTTAAACAGCGCGGCAATGCGCCAATAATGTTATATGATAACGCCTCTTTTTTTCCCAGCCTTGTGAACTGCCCCATGACCGATGCTGTTGCGCTACGCCAACGCCTGCTTTCCATCGACGCCCTGCGGGGCCTGGTGATCCTGTTCATGTTGCTCGACCACACACGCGAAACGTTCCTGCTGCACCGCCAGGTCGGCGACCCGATGAACATCGACACCACCGAGCCCGCGCTGTTTTTCAGCCGCACCCTCGCCCATCTTTGCGCGCCCGTGTTCGTGTTGCTCACCGGTATGTCAGCCTGGCTGTACGGCCAGAAATACCAGGGTCGGCGCGCGGTGTCGGCATTTTTGTTCAAGCGTGGGCTGTTTCTGGTGGTATTGGAGGTCACGCTGGTCCACTTCGCCTGGACCTTCCAGTGGCCACCGGGACTGCTTTATCTGCAGGTTATCTGGGCGATCGGGGTAAGCATGATCGCCCTCGCCGCGCTGGTATGGTTGCCGCGCCCGCTGCTGATTACTTTGGCGCTGGTATTGATTGCCGGGCATAACCTGCTCGACGGCGTGCATTTCACCCCCGGCTCGGCCGCGCAGGTGGCGTGGTCGATCCTGCATGAGCGCAGTTTTATCGAGGTGTCCGACACCCTGCGCATTCGTGTGACGTACCCGGTACTGCCATGGATCGGCGTGATTGCCCTGGGCTACGGCCTCGGTCCGTGGTTTTCGACGACCGTGCTCCCCGCCGTGCGCCAGCGTTATCTGCTGCTCGCAGGCGTCGGCGCACTGCTGGGGTTTGTGCTGTTGCGGGCACTCAACGGATATGGCGACAAGCCTTGGCAGGCCTACGACAGCGGCGTGCAGAGCGTGATGAGCTTTTTCAACGTCACCAAGTATCCACCTTCGTTGTTGTTCCTGGCGCTGACGCTGGGCATCGGCCTGCTGTTGCTGCTGGCGTTCGAACGTGCCGGGCACAAGCGCTGGATCAGCATGCTGGCGGTATTTGGCGCGGCGCCGATGTTCTTTTATCTGCTGCACCTGTATGTGCTCAAACTGATTCATGTCGCGTGTGTCGCGTTGTTTGGGCTCAATCACGGCAATTATTTCGGTTTCGACAGCGTCGGCGCCGTGTGGGCGGTGGCGTTGGTGCTGCCACTGGCGCTGTATGTGCCGGTGCGATGGTTCGCCGCACTCAAGGCGCGGCGCAGGGATATCACCTGGCTTAAATATTTCTGAGCACGCGGGCGAGCGCTCAGGGTCGTTCGAACTGATGCCGCAGTGCTTCGATACGTTCTCGGCAGATGCAGCCCTCCAAGTGATCATTGACCATGCCCAGCGCCTGCATCAGCGCATACATCGTGGTCGGGCCGACAAAGGTCCAACCGCGTTTCTTGAGCGCCTTGGACAAGCGCACCGAAGCCGGCGAGGTCGGGTTGGCGTTCCAGTACGCCATGTCCACCACCGCCGGGCGCTCCTGCGGGCCGGGCTCGAAAGACCATACCCAGCGCGCCAGCGAACCGCTTTCACTTACCAGTTCGCAGGCGCGGCGGGCATTGTTGATCGTCGACACAATCTTCGCCCGGTTGCGCACGATACCCGGGTCGCCCATCAAGCGTTCGATATCCGCCTCGCCATACTGCGCCACCTTGCGAAAATCAAAGCCGTCGAACGCCCGCCGAAACTGCTCGCGCTTGCGCAAGATAGTGATCCACGCCATCCCGGCCTGAAAACCTTCCAGGCAAATCTTCTCGTACAGCAGGACGTCATCCGCCACCGGCACGCCCCACTCATGGTCGTGGTAATGCAGGTATTGCGGCGCGGCGTTACACCAGGCGCAGCAGGTGCGCCCGGCTTCATCCGTTGTCAGGCCTGATTGTTCCATCCATCACCTCGTGTACCGAGCGCGGATGATACGCAAAAAAAATTTCCACGGCGTCAACCGCTCAAACACCGTACTTACCGACTCACTGGTCAGACCGGGTCCTATCGACCACCGAATATTTACTTGTAGTTTGAAAAAAACCGGGCGTAGACTGGCCGCGCACTGGACTTACCGGTAAGACCATAACAATTAAGCCCTGGAACCACCAGGGCACCGAATAGAGATCCCTCCCATGCTCAGATGGTGCTCGCGTTCGATTTTCCTGCAAGTCGTGATTGGCCTGATGCTAGGCGTCATTTGCGGCCTGGCCCTCCCCGAATTCTCCTCGCAACTCAAACCCCTGGGTGACGGCTTTATCAAGCTGATCAAAATGCTGATCGGCCTGATTGTATTCTGCGTCGTGGTCAGCGGCATTTCCGGCGCCGGCGATTTGAAGAAAGTCGGGCGCATTGGCTTGAAGTCAGTGATCTATTTCGAAGTGCTGACCACCGTCGCCCTGGTGCTCGGCCTGATCATGGCCTTCAGCACCGGCATCGGCAGCGGCGCCAACATCCATCTTGAGCAGCTTTCGTCCGCCGGCTTGAATGAACTGGCCGACAAGGGCCAGCACATCAAGGGCACCAGCCAGTTCCTGATGGACCTGATCCCCAACTCGGTAATCGGTGCCTTCGCCGACAACAACGTGCTGCAGGTGCTGTTGTTCTCGGTGCTGTTCGGCAGTGCGCTGAACCTGGTGGGTGAAGCGGCGTCGGGCATCTCGCGGCTGATCAACGAGCTGAGCCATGTGATCTTCCGCATCATGGGCATGATCGTGCGCCTGGCGCCAATCGGCGTATTCGGCGCGATCGCGTTCACCACCAGCACCTATGGCCTGGACTCCCTGCAACACCTGGGCAGCCTGGTGGGCCTGTTCTACCTGACATGCCTGGCCTTCGTCGGCCTGATCCTCGGCCTGGTGATGCGCTTGTCGGGCCTGCGCATGCTGCCGCTGCTCAAGTACCTGCGCGAAGAACTGCTGATCGTGATGGGCACGGCTTCGTCCGACGCGGTGCTGCCGCAGATCATGCGCAAGCTGGAGCACCTGGGGATTGGCAGCTCCACCGTGGGCCTGGTGATTCCTACCGGCTACTCGTTCAACCTCGACGGTTTCTCGATCTACCTGACCCTGGCCATCGTGTTTATCGCCAACGCGACCGGCACCCCGCTGTCGATGACCGACCTGCTCACGATCCTGCTGGTCTCCTTGATCACCTCCAAAGGCGCCCACGGCATTCCGGGTTCGGCCCTGGTGATTCTGGCGGCCACGCTCACGGCCATCCCGGCGATTCCGGTGGTCGGCCTGGTGCTGGTACTCGCGGTGGACTGGTTCATGGGCATAGGCCGTGCCTTGACCAACCTGATCGGCAACTGCGTCGCCACCGTGGCCATCGCCCGCTGGGAAAAAGACATCGATATCCAGCGCGCCAACAAGGTACTCGACGGTCAGCAAGGCTATGCCTTCCAGACCAAGAAACCGGTATTGCCGGCGCATCAGGAGTTCTGATCCGCTTTCAAGCACAACACAAATCCAATGTGGGAGGGGGCTTGCCCACTCCCACATTGGTTCATCACAAGATTGACTGCCGTATTCGCAACATCAAGGAGACATCGACGTGATCAGCACCTCAACCGTCGTCAATTCAGTCGTAGAAAAACTGCGCGCCGCCCTGGCACGCGGGCAATGGCGGCGTGGTGAAATGCTGCCCGGCCAGCGTGAACTGGCCGAGCAGATGGGCATCAGCCGCCCGAGCCTGCGCGAAGCGGTGATCGTGCTGGAAACCCTCGGCCTGGTGCGCTCCATGCCCGGCAAAGGCGTGGTGGTGCTGGAAACCAGCGTCAGCGAGCCGCAGTCGAGCGACGCCGTGGCCGATGCCAGCCTCGAAGACATTCTGCAACTGCGCTATACCCTGGAACCCTTCATCGTCGGCCTGGTCGCCCAATCCATCAGCAGCAAGGAAATCGGCCAACTGCGCCTGACCCTGATGGACATGCGCGAAGCCCTGGATGCGGGCGACGCCGAGGCGGGCATGAACGCCTACATCGAATTTCACGAAGAACTGTTCGCCCTGACCTCCAACCCGATCTTCCAGAACGTGGTGCAGCAGACCAGCACGGCGCTCAAGCAAAGCGCCCAGGTGTTGCGCAATTCCCCGGAGCACCTGGCCGAACGCCTGCAGGAAAACGAAGCCGTGGTGCGCGCCATCCGCAACAAGAACAGTGCCCTGGCCAGTGCCGAAATGCGTCGGCACATCCTGCAGGAAGGCTTGCGCATGGGCATTCGCCTGAACATCCCGGATGACCATCTGGGCAGTTGAATAATTGGAGACAGGCCATGAACGTCCACGCCCTGCAACGCGACCCCCTGCCCTGCCTGCGTCGGGTGCCGGGCAAGAAGCCCTCGGCAGATGAGATCTATCCACGGCTGTTCGACGCCATTCTCGAGCAACGCATCGCCCCCGCCAGCCGCTTCACCGAAGAAAGCCTGGGGGAGCGCTTTGGCGTGAGCCGCAGCGTGATCCGCCGCGTCCTGGCCAAGTTGTCACAGCAGCAAGTGATCATCCTGCGCCCCAACCAGCGGGCCCAGGTGGCGGCGCCGGACGCCCAGCAAACCCGGCAGATTCTCGAAGCCCGGCGCATGACCGAAATGACCGTGGTGCAATTGGCCTGCGCCCGGGCGACAGGGGCACAGGTACGCCAGTTACGCGAGTTGATCGCCCGCGAACGCGACTGCATCGAACGCGACCAGCGCGGGCCGGCGATCCGGTTGTCCGGTGAATTCCATTTACAACTGGCCGCTATCGCCGGGAACGGGCCATTGGCGCAGTTCCTCAATAGCCTGGTGCCGTTGACCTCGCTGGTCATTGCCCAGTACGAACGTCGAACCCGCACCTGTTGTGCCTGGCAGGAGCATGTGGCGATTGTGGATGCGCTGGCGCAGCGCGACTCGGGCACCGCCGTAGCGCTGATGACGCAGCACCTGGACCACCTGGAAACACAGCTCTTGAAAAACCACTGATCCGACCTGCATAACGATCAACCTGTGGGAGCGCACCGCCTCTCACAGGCAAGGTGGCCAGCCACAGCGCGTCAAGTAATTAGCACCTTGGCCCCACACGCTCTGCATAACCTGTGTCTCGCACAATTTCAGTGCTTATCACAGGTACGAACCATGTCCATCGAATCACAAACCCGAATCTCACTGTTCAACCTGCTCAAGCAGTTGAAAGAGCAGTCCGCAGCACTCCCGGCCGAGGTCAACACAGCCTTGACTGAACTCAATGCAACAGCCAAGCAGATCGGGCTTGGCCTTTACGCACTGGGCAGTTATGACAAGGCGAGGTTTCATCTGACCATCGCCGGCGCCGCAGGCGACGTGGAATCGCAATACGCCATGGCCACCTGCGAAACGCGCCTGGACGGCGGCTTTCGCCTTGTCAGCGAGGCGACCGCCAAATGGCTGCGACTGGCGGCCGCTCAAGACCATATTCCAGCATTGCTGCGCTTGGGCGACAGCGAATCCCTGGCCAGAGCCAGGACGCTGGCAACCACACCACCCCTTGCCGATACGCCCTCGGCACAGCGTTGTCTGTATACGCTGACCAACGACGTGCAGTGGCTGAAAAAAGCCGCTGATCAAGGCGACATCGCAGCGATATACGAACTGAAAGACGCCTACGCCAAACGACCGGAACTGATACCCAATCGCCTGGAACGCCAGGCACTGATCGTGGAACTGACTCAACGAGCGGCCGACAGGGGTTATCCAAAGGCAGTGTACGAGTTGGCCTTTACCACCGACGAAGCGGTCAGTGTTGAGGAAAAACAAAAAAGGATTATCCAACTGGCAATGATGGGCCAGCTCGATGGGCTGCTGGAGTACGCGTATGCGCTGGCAGGCTTGTCGCAGGACAAGAATCGGGTACACCGCACCTACGGACTTGAACGTAATCTGCCCAAGGCCTGTGCGTTGTTGAAGCTGGTCCTGACCAAGGTAGATGGCGCATTGCCCCTGCCATCGGTCGAAGACGATTATCAGGCCATCAAGCATCAAATGCAGGACACCGCCGAAAGCGACATCATCCTGGCGCAACTGCGGGGAACCATTACGCGGGTATTCCAGGTGCTCGAACCGCTGGTCATTCTCGGCTGGTGACACCGATATCCGGGGAGAAGCGTGCCCCCCACCGATAAAAAAGGCCCCGTATCCTGCGATACGGGGCCTCTTCATTACCGCTCGATCACGCCGGCTGCAACACCGACTGACCACTCAACGCCAGGTCCAGCAACTCACGGTTGGCCACCGCGTACATGGCGTAGTCCGTGCCGACCGCAGCACGGATTTCCACCATCATCGCGCGCCAGCGATCCGCCATGTCCTGATGCTGCTCAAGCCACAGGGCCACGCGGGCTTCCATGTCCTGCGGCGCGTCGGCCATTTGCAGGACCGAAATGGTGATCGCCCGTTGCTGCCAGTCCACGTCGTCGCGGAAGGCTTCGCGGGCCTGGGCCTGCCAGTTGTTGCCCACCGGCAGGTCGCTGATCTGCTGCAGGTACCACGGCAGGTCCAGCGCGCTGCCGACGGCGAAGTAGGCCTTGGCCACTTCGGCGGCGTCATGCCCGGTCACGTCGGCGGCTTCGATGATCGGCAGCAGGGTGTACAGGTGGGTAGTGCCTGCAACCATGCGCGCCAACAACTCCGGTACGCCGGCCTGGGTGTAGGCCTGGTAACGGTTCTGCCAGCCTTCACGAGTCGGGCCTTCAAGCAGTTCATCGAGCTTGAGACCCAGCGCCGCCAGGTGCGGACCGAAGTGCGCGGTATCACGCCCGGCGTCCTGTTCGTTGCGACGACTGCGCAGGAACCAGCGCGTGGCGCGACGGCCCAGGCGCATCAGTTCGTCCATCAGCTCCAGTTGCACGTCGGCCGAAACCTGGTGGTCCAGGGCTTCGATCTGACGGAACCAGTGCGGGAGATGGAAGATGTCACGCACAATCACATAGGCGCCGGCCACGTTCGCCGGACTCATGCCGGTCGACTCTTTGAGTCGCTGCACGAAGGTGATGCCCATGTGGTTGACCAGGTCGTTGGCGATCTGGGTGCTGACAATCTCGCGCTTGAGGCGGTGACGGCGCATGGCCTCGGAGAACTTGGCCACCAGGCTCGGCGGGAACGCGGTCTCCATGTCACGGGTCAGGTACTCGTCATCCGGCACCTGGGACTTGAGCAGCGCTTCCTTGAGGTCGATCTTGCTGTAGGAGATCAACACCGACAGCTCCGGACGCGTCAGGCCCTTGCCGGTCGAGGCGCGCTCGACCAGTTGCTCCTCGGTCGGCAGGTACTCGATGGCGCGGTCCAGCTTGCCACGGCCTTCCAGGTCGCTCATCAGGCGCTTGTACTCGGCGGCGCGCTCGTAAGCCTTGCGCGCGGCCAGGGACAGGGCCTGGGTCTGTTTGTAGTTGTTGCCCAGCACCAGGTTGCCGACTTCGTCGGTCATGCTCGCCAGCAACTGGTTGCGCTGCTTGTCGGTCATGTCACCGGCCTGCACCACTTCGTTAAGCAGGATCTTGATGTTCACTTCGTGGTCGGAGCAGTCCACGCCGCCGGCGTTGTCGATGAAGTCGGTGTTGGAACCGCCGCCATTGAGGCCGAACTCGACACGGCCCAGTTGGGTCATGCCCAGGTTGCCGCCCTCGCCCACCACTTTGCAGCGCAGCTCGTTGCCGTTGACGCGCAGCGCGTCGTTGGCCTTGTCGCCCACATCGGCGTGGCTCTCGGTGCTGGCCTTGACGTAGGTGCCGATACCGCCGTTCCACAACAGGTCCACCGGCGCCTTGAGCAAGGCATTGAGCAGTTCGGTCGGGGTCAGCTTGTCGGCCTGGATGTCGAAGCGTTCTTTCATCTGCGCCGAGATGGCAATGCTCTTGGCACTGCGCGAGAAGATCCCGCCGCCTTCGGACATGATGCTGGTGTCGTAGTCGGTCCAGGCCGAACGCGGCAGCTCGAACAGGCGCTGGCGCTCGACGAAGCTGGTGGCCGGGTTCGGGTTCGGGTCGATGAAGATGTGCAGGTGGTTGAAGGCCGCGACCAGTTGCAGCTTGTCGGACATCAGCAAGCCGTTACCGAACACGTCACCGGCCATATCGCCGACGCCCACCACGGTGATGCTGTCTTCCTGCACATTGATGCCGCGCTCACGGAAGTGACGCTGCACACCGACCCACGCGCCCTTGGCAGTAATGCCCATTTTCTTGTGGTCGTAACCGGCCGAACCACCGGAGGCGAACGCGTCGCCCAGCCAGAAGCCGTAGTCGATGGCGATGCCGTTGGCGATATCGGAGAAGGTCGCAGTGCCCTTGTCCGCTGCCACCACCAGGTACGGGTCATCGTTGTCATGACGCACAACGTTGGCCGGCGGCACCAGGGCGCCGTCCTTCAGGTTGTCGGTAATGTCCAACAGGCCGGAAATGAAGATGCGGTAGCAGGCGATGCCCTCGGCCGCGATCTCGTCACGGCTGCCGCCCAATGGCAGGCGACGCGGCAGGAAGCCACCCTTGGCGCCTACGGGCACGATCACCGAGTTCTTCACCTGCTGGGCTTTTACCAGGCCGAGCACTTCGGTACGGAAGTCTTCTTCCCGGTCGGACCAGCGCAGGCCGCCACGGGCGACGTTGCCAAAGCGCAGGTGCACGCCTTCGACGCGTGGCGAGTAGACGAAGATCTCGAACTTCGGCACCGGCTTGGGCAGCTCGGGGATCGCATGCGGGTTGAACTTGAAGCTGAAGTACGACTTGTTCTGGCCGTTGGCGTCGGTCTGGTAGAAGTTGGTGCGCAGGGTCGCCTTGATCAGGTCCAGGTAGCGACGCAGGATGCGGTCTTCGTTGAGCACCTGGACATCGTCCAGGGCGGCGAGGATCGCTTGTTCCAGGCGTTGCTGCTTGTCTTCCAGGTCGTCGGCGGTGAGCTTGCGCGCCAGGTAGAAGCGGGTCTTGAACAACCGGGTCAACTCGCGGGCGATGTCGGTGTGGTTGTTCAGGGTGCTGGCAATGTAGCCGAGGTCGAAGCCCAGGCGGATCTGCTTGAGGTAACGGGCATACGCGCGCAGCAGCGCCACGTCACGCCATGGCAGGCCGGCGGTGAGTACCAGGCGGTTGAACGCATCGTTCTCGGCATCGCCGTGCACGATGTGCACGAAGGCATCCTGCAGGGTGTCGTTGAGCTGCGAGATATCCAGGTTCACGCCTTCGGCGGCGATGAACGCGAAATCATGGATCCAGAACTCGCGGCCATTGGCATGGCGCAGGCGGTACGGGAATTCGCCCAGAACGCGCAGGCCCAGGTTCTCCAGGATCGGCAGCACGTCGGACAGCGCCAGCGGGGTGTCGGCGTGGTAGAGCTTGCAATGCAGCTCACGCTGGCCGGAGACCTGGCCCAGCGGCTGATAGAAGCTCATCACCAGCGGGTTGGCTTCGGTCAGGCTGTTGAGGTGCTGCATGTCGACCACGGCCGAATGCGCGGCGAAACGCTCGCGGTAACCGGCCGGGAAGCCTTTGGGGAAATCCGCCAGCACGTTGGTGCCGTGGGCTTCGCCGAAGCTTTCCACCACCAGGCTGGCGTAGTCGTCCTGCCAGCTGCGGCAGGCCTGTACCACTTCCTTTTCCAGTTGCAGCGGGTCGATGTCCAGGCGATTCTTCGGGTCGACCCGCAGAATCAGTTGTACGCGGGCCAGCACGGACTCGGAGAAGAAGGTCCAGAACTCGCAGTCCGAGGCTTTCAGGCGATCCATCAGCACTTGCTGGATTTTCTGGCGCACTTCGGTGGAATAGATGTCGCGTGGCACGTAGGCCAGGCAGTAGCAGAAACGGCCGTACGGGTCTTTGCGCAGGAACACGCGGATCTTGTTGCGCTCCTGGATCTGCACGATCGACATCACCGTGCTGAACAGCTCATCGACCGGGGTCTGGAACAGGTCGTCACGGGGCAGCACTTCAACCACCTGGGCCAGTTCCTTGCCCAGGTGCGCCTTGGCCTGGAAGCCCGAGCGGCGCTCGATTTCCGCGACCTTGCGGCGGATGTAAGGAATCACCCGCACGCTTTCGCCATACACCGAGGAGGTATACAGGCCCATGAAGCGGTGTTCCTTGATGACCTTGCCGTCAGCGGTGATTTCGCGGATCGACACATAGTCCGGATACGCCGGGCGGTGTACGCGGCTCGGGTGGGCAGCCTTGGCGAACGACAGCACGGTCGGTTCGCGCAGGTAGGCCACGGCGTAGTCTTCGATGCGCAGGTCTTCGGCGGTGAGGCCGGCGCGCAGCAACTTGGTCAGACCGAGGAAGGAGTCGGCGTCATATTCGATATGACCGCCGTCCGCCTCGTCACGTACCACGAACTCTTCATAGCCCAGGAAGGTGAAGTGGTTGCCCACCAGCCACTCGAGGAAATTCTTGATCTCGGCCTTTTCTTCGCCGTCGATAGCGAAAGCGCTGGCGTCGATACCGGCCAGCAGGTCCTGGACCTTGGCTTTCATCGGTTCGAAATCGGCCACGGCCACGCGCACTTCGCCCAGCACCTGCTCGAGCTCTTTGCTCAGCACGTTCAGCTCGGCGGCGTTGGCGCAGCGGTCGATTTCCAGGTACATCAGCGATTCTTGCAGGATGCCTTCGCCCTGGGTGCCCTTGGGCAGCACTTCCAGCAGTTCGCCCTTGCTGCCACGGCGCACACTGAGCACGGTGGTTTGCAGGGTGTGGATGCTGTAGCCGCGGCGGTTGAGCTCGGTACGCACCGAGTCGACCAGGAATGGCAGGTCATGGTGCAGCACTTCGACCGCAGTGTGGGTCGATTGCCAGCCATGACGTTCGTAATCGGGGTTGTAGACCCGCACTTGCGGTTGGGTGTGATCGAAGCGCTCAAGCAGGCGCCAGGCGGACAGGGTGCAACCGGCCAGGTCGGAAAGGCGACGCTGGGTCAGTTCGTCCAGGGAAATGATGCCGAAGAATTGCTCAGCGAACAGCGCCACTTGTGGCAGTGCCTGTTCACTGATGTGCTGCGCCAGTGCCGCTTGCAGTTGGTGCTGGAAGTCGGCCTTGCTGGCTGCGGTGAAGAACGCCATCTGTGGTACTCCGCTTGGGCTTGTTATTGATGGAAGCGTCGCGTGTTATCCCCCTGCGGGGAGACCGTCAGCTCTGTTCGTCGGTCACGATAAACGATTCAGAGTGACAGGTGGGTGAAGCTGGACAAGACAGTCAGGTCACATACAACTTCCACCGGATGCGCACCTTGCCGGGTGACGGTACGACGGGCAGGTCAGGCGCCTGGCACGGAGCACATCCGTTGCGCAGCTTAACGAGTGTGGGAAGCGCGCTGCTTGCGATGCTGCGACATATTCGGTCATCGGCAAGCAGGTGTGGGGTTGCAAATTGGGCAACCGGGTTTTTCCGGATGAAAACCGGCTGCTTTCAGGCCCACGAGTACCGGAAATGACCGACACTGCTCGTCAGGTCATGCATCCCAGTCTGACACATCGCGCAGCATAAAATTCGCCGCAATGGCACAATCACCCGGCGCAAACGCCCCTCCTCCACACAGGATTCCCCATGCTGCAGCTGAAAACCGACGCCCTGATGGCCACCCCGTGCGACGACGAAGAAGACAACATGGCCATGCTCTGCTGCCACGGCAAGAACGGCGAGATGTTCATGCTCAGCCGTTACCCGGACGAAGACGACGTGGAGTTGACCTGGGATTACGAGCCGTCGACGCTGGCCGGGCTGAAAATCACCCTGGGGGCCACGACCCTGCGGATCGAACTCGCCGCCGGCGATGCCGATGCGCTGGGGGGCAAGGACCACCTTGAGATCACGCATGCCACGGCCGCATCCGACCTGGCCGAGGTCGAGCAGACCCTGCAGAACATCCTCAAAGGCACCGGCACCTTCACCCGGATTTAAGCGGCACCGAAGGAGGCCGCTTGCCCTGATACTGTAGGAGCGAGCTTGCTCGCGAAAAACTCACAGGCACCGCGTTCATCCAAGAAGCACGCGTTATCGTTGACGTTTTTCGCGAGCAAGCTCGCTCCTACAGACGGCGTGCACGCTTGACTGACTGCACTAGAGCTTGCCCCGATCAACGTCTTCACCACACAGAAGATCAACTGTGGGAGGCGCTTGCCCTAATACTGTAGGAGCGAGCTTGCTCGCGAAAAACTCACAGGCACCGCGTTCATTCAGATAGCACGCGTTATCGTTGACGTTTTTCGCGAGCAAGAGCTAGGCGCCCCCCTCGCTCCTACAGAGGGCGGTGTACGCTTAACTGACTGGCATAGGTACCCACACCACTCCACGATGCGAAGCGAGCCGCTCTTGATCTTAGGCGCCCCGTTAAACCACGCTGGCCGAACGCAGGCTTGAATCCGTGGGTAACCCGGCAGGACGCCGGGTTAGCCGCACTGGGCCATGGATGGCCCATTGCGGCGGCCCACGGATTCAAGCCTGCGTTCGGGCACACCGAGCATTAGCGAGGTGCCGAGTGGTGGGGCAAGAGCGTTTTGCTTACTTTTGCGCTTTTCAAAAGTGAGCCGCTGTAAAAGCGGAACCATTAGCAGCCGTTACCTAAATAATGGATATGTACTCGGTCTGATCCAAGATACTGGCTGGCCCTGAGGCCGCCATCGGGGGCAAGCCCCCTCCCACATTTGGACCTCGGAGCGTCAGGTAGATACGCGTTGGCTGTGCGGCCGTCACCGGAGCAAGCCCCCCTACACAAAATTCCTACAAGTTTTGCCAAAAATACCCGTCACGCCGTTAGTCGCCACACCCCGCGATGCATTAAAGTAAGCCCCCCAGGCCGGTGTTTTTTCCTGACACCCAGGCTCATCTTTTCCAGGAACCGTCATCGATGGAACATCGTGAAGCGCTGCTAGCGCTGCGAACCTTTCTTTCTACGCAGATTCTCGGCCAGGAAAAACTCATCGATCGCCTGCTGATCGCCCTGCTCGCCGACGGCCATATGCTGGTCGAAGGCGCACCGGGCCTGGCCAAGACCAAGGCCATCAAAGAGCTGGCTGAAGGCATCGAAGCGCAGTTCCATCGTATCCAGTTCACCCCCGACCTGTTGCCCGCCGACATCACCGGTACCGAAATCTATCGTCCGGAAACCGGCAGCTTCGTGTTCCAGCAAGGCCCGATCTTTCACAACCTGGTGCTGGCGGACGAAATCAACCGTGCGCCGGCCAAGGTCCAGTCGGCGTTGCTCGAGGCCATGGCCGAGCGCCAGGTCAGCGTGGGGCGCAGCACCTACGAGCTGTCGCCACTGTTTCTGGTCATGGCCACGCAAAACCCCATCGAGCAGGAAGGCACCTACCCGTTGCCTGAGGCCCAGCTCGACCGCTTCCTGATGCACGTCAAGATCGGCTTCCCGGATGCCGCCGTCGAACGGCGCATCCTGCAACAGGCCCGTGGCGAAGCGCTCAACGGTGAAACCAAGCCCGAGCGCCGCGTCAGCCAGCAGGCGATCTTTGCCGCGCGCAAGGAAATCCTCGGCCTGTACATGGCCGATGCGGTGGAGGAATACCTGGTGCAACTGGTCATGGCCACGCGCACTCCGGCCAAGTTCGACCCGGAGATGGCCGAGTGGATTGCCTATGGCGCCAGCCCGCGCGGCTCCATCGCCCTGGACCGCTGCGCGCGTGCCCATGCCTGGCTGGCCGGTCGCGACTTCGTCAGCCCCGAGGATATCCAGGCGGTATTGTTCGACGTCTTGCGCCACCGCATCATCCTGTCGTTCGAAGCCGAGGCCGCGGGTGTAGACCAGGACCGTGTGGTGCAACGCATCCTTGACGTCGTTGCCGTCGCTTGAAGTCGATGAACGCGAGCGCGGGTATCCACGTCACGCTCAGTGAATTGATCGAGATGCGCCATCGCGTGCGGGAAGTGCAATTGTTTTCCACCCCCGGCCAGCGCAGCCCGTTGATCGGCCTGCACCACTCCAAGCTGCGCGGGCGCGGTGTGGATTTCGACCAGGTGCGTGTGTATCAGGCCGGGGACGACGTGCGCACCATCGACTGGCGCGTGACGGCGCGTACCCAGGAGCCCCACACCAAGCTGTTCCACGAAGAGCGCGAACGGCCGATTTTCATCATGGTCGAGCAAAGCTGCCGGCTGTTTTTCGGCTCGGGGCAGATGTTCAAGTCGGTGCTCGCCGCACAAGCCGCCAGCCTGATCGGCTGGGCGGCACTGGGGCATAACGACCGCGTGGGCGGCCTGGTGTTCGGCGACAGCGAGCACTACGAAATCAAACCCCGGCGCAGCAAGCAAAGCCTGCTGCAACTGCTCAACCGCCTGGTGCGGGTCAACCAGAGCCTCACCACCGAGAGCCTTCCTGAAGCCGACGCGCTGGGCATGGCCCTGCGCCGTGGCCGCGAAGTGCTGCGCCCGGGCAGCCTGGGCATTGTGATCTGTGATGAACGAGCGCTCACAGAGGGCGCCGAGCAACAGTTGAGCCTGCTGTCGCGCCACTGCGACCTGCTGCTGTTGCCCATCTCCGACCCGCTGGACCACGCCCTGCCCGCCGCCGGCTTGCTGCGCTTTGCGCAACGCGGCGCGCAACTGGAACTGGACACGCTCAATTTCGATTTGCGCCAGGCCTACAAGGCCCAGGCCGAAGCGCGCATCGCCCGCTGGGAATTGCTCGCGCAGAAGCTACGGGTGTTATTGATGCCATTGAGCACCCAGAGTGAAATGGTCGAGCAACTGCGCGAATACCTCAACCCGCAACGCCCGGTCAAAAAACAATGAGCAGCCTCGACCAACTGCAACCGCTGATCGCCCCGCCGGCCATCGGCTTCTGGCCGCCTGCGCCGGGCTGGTGGCTGCTGTTGCTGGTGATCCCGTTGCTCGGCTGGGGCGCCTGGCGGCTGCGGCGCTGGCTGCCCGCCCGCCAGCCTATCGCCCGCGCCGAACAACCCCTGGACCCGCTGCGCATCGCGGCCCTGGCGGAGCTGGCGCTGATGCCAAAGCCCTATGACGGCGCGCCCGCCGGTGCCTGGCTGCAACAACTCAATGGCTTGCTCAAGCGCCTGTGCCGCAACGACTACCCCTACAGCCAAAGCCACACCCTCAACGGCCGCAAATGGCTGGCGTTCCTGGATAACCGCTGCCCCGCCGCCGGCCTCACACGCTGGATGGTGCTGGTCGAAGGCGCCTACAAGCCCGAATGCAAACTCGACGACAAGGCCATCGCCGGCCTGACCCAAGCCGTCGACACCTGGATTCGCAAACATGTTTGAGTTCGCCTGGCCGTGGATCTTCGTCCTGTTGCCGTTGCCGTGGCTGATGCGCCTCATCCTGCCGATGGCCGACAGCGGCGAACCGGCCTTGAAGGTCAGCTACCTCAGCGACCTCCAAAGCCTGGCCCGGCGCCGCGCCCGGATCAATCTGCCGGGCTGGCGCCAGCAGGCACCGTACGTGGTGCTGTGGCTGCTGCTGTTGACCGCCGCCGCACGCCCGGAATGGCTTGGCGAGCCGCTGCCGATTGCCGCCAGTGGCCGCGACCTGCTGGTGGCCGTGGATGTCTCCGGCTCCATGGACTTTCCCGACATGCACTGGCAGGACGAGGACGTCAGCCGCCTGGCCCTGGTCAAGCACCTGCTCGGTGACTTTCTTGAAGAGCGTGAGGGCGACCGCGTGGGCCTGATCCTGTTCGGCAGCCAGGCCTACCTGCAAGCGCCGCTGACCTTCGACCGGCGCACCGTGCGCACCTGGCTGGACGAAGCGCGCATCGGCATTGCCGGCAAGAACACTGCGATCGGCGACGCCATCGGCCTGGCCTTGAAACGCTTGCGTCAGCGCCCGGCGCAAAGCCGCGTGCTGATCCTGGTGACCGACGGCGCCAATAACGCCGGGCAAATCGACCCGCTCACCGCCGCGCGCCTGGCCGCTGAAGAAGGCGTGAAAATCTACCCGATCGGCATCGGCGCCGACCCCGAGCAAACCGGCTCCCTGGGCATTCTGGGCGTAAACCCGAGCCTGGACCTCGACGAACCGGCGCTCAAGGCCATCGCCGAGGCCACCGGCGGCCAGTATTTCCGCGCCCGTGATGGCAAGGAGCTGGAACAGATCAAGGCCACCCTCGACACCCTGGAACCCGTCGAACAGCAACCCACCCGCGCCCGCCCCGCTCACGCGCTGTACAGCGGCCCTTTGGCCCTGGCGCTGCTGCTGAGCCTGTTGCTGGTGGTGCAGGAGCGCTGGCCGAACAACGCCTTACAGCGGCTGTACGACAAACTGTCGAGCAGGGGCCTGTTCCTGCCACAAAGCCCTGAATGGCGACAGCGCCTCAAGCGCCTGCGCCTGCGGAGGCGTCGATGATCGCCTTGTGGCCGCACTGGCTGCGCCCCTGGTGGCTGTTGCTGCTGCCGCTGCTCGGTTGGTTGCTGTGGCAACTGTGGCACCGGCAAAAGCGCGCCGGACGCTGGCAGATCATCCTGCCGCCGGCCTTCCACGCCGTACTGCTCAGCGGCGGCAACGGTCGCGAAAGCAAATCCCCCTGGGTCGTGCTGGGCATCGCCTGGCTGCTGGCCGTGCTGGCGCTGCTGGGCCCCAGTTGGCAGCGGGTTGAACAACAGAGCCAAAAGCCTTCCGACCCGCTGGTGGTATTGCTGGAACTCACCCCCGAAATGCTCGCCACCGACAGCCCGCCCAATCGCCTCGAGCAGGCGCGGCGCAAGCTGTACGACCTGTTGCAGGCGCGCACGGATGCGCAAACCGCCATCGTCGTGTATGCCGGCAGCGCCCACACCCTGGTGCCACTGTCCGACGACCTGGCCACCAGCCGTAACCTGCTCGAAGCACTGCGCCCCTCGATCATGCCCGAGCCCGGCCACCGCGCCGACCTGGCGGTGGACAAGGCCCTGGCGCTGCTCAAGCACGGCGGCCTCGGCCAGGGGCGCCTGCTGCTGATCGGCTCGTCGCTGTCCAAGCAGGAACGCCAGGGCATTCGTCTGCTGCTGCAAGGTAACCAGGCGCCAAGCCTGACAATCCTCGGCATCGGCAGCCGTGAAGGCACGCCGGTCACCCAGGAAAGCGGCGAATTCCTCAAGGACGAACAGGGTGCGATTCTGATCCCGCGCCTGGACAGCCCGACTCTCAAGGCGTTCGCCAGCGAAATGGGCGGCCGCTACCGAGCGGCGCGCCTGGACGACAAAGACCTGCGGCAACTGGGCGTACTCGATCCGCCCCAAACCCTGCGCGACGACGGCCAGCGACTGCGCCTGGACACCTGGGCCGACCAGGGTTACTGGCTGCTCCTGCCGCTGCTGCTGTTGGCCGCCTGCGCGGGACGGCGCGGCTGGCTGTTTTGCCTGCCGCTGCTCTTGATGGCCGCACCGCAGCCCAGCTACGCCTTCGAATTCCAGGACCTGTGGCTGCGCCCCGACCAGCAGGGCCAGTACCTGCTGAAGAAAAAACGCCCCGCCGAGGCCGCCGAACGCTTCCAGGACCCGCAATGGCAAGGCGTGGCCCTGTATGAAGCGGGCAACTACGCCGAGGCCATCAAGCGTTTTGCCGAAGCTGATACCGCCTACGCCCACTACAATCGGGGTAACGCCCTGGCCCGGTCCGGTGCGCTGGAAGCTGCAGTCGATGCCTACGAACAGGCGCTGGAAGCCCAGCCCGATCTGCAACCGGCCTTGAAAAACAAGGCGCTGGTGGAAAGCCTGCTGCAGCAACACGCGCAGCCCGAGCCCGACGAAGCGGAAAAAAACCAGGATGACGAAACCACCCAACCCGGCCAAACTGCGCAACCGGGCGCCGACGGGCAAAAGGCCGAGGGTGGCGAGCAATCCACCCAGGGCCAGGGCCAGACCGGCAACGGCGCTACCGACACGGCTGCCGCGCCGCCCACCGGCAGCAACGAAGTGCCCGGCAGCGAACTGGGCGATGAGCACACCACTACGCCGCCGCTGCGCCCAACCGATGCCAGCCTTGACGGCGAACACCGCCAGGCGCTGGAGCAATGGCTGCAGCAGATCCCGGACAACCCCGGGGAGCTGCTGCGGCGCAAATTCTGGTACGAACAGCAACAGCATCAGGACAAGACTCGATGAGCCGCCGCACCACCCTTCTGCTCCTGCTCGCCTTGTCGGCAGGTCACGCCCAGGCGGCGAACCTGGTCGCCAGCGTCGACCGCAGCCGCCTCAATTCCGGGGAAACGGTGGAGCTGACGGTGGAATCCAGCGACGTGACCCAGTTCGGCAAACCCGACCTGTCGCCCCTGGATGCGCAGTTCGAAGTCAGCGGCACGCGCCAGATCAACCAACTCACCACCCTGGGCGGCGATAACCACGCGACCACGCGCTGGATCATCACCTTGTTGCCCCGGGAAAACGGCACGGTGGTGATCCCGCCTCTGCAGGTGGGCGAGCTCAAGACCCAGCCGATTACCCTGCAGGTGGTCGAAACCGCCAGCCAGAACACCAGCGCCGAACTGGCGCCGGTGTTTGTCGAAGCCAGCCTCGACCAGACCAGCGTCTACGTGCAGGCCCAGGCCCTGTTGACCGTGCGCGTGTATCACTCGGTGTCGCTGTACGACGACAGCAGCCTGACGCCCCTGCAAATCCCCGATGCACGCGTGGAGCAACTGGGCGAGTCGCGCACCTATGAAAAAGTCATCAACAGCATTCGCCATGGCGTGATCGAAACCCGCTACGCGATCTACCCCCAGCGCAGCGGGCCGTTGGCAATTGCGGCGCAGACATTCAGCGCCACGTTGGTGGAGTCGCGCCCGCCGCAGGAGAACACCCTGCAGGGCACCAAGCCGGGCAAGCTGATCCACGCAAGCTCGGCGCCCCTGGCGCTGACGGTCAAGCCCAAGCCCGAGTTCTACCCCGCCGACGCGCCATGGTTGCCGGCGCGCAGCCTGAGCCTGAACGAAGTCTGGAACCCCGCGCCGGAGCATGTGCAGGTCGGTGACTCGCTGACGCGCAGCCTCACGGTCAAGGTCGAGGGCCTGTCCAGCGCGCAACTGCCGGCGCTGCCCAGCACCGAAGTCAACGGCCTGCGGCGCTACCCGGATCAACCGGTATTGGGCAACGAGACCCGCGACCGCGGCCTGGTCGGCAGCCGTGAAGACCGCGAAGCCCTGGTGCCCACCCGTGCCGGAGCGCTGGAACTGCCCGCCGTGGAAGTGGTGTGGTGGAACACCCACGAAGACCACCTTGAACGCACCACCCTGCCGGCCCGCACCCTGCAAGTGGCGATCAACCCGAGCCTGGTGGTGGACACCCCCGCCATGCCGACCGTCATCACCGCGCCGGACGATGAGCGCCTGTGGCTGTGGCAACTGAGCACCGTGCTGCTGGCCTGCACCACCTTGCTGGGCTTCGGCCTGTGGTGGCGCGCCCGCCGCCAGCCCGCCGTGCAACGCGCCGCGCAAACCGGCCCCAGCCCGCGCACCCTGCTCGAGGACCTCAAACGCGCCACCCAGGCCAACGACCCCCAAGCCACCCGCCAGGCCCTCGACGCCTGGGCGCGCCAACAACCGGAAACCCTGGCCGACATGGCGGCGCGCTTCGTGCCGCTGTCGGATGCCCTGGACGGGCTCAATGGCGCGCTGTACAGCGAGAGCGGCCAGTATTGGCTGGGCGAAGACCTGTGGCGCGCGATCAAGGCCATCCCCGTGGCCGAGCGCGAACAAGACCCGGCCCTGGACACCACCAGCCTGCCGCCGCTCTATCCCAAGTAAAACGATCAATCCTCCAAAACACTGGAGATCCAAATGTGGGAGGGGGCTTGCCCCCGATGGCGGTGGGTCAGCGACAACAGCGCTGGCTGACATACCGCATCGGGGGCAAGCCCCCTCCCACAGGATGGTGCCCACTCAGATATATCCCACAACCGTTTCAGGTTGTCCCTCGGAACTTCGCTGGCTAACCTCCTCGCCGTCGCTGCCAATTCAGCGACCGGATTTGACCGTCCGATTTCAAAAGAGCAACTGCGCCAACACCAATCTGGGCGTTTTTTCACGTCTGATGTATCGTGTCGCGGCAGCTGTACGCGGGATACCTTCGGGTATGCCGGTTTTGCTCCTTTTACCGGTCGGTCAACCCGCGTATTGCTGCCACCCTCTTCGATTGACCGCGAATCGTGGCAGCTCCATTCTTAAAGGAGTTTCACCATGATCAAAGACACCCCCAATCCTCCAGAACAACTCTTTACCGTACGCCCCGACCTGGGCACGGAAACCTTGCTGGTCAACGCCTCCCAGGACCTGGCATCCATCACCGACATCGCCACCCACCTCGCTTTCGAAATCGACGGAACTCATCGCAATGTTGCGCTGGGCATCTGCCGGATGCTTGAAGGCGTGCAACTGCTGGTGGACAAGGTGCTGGATGAGGCCTGCCCAGCCACGTAAATCTGGAGCGTATAAATCCCCCAAAACACTGAAGATCCAAATGTGGGAGGGGGCTTGCCCCCGATGGCGGTGGGTCAGCGACAACAGCGCTGGCTGACACACCGCATCGGGAGCAAGCCCCCTCCCACAGGATCGCGCCCACTCAGATATATCGCCACCCACCTCGCTTTCGACATTGACGGAGCCCATCGCAATGTTGCGCTGGGCATCTGCCGGATGCTTGAAGGCGTGCAGCTAATGGTGGACAAGGTGCTGGATGAGGCCTGCCCAGCCACGTAAATCTGGAGCGTATAAATCCCCCAAAACACTGGAGATCCAACTGTGGGAGGGGGCTTGCCCCCTCCCACAGGATCGCGCCCACTCAGATATATCGCCACCCACCTCGCTTTCGAAATCGACGGAACCCATCGCAATGTTGCGCAGGGCATCTGCCGGATGCTTGAAGGCGTGCAACTAATGGTGGATAAGGTGCTGGATGAGGCCTGCCCAGCCACGTAAATCTGGAGCGTATAAAATCCGCCAAAACACTGAAGATCCAACTGTGGGAGGGGGCTTGCCCCCGATGGCGGTGGGTCAGCGACAACAGCGCTGGCTGACGTACCGCATCGGGGGCAAGCCCCCTCCCACATTTGGATCGCGGATCGACACAAAATACCGGTCGGCTCTAAGGCCGCCGCGCTTTTGCTCTTGATCTCAGGCGCCCCGTTAAACCACGCTGGCCGAACGCAGGCTTGAATCCGTGGGTAACCCGGCAGGACGCCGGGTTAGCCGCCCCGCGCCATGGATGGCGCGTGGCGGCGGCCCACGGATTCAAGCCTGCGTTCGGGCACACCGAGCCTAAGCGAGGTGCCGAGTGGTGGGGCAAGAGCGTTTTGCTTACTTTTGCGCTTTTCAAAAGTGAGCCGCTGTAAAAGCGGAACCATTAGCAGCCGTGACCGCAGCAACGGATATGTACTCGGTCCAATCCAACATCCTGGTCGGCCCCGAGGCCGCCATCGGGGGCAAGCCCCCTCCCACAGTTTGGTCTGGTGACAGGCTCAGAACACCGACCACCCAATCCGCTCACTCAACAACTCCAACGCCTTGATCCCCGCCAGCGAGTTCCCCGCGGCGTTCAACTCCGGCGACCACACGCACACGGTAAACTGCCCCGGCACCACCGCGACAATCCCGCCGCCTACCCCGCTCTTGCCCGGTAACCCTACGCGATAAGCAAAGTTGCCCGCCTCGTCATACAGCCCGCTGGTGGCCATGATCGAGTTGACTTGTTTGGTCTGGCGCGCGGTCAGGATCTGCTCGCCACTGTGCGCACTCACGCCTTCGTTGGCCAGGAAGCTGAACGCCCGGGCCAGGTCCAGGCAGCTCATCTGCAAGGCGCAGTAGTTGAAGTAACTGTGCAGCACCGCGTCCACATCGTTATGGAAGTTACCGAAGGCTTTCATCAGGTAGGCCATGGCCGCATTACGCGCACCATGCCGGGCTTCGGATTCGGCAACCACGCTATCGACCAGGATCTGCGGATTGCCCGACAGCCGCCGCACAAAATCGCGCATCGACAGGATCGGCACGGCGAAACGCGACTGGTTGATGTCGCAGATCACCAGCGCGCCAGCGTTGATAAAAGGATTGCGCGGTCGGCCGCGTTCGAATTCCAGTTGCACCATGGAGTTGAACGGTTGCCCCGACGGTTCATGGCCCAGGCGCTCCCAGATACTTTCGCCGCCGTGGTCGATGGCCTGCACCAGGCTGAACACCTTGGAAATGCTCTGCACCGAAAACAGCGTATCGGCATCGCCCGCGCAATAGGCCGCGCCGTCATTGCCGTATACCGCGATGCCAAGCTGGTTGGCGGGTACGTCGGCCAGGGCGGGAATGTAATCGGCGACTTTGCCGAGGCCGATCAGAGGCCGCACTTCGTCAAGGATCGACTCCAGCAGCGCCTGCATGTCTTGTCCTGTCATCTTCTCTGGATCAGTGGTGAACGAGGCGCGCAGGATACTTCACTGGGCACGAAAGCCCCACACAATCTCCACCATCCGCCCGGCGACCACCACACAGATTTGGATCAGCACCACACGATGCGAAGCGAGCCGCTCTTGATCTGCTTTTGATCTCAGGCGCCCCGTTAAACCACGCTGGCCGAACGCAGGCTTGAATCCGTGGGCAACCCGGCAGGACGCCGGGTTAGCCGCACTGGGCCAGTGTACTCAGTCTGATCCAACATCCCGGCCAGCCCCAAGGCCGCCATCGGGGGCAAGCCCCCTCCCACATTTGTCTGCATTTCAACATTGGGAAGGGGCGACACTCCCACATTGAGCCGACTAGACAAGCTCGCGCGCCAGGAATGGCGCCGTGCGGCTGTCCTTGCTGTTGGCGACGGCCTGCGGCGTACCACTGGCAACCACCTTCCCGCCCGCATTGCCGGCACCGGGGCCGATATCGATCACCCAGTCGCTCTGCGCCACCACGCGCATTTCATGCTCGACCACCACCACTGTATGCCCCGCTTCCACCAATTGATTGAGCTGGCTGAGCAAGCGGTCGACATCCCTGGGATGCAGCCCGGTGGTCGGTTCGTCCAGCACGTACAAGGTGGCGCCCCGCGCCGTGCGTTGCAGCTCGGTGGCCAGCTTGATGCGCTGCGCTTCACCGCCCGACAACTCGGTGGCCGGCTGGCCCAGGCGCAGATAGCCCAGGCCGATATCGCGCAGCACCTGCAGGGCGCGCAATACGCCGGGCTGTTCGGCAAACACCTCGACTGCTTCCTCCACAGTCAGGCCCAGCACTTGGGCGATGCTCAAGCCTTGCCATTTGACCGCCAGGGTCTCGGGGTTGTAACGCGCCCCGTGGCAGGTCGGGCATGGCGCATACACGCTGGGCATGAACAGCAACTCGACGCTGACAAACCCCTCGCCTTCACAGTTCGGGCATCGGCCCTTGGCGACGTTGAAAGAAAATTGCCCCGCGTCGTAACCGCGCTTCTTCGCCGCCGGCGTGGCGGCGAACAGTTTGCGCACGTTGTCGAACAGCCCGGTATAGGTCGCAAGATTGGAGCGCGGCGTACGGCCGATGGGTTTCTGGTCCACCTGCACCAGACGCCGGATCTGCTCCAGCCCGGCGCTGATTCGCCCTTCGCTGGCGACAGGTGCAGCGTCTTCCAGGCTGGGCTCGTCGGTGCTTTCCAGCGCGCGCCCGAGGCCGCTGCTGACCAGTTCCAGCAGCGCCTGGCTGACCAGGCTGGATTTGCCCGAACCGGAAATCCCGGTCACCGCCGTGAAGCAGCCCAGCGGGAAATCCACGGCAAGGTTCTTCAGGTTGTTGCGCGTCACCCCTTGCAGCTTCAGCCAGCCACTGGGTTCCCGCCGAGTGGGATTCAAGGCCCGCGGTTCGGCAAACAGGTAGTCACGGGTCTGCGACGCGGCGACATCCGCCAACCCCGCAGGTGGGCCGCTGTACAGGACTTGCCCGCCGTGCTCGCCGGCGGCCGGGCCGACATCGATCAACCAGTCGGCGCGGCGCATGGTTTCCAGGTCATGCTCCACCACAAACAGCGAATTGCCGGCCGCTTTCAAACGCGCCAGCGCGCTGAACAAGGCTTCGCCGTCCGCCGGATGCAGGCCCGCCGAGGGCTCGTCCAGCACGTAGATCACTCCGAACAATTGCGAGCCCAGTTGCGTGGCCAGGCGCAAACGCTGCAACTCCCCGGACGACAGCGTCGGCGTGCTGCGCTCCAGGGACAGATAGCCCAGGCCCAGCTCGATCAAGGTCGTGACCCGTTCGAGCAGATCCTCGGCGATGCGCTGGGCAGCCAGGCGCTTTTCCACCGACAGCTTCATCTTGTCCTGCCCCGCCGCCACCGGCCGCAGCAGCTCGGCCAGGCGGGTCAGGGACAGTTGCGACAGCTCTCCGATATCCACCCCGGCAAACTTCACCGACAACGCCGCCCGGGTCAGCCGCTTGCCCTCGCACAACGGGCAGGCACTGCCTTGCATGAACTGCGACACACGCTTTTTCATCAGCGCGCTTTGGGTCTGGGCGAAGGTGTGCAGGATGTAGCGCCGCGCGCCGCTGAAGGTGCCCTGGTAACTGGGCTCCAGCTTGCGTTTCAAGGCATCGCGGGTCTGCGCCGGGGTGAAGCCGGCGTACACCGGTACGGTGGGGGTTTCTTCGGTAAACAGGATCCAGTCGCGCTGTTTTTTCGGCAGGTCGCACCATGGGATATCCACGTCATAACCCAGGGTTACGAGAATGTCCCGCAGGTTCTGGCCCTGCCATGCCAGCGGCCAGGCCGCCACCGCGCGCTGGCGGATGGTCAGGGACGGGTCGGGCACCATCAGCGCTTCGGTCACTTCATACACGCGGCCCAGGCCATGGCATTGCGGGCACGCGCCCTGGGGCAGGTTCGGCGAAAAGTCCTCGGCGTACAGCATCGCCTGCCCCGGCGGGTAACGGCCGGCGCGGGAATACAGCATGCGGATCAGGCTCGACAAAGTGGTCACGCTGCCCACCGAGGACCGCGCACTCGGTGTGCCACGCTGCTGTTGCAGGGCCACGGCGGGCGGCAAGCCTTCGATACTGTCGACATCCGGCACGCCGACCTGGTCGATCAGGCGTCGCGCATAAGGCGCCACCGATTCGAAATAGCGGCGCTGGGCCTCGGCATACACGGTGGAAAACGCCAGGGACGACTTGCCGGAACCGGACACACCGGTAAACACCACCAAGGCATCGCGGGGAATATCCACGTCGACGTTACGCAAGTTGTGTTCGCGAGCGCCGCGCACCCGCACAAAGCCAGTGTGCTGGACGGTCGATGGAGGAGTGTTGTGCTGTGAAGTCATGAACAACCTTGTCTGGCGGTGAGAACGCTGCGTACCCGTTGCGTCAGGGCGTCGGGACTGTAGGGTTTGCTCAACAGATTAATGTCGGCGCTCAGCAGATGATTGGAGGAAAGAATGTCGCGGGTGTGGCCGGAGGTGAACAGCACCGGAATCGGCGGCACCTGCTCACGCGCCCAGTTGGCCAGGTCGATGCTCTTGATGCGGCCGGGCATCACCACATCGGTAAAGATCAGTTCCGGTTGCAGGCCGGACTGCAGTTTGGCCATGGCCTGATCGCCGTCTTCGGCGGTCAGCACGGTGTAGCCCGACTGTTTGAGCAGCTCCACCACGGTCAGGCGCACGCCTTCGTTGTCCTCCACCACCAGAATGGTTTCCTGGCCGGTGCAAGGGCTCTCCAGGCCAATGTCCGGTTCGGCATGTTCCGGTTCCAGGCTGCGCGGGAAATACATCTGCACCACCGAGCCTTTGTTCTCTTCGCTCCAGATGTCGACATGCCCGCCGCTTTGGCGGACAAAACCAAACACCATGCTTAGCCCGAGGCCCGTGCCCTGCCCTTCGCGCTTGGTGGTGAAAAACGGCTCGAACGCACGCTTGAGTACCGTCGACGGCATGCCCACGCCGGTGTCGGTGACCGCCAGGCGCACATACTCGCCGGGCTTGATGCTTTTGCCCGCGCATTCGGCCGGGTTGAGAATGATGTTTTCGCCGGTGATACGAATCACGCCTTCGCCTTGCATGGCATCGCGGGCATTGATCGCCAGGTTGAGCAGCGCGTTTTCCAGCTGGTTGCGGTCGACGTTGATGCACCAGGAATCCTGCGGCAACTGCACGTCGATATGGATGGTTTCACCCAGCGCGCGTTGCAGCAGCTCACCGAGGCCGGCATAGATACGTTGCGGGTTGTACACCGCCGGCGACAGGGGCTGACGCCGCGCAAACGCCAGCAGTTGCGAGGACAAGGTGGCCCCGCGCTCCACGGCGGCAATCGCGGCGGAGACGCGCCGCTGCACTTGCGCGTTGTCCGGTTCATGGCGGGCCAGCAGGTGCAGGTTGCCGGCGATCACTTGCAACAGGTTGTTGAAGTCGTGGGCCACGCCGCCGGTCAGGCCGCCAATCGCTTCCAGCTTCTGCGACTGGCGCAACTGCTCCTCGGCGGCGGAACGCGCCTGCACTTCGGCCGCTACGCGCTGCTCCAGATTATGGGTCAGCTCCTGGCGCACCCGCTCGGACTTGACCAGTTCAGTGGTCTCGACCACGATCGCCAGCACCCCGGCCGGTTGCTGGTCATCCCCGGCCACCGGGCTGTAGTAGAGGTCCAGCCACAAGGTTTCCGGCCTGCCATGACGCGACAACACCAGTTCCTTGTTGTTGAACGACAAGGTGCCGCCAGCCAGGCAGGTGTCCACCACATGCCGGTTGAACTCGGCCACTTCCGGCCAGCCCAGTTCCACCGGCGTGCCCAGCAGGTACGGATGACGACCGCCGGCGAACACCGAGTAGCTGTCGTTGTAGATCATGTAACCGGCGCGCCCCCATAGCATCACCATCGGCACGGGCGAGGCGAGCATCATCTGCACGGTGCAGGCCAGGCTGGTGGACCAGCGATCGATCGGGCCGAGGTCGGTGCCTGACCAGTCAAACGCGCGAATTCGCCGGGCCATTTCACCGGCCCAGCCTTCACAGCCGTGGGAGTTGGATAAAAATTGCATGATCGGGCTCTGGGCAATGACGAGGCTGTTGCAACTTTTGGAGCGCGGCGGCGGTAGATGGTTTCATCTTGTCGAACTTGAGCTGAATAAACCACTGGCCTCAGTGAAAATCCCGGCTGCGCACCACCATGCCATCGAGCAGCGGCGACAGGTCGGTCAGGCGCCCGGCGATCAAATGCCGCACCTCGCCCACCGCCTCCCAGCGCCCGTCCACCTTGAGCAGTCGCGAGCCGACCAGGGCCTTGCGCTGACGTTCGGCCAGGTCGCGCCAGACCACCACATTGAGGTTGCCGAACTCATCTTCCAGGGTGACAAAGGTCACACCACTGGCGGTGCCGGGACGCTGGCGCCCGGTGACCAGCCCGGCCACGCTCACATTGCGCCCATGCTCCACGCTCAGCAGTTCCTGGGAACTGCGGCAGCGGCGCTTGCGCAGTTCCGCGCGCAGCAGCGTCAAAGGGTGCGGCCCCAGGGTAGTGCCAAGCGTGGCGTAATCGGCGTGCAAGTCCTCGCCCACCGTGGGTTGAGGCAATGCCACATCGGCTTCATCGGGGCTCGGCAGCCCGGCAAACAGGCCCAGCTGGGTCTGCACACCGGCCACCTCCCAGCGGGCCTGATGCCGGTTACCGGCCAAAGCGCGCAAGGCGCCGGCATCCGCCAGCAAGGCCTGGGCGCGCGCATCCAGGCCGGCGCGGGCGTCGAGGTCGGCGATGTCGCTGAACGCACGGCGTTGGCGCACGGCCTCCAGGCGCCGCCCATCGTCTTCGCGAAAGCCCGAGATCATGCGCAGCCCCAGGCGAATCGCCGGTTGCGCGCCGTCGATGGGTTCCAGGCTGCAATCCCAGTCGCTGGCCTGCACGTGCACCGGGCGGATCTGCAGGCGATGACGGCGCGCGTCCTGCAGGATCTGGTCCGGGCTGTAGAAGCCCATTGGCCAGCTGTTGATCAGCGCGCAGGCGAAAGCCGCCGGCTCATGGCATTTGAGCCAGCAACTGGCGTAGGTCAGCAAGGCAAAACTGGCCGCGTGGGACTCGGGAAAACCATAACTGCCAAAGCCTTTGATCTGCTCGAAAATCTGCGCGGCAAAGGCTTCGGTGTAGCCGTTCTTGAGCATGCCGTCGCGCAGCCGCTGCTGGTGCGGTTCCAGGCCCCCGTGGCGTTTCCAGGCGGCCATGGAGCGGCGCAACTGGTCGGCCTCGCCGGGGCTGTAGTCGGCGGCGACCATGGCGATCTGCATCACTTGTTCCTGGAACAACGGGATGCCCAGGGTGCGCTCCAGCACCACTTTCAATTCAGGCGACGGATACGTGGTGGGTTCTTCCTTGTTCCTGCGCCGCAAATACGGATGCACCATGCCGCCCTGGATCGGCCCCGGCCGCACGATGGCGACTTCGATCACCAGGTCGTAGAAGGTTTGCGGCTTGAGCCTGGGCAGCATCGACATCTGCGCCCGCGATTCGATCTGGAACACGCCGATGGTGTCTGCCTTGCTGATCATCGCGTAGGTGGCCGGGTCTTCCTTGGGAATAGTTGCCAGGCTCCAATCCTGGTGGCGATGGCGGCGCAGCAAATCGAAGCAGCGGCGGATCGCGCTGAGCATGCCCAGGGCGAGGATATCCACCTTGAGCAGGCCGACGGCGTCGAGGTCGTCCTTGTCCCACTGGATGATGGTGCGCTCGGCCATGGCGGCGTTTTCCACCGGCACCAGGGTGTCCAGCGGGTATTCGGAAATCACGAAGCCGCCGGGGTGCTGGGACAAATGCCGGGGAAAGCCGATCAATTGCCCGGTCAGGGTCAGTACGCGGCGCAGCAGCGGGCTGTCCGGGTCGAAGCCGCTTTCGCGCAGGCGCTCCAATGGCGGCGCGTCGTCGCTCCAGCGCCCGCAGCAGTCGGCCAATGCGTTGACCTGATCCGGCGGCAACCCGAGGGCCTTGGCCACATCGCGCACCGCGCCGGTGGCGTGGTAACTGCTGACCACCGCCGTCAACGCTGCACGCGTGCGGCCATAGCGCTGGAAGACGTATTGCAGCACTTCCTCGCGGCGCTCGTGTTCAAAATCCACGTCGATATCCGGCGGCTCGTTGCGCTCCCTGGACAGGAAGCGTTCGAACAGCACGTTGCTCAGGCTCGGGTTGATCTCGGTGATGCCCAGGGCAAAACACACCGCCGAGTTGGCCGCCGAACCGCGGCCCTGGCACAGGATCGAACGGCTGCGGGCAAAGCGCACGATGTCGTGCACGGTAAGGAAGTAACTTTCGTAGCCCAGCTCGCTGATCAGCCCCAGTTCCTTGTCGATCTGCTCCAGGGTCTTGGGGTCAATGCCTTCGGGCCAGCGCTGGGCAATGCCCTCCTGGGTGAGGGTGCGCAGCCAGGATTCGGCATCATGGCCTGCGGGCACCAGCTCACGCGGGTAGTGATAGCGCAACTGGCCGAGGTCGAAAGTGCAGCGCCGTGCGATGGCCAGGGTTTCATCGAGCAGGGCCTGGGGGTACAGCGCGGCCAGGGCATCGAGACTGCGCAGGTGCCGCTCGCCATTGGGGTGCAAGTGCAGGCCGGCTTCGGCCACCGGGACGTGATGGCGGATGGCGGTCATGGTGTCTTGCAGGGCACGACGGCCGCGCGCATGCATGTGCACATCCCCGCAGGCGACGGCCGGAATCTGCAGGCTGGCCGCCAGTTGCAGGCGTTGCTCCAGATGGCGCGCATCGTCTTGCCCGCAGTGCAGGTGCACCGCCAGCCACAGGCGCTCGGAGAAGGTGCGGCGCAGCCACTGGATGCTGGCCTGGGTGTCGCTGTCCTGCGCTACCCACAACGCCAGCAGGCCGGGCAGCGGTTGCTCGAAGTCTTCCTGCAGCAGGCGGTAGCTGCCCTTTTCGGCGCGGCGTCGGGCCAGGGTGATCAAGCGGCACAGGTGCTGGTAACCGCTCAGGTTTTCCACCAGCAGCACCAGTGTCGGCCCGTTCTCGAGGCGCACTTCACTGCCGATAATCAGCGGCAGCTCCAGCGCCTTGGCCGCCTGCCAGGCGCGCACGATGCCCGACAGCGTGCATTCGTCGGTGATCGCCAGGGCGCTGTAGCCTTGGCGTTTGGCGCGCTCGAACAATTCCAGCGCACTGGAGGCACCGCGCTGGAAGCTGAAGTTGGACAGGCAATGCAGCTCGGCGTAGCTCATGCCTGCCCCGCCCCTGCAGGAGCGAGCTTGCTCGCGAAAAACCCAAGGGCACCGCATTCATTCTGGTGCCCCGCGTTATCGTTAACCACCTTCGCGAGCAAGCTCGCTCCTACAGAGGGTGGCGACCTATGGGCTTTCATGCAAACCAGCCTTGCAACCACAAACCATCCTGTTGCCCCACCGTGCGGTAGGCCCAGCCTTGCTGGCCGGTGCGGGTCTGGATGAGGTAATAGTCGCGGCGGATATCGGCGCCATCCCACCAGCCGGATTCGATGCGTTCCGGCCCCATCAGGATCTGTACGCCCTGCTCGGCCAGCAAGGTCGGCTGGTGCAATAACCAGCCAGGGCGCCGCACCTTGTTCAAGGTCGGGCATGGACGGGGGTCAACGGCGTTTTGCCAGGCGCACTCAGGGCGATGGTCGGCGTGAAAGCGCAGGCCCTGCACCGCTTCATCGCCCAGGCGTGCGCGCAGGCGTTCGCGCAATTGTTCCCAGGGCAGGGTCTGTTGCGGGCGGTCATCGAACAGGTCCTGGCGCTGCGGCACGAACACCGGCAAGTCCTGGGCCACCAGGCGAAACCCGCGCACCGGTGCCGTGACTTGCACCTGTTCCAGGCGCCCACGGGCCAGTTCGAACAGCATCGAGGGCTCGCGCTCGGCACTCAGCAGGCCGACCTTGATCACACTGTCGGGCGCCTGGGCATGCTCCAGGTGCAGGTCGAAACGCTGCACGCCACTGTCACGCCCGCACAGGAAGGCGGACAAGTCAGCGGTCAGGCGGCGCAAGGGAAACAGCAAGGCCTGGTGGGATTGCACGTCGAAATTCAACTCGATGCGCACATCGAACCGGTCCGGCGGTTGATAGAAACCCAGGGCCAATGGCCGCTGCCCGGCCAGGGCGTCGAGGTGCTTGAGCAGGCTGGCGTCAAAGCGCCGCGCCAGGGTATGCCGGGGCAGCGCCTGCACCTGGGCCAACGTGCGCAGGCCCATGCGCGACAAGGCGATGGCGGCCTGCGGGTCAATCCCGGCGCGGTCGACCGGCAGTGGCGCCAGCGCCTGCATCAAGGCGCTGTCATCAGCCACCGCCAGGCCATCGTACCGATTGGCCAACACCCGCGCCGCCGCTGGATTGGGCGCGGCGACGATGCGGTGCCGAAAGCCCAGCTCGGTCAACTCCTGACGCAAGCGCGCTTCGAACTGCGGCCAGGGCCCGAACAGGCCCAGGCTCGACTCGATCTCGAACAGCAAGGCGCGCGGGTAATACACGCTGACCTGGGAACTGAAGCGGTAGGCCCAGGCGGCCAGAAATTGCTGGCAGCGCTCGATCTCCAGCGGGTCGTATTCAGCGCAGGCAAAGGCCTTGGTCAGCGCATGCGCCGCCGTCAGCGACTGGCCGGGACGCAACCCCAGGGCGCGGGCGGCGGTATTGACGGTTTGCAGCACGCGCCGCTGCGGCGTACCGGCCAGCAGTGCCAGCGGCTGATCGGGCTCGGGATGGGCACGCAGCACGGCGTCCAGCGCCAATTGCGGGAAAACAATACAGACCCAGCGCATGGCAACCTCAATGCCCCGCCAGGGCAATCGGCGCCGGGTGAGCCAGGCCGCCCCGGCATTTGAGCACGCGCACTTGTGCCGGCCGTGACTCGACCGCCAGGCGCAAGGCGGCCGGTGATGGATTGATCGCCTCACTCAAGGAGCGCCAGGCAAACGCCAGGGTCTGCCCGGTTTCCGCCGCCACCTGCAAACGGCGCAAGGCCCGGTCATCGGCCTTGTGCGGCCAGCACAACACCGCGCCGCAACTGCCCGAGCGCAGGCATTGTTCCACCGCCCACAGCGCATCACGCTCCTGGGCCTGGATCACTGCGAGCTGGCGCACATCCACCCCGGCGTTCTGCCAGGCGTGGGGGTACGGCGTGTAGGGCGGCGCCACCAGCACAATGCGCTCGCCCAGCGCCGACAAGCGCGCCAGGGTCGGCAGCACCAGTTGCAGTTCGCCCACGCCGTCCCGGGCCATCAGGATTTCACTCAAGGCCGCCTCCGGCCAGCCGCCGCTGGGCAGCACCGCGTCCAGCGCCGCCAGCCCCGTGGGATGCACACTGGCCGGTGGCGCGGCGGGCCGGCCCTTCCAGACTCGCCCGCCATTGAACAGCGAGTCCAGGGCAACCACGGCGCCCATCAGCCTTGCCTCACCAGGCCGCAGAACACCCCTTCGATAGCCAGGTCCTGATCGGCCCCGACCACGATAGGCTGATACGCCGGGTTGCGCGGCAGCAGGCGCACCTTGTCGCCCGTGCGCTCGAAACGCTTGATGGTGACTTCACCGTCCAGGCGCGCCACCACAATCTGCCCGTTCAAGGCCTCGGCACTGCGCCGCACGCCCACCAGGTCGCCATCGAGAATACCGTCCTCGATCATCGAATCGCCCTGCACACGCAGCAGGTAGTCCGGGGTTTTGGCGAACGTGGCGGGGTCCAGTTGCAGGCGATTGTGCACTTCGGCATCCGCCCCGATGGGCAGACCCGCGGCCACACGACCGAGCACCGGGATGTCCAGCCATTCCGGGCGCGGCGGTTGATTGAGCAGGCGAATACCACGAGCCTGGTTGGGGTTGACTTCGATAAAGCCGGCTTCGGTCAGGGCTACCACATGCTTGCGGGCGACGCTGCGCGAGGCAAAGCCGAACGCCTCGGCGATCTCGGCGAGGCTGGGGGACTGGCCTTGCTGCGCGATGCGGTCGCGGATGAAGGTCAGGATGGCGGTACGGCGGGGGGTCAGGGTTGTCATGGAGTACATTTGTACTCCTGTGGGAAATTTCTGACAATAGCCGTCAGTCGGGGGTGGGGGGTGGCCGGGATGTTGGATTGGACCGGGTACATATCCGTTTCTGCGGTCACGGCTGCTATGGGTTCCGCCCTTACGGCGGCTCACTTTTGGAAAAGAGCCCCAAAAGTAACCAAAAGGGCTCTTGCCCCACCACTCGGCACCTCGCCTAGGCTCGGTGTGCCCACAATCCGACATTGATGTGGGGGGCCGCCGCCACGCGCCATCCATGGCGCGGGGCGGCTAAACCGGCGTCCTGCCGGTTTACCCCCCACATCAATATCGAATTGCGGCCAGCGTGGTTTAACAGGGCGCCTAAGATCAAAAGCAAGAGCGGCTCGCTTCGCATCGTGGATACGCGGGCTTGCGTACACCGCCATCTGTAGGAGCGAGCTTGCTCGCGAAAAACTCACAGGCGCCGCGTTGAGTCAGGAAGCACGCGTTATCGTTGACGTTTTTCGCGAGCAAGCTCGCTCCTACACAACGCAGCCGCGCCCACCCGTAACCACGATGCGAAGCGAGCCGCTCTTGATCTGGCTTTTGATCTTAGGCGCCCCGTTAAACCACGCTGGCCGAACGCAGGCTTGAATTCGTGGGTAACCCGGCAGGACGCCGGGTTAGCCGCACTGGGCCAGGGATGGCCCATTGCGGCGGCCCACGGATTCAAGCCGGAGAGAGGGCACACCGAGCATTAGCGAGGTGCCGAGTGGTGGGGCAAGAGCGTTTTGCTTACTTTTGCGCTTTTCAAAAGTGAGCCGCTGTAAAAGCGGAACCCTAAGTGGCCGTTACCTAAATAATGGATATGTACTCGGTCTGATCCAAGATACTGGCCAGCCCAGAGGCCGCCATCGGGGGCAAGCCCCCTCCCACATTTGGGCCTCGGATCGGCACAAGATACCGGTCAGCTCCAAATCCGCCGCACTTGCGCTCAAGCCACACGACTCTCCTTCTTCAAACTCTCCATATCAATCACAAACCGATACTTCACATCCCCCTTGAGCATCCGCTCATACGCCTCATTGATCCCCTGAATATCGATCATCTCAATATCCGAAACAATCCCGTGCTTGGCACAAAAATCGAGCATCTCCTGGGTTTCCTGAATCCCCCCGATCAACGAACCCGCCAGGCTGCGGCGCTTGAAGATCAGGTTGAACACCGCAGGCGACGGGTGCGGGCTGTCAGGCGCGCCGACCAAGGTCATGGTGCCGTCGCGCTTGAGCAGGCTGATGAAGGCATCCAGGTTATGCGGCGCAGCGACGGTGTTGAGAATGAAGTCCAGGCTGTTGGCAACCTTGGCCATTTCATCCGCGTTCTTCGACACCACCACCTGATCGGCACCCAGGCGCAGGCCATCTTCGCGCTTGTTCGGTGAAGTGGTGAACAGCGTCACATGGGCGCCCATGGCATGGGCAATCTTCACCGCCATGTGCCCTAGCCCGCCGAGGCCGACCACCCCGACTTTTTTGCCCGGGCCGACCTTCCAGTGGTGCAACGGCGAATAGGTGGTAATCCCGGCACACAGCAACGGCGCCACTGCCGCCAGGTTGGTGTCGTCGTGGGAAATGCGCAGCACGAACTGCGCCTTGACCACGATGTTGTCGGAATAGCCACCGTAGGTGTTTTCGCCGCCGAACAGCGGCCCGTTATAGGTGCCGGTGAAGCCATTCTCGCAATATTGCTCCTCGCCCTCGGCACAGGAGGCGCATTGCTGGCAGCTGTCGACCATGCAGCCGACACCGGCCAGGTCACCCACCTTGAACGTCTTCACATTGGCGCCGACCGCCGTCACACGGCCGACGATTTCATGGCCGGGGACCGAAGGATAAAGAGTGTTGTTCCACTCGTTGCGGGCGGTGTGCAGGTCGGAATGGCACACGCCGCAATACAGAATGTCGATCTGTACGTCATCCGCGCCGGGGGCGCGGCGCTCGAAGGTAAAGGGCTTGAGCGAATCCTTGGAGTCCCGAGCGGCGTAGCTGTAAGTCCTGGCCATTTCGTTCACCTGTATGATCTGACGGAAGAGTTCGGTGGACACGCCTGGCCGCTGAAACGTTCAACCGAGCACGTCCATACAAGCCGCGCGGCGGCTTTGGGCGCAAGCTTTCGAGACATAAGCCCAGGCGGATTTTCAACTCACTGTTTTCATGCAGACAAAGGAGTTTCAGATGAGCACATTCGTTGCCAAAGACGGTACCCGGATCTATTTCAAGGATTGGGGCAGCGGCAAGCCCGTGTTGTTCAGCCACGGCTGGCCGCTGGATGCCGACATGTGGGAATACCAGATGGAATACCTGAGCAGCCGTGGCTTTCGCACCCTCGCGTTCGACCGCCGGGGCTTTGGTCGCTCGGACCAGCCGTGGACCGGCAACGACTACGACACCTTCGCTGACGATATCGCCCAGTTGATCGAACATCTGGACCTCAAGGACGTGACCCTGGTGGGCTTCTCCATGGGCGGCGGCGATGTGGCCCGCTACATTGCGCGCCATGGCAGCGCACGGGTCGCCGGCCTGGTGCTGCTCGGCGCCGTGACGCCGATCTTCGGCCGGAAGGACGATTACCCGCAGGGCGTGCCCGACGACGTATTCGATGGCATCAAGGCCGGCCTGCTGAAGGATCGCGCGCAGTTCATCAGCGATTTCAACACGCCATTCTTCGGCCTCAACAAGGGCCAGAAAGTCTCAGACGGTGTGCTCACCCAGACCCTGCAGATCGCCCTGCAGGCCTCGCTCAAATCCACCGTGGACTGCGTGACCGCGTTCTCGCAGACCGACTTCCGCCCGGACATGGCCAGCATCGACGTGCCGACCCTGGTCATCCACGGTGACGGTGACCAGGTCGTGCCGTTCGAAACCACCGGCAAGGTCGCGGCCGAAATGATCAAGGGCGCGCAACTGAAGGTGTACAAGGACGCGCCCCACGGGTTTGGCGCTACCCATACCCAACAACTCAATGAAGACCTGCTGGCGTTCCTGAACCGCTGAAATCCCTGTGGGAGGGGGCTCTCGATGAGGGAGAGCCCCCTCCCACATTTGGTTCAAGACTCACTCATCAGCCGCAGGCGCTTGACCATCGGCACACACGCCAACACCAACCCCGAGGGCGAGTGATACACCGCCTGCTCATCCCCCACATAGCCGCACGCCCTGTAGAAACTCACCGCATTGAGCGTCGCATCCAATACCACCTCTTCAACGGCGATATGACGCGCGACCGTCTCCAGGTGGTCGAGCATTGCCTTGCCATACCCCCGCCCGGTGAATGCGGGACGCACAAACAAGGCGCCGACTTCATTGTTGGCAAGATCGAGCATGCCGGTGGCGACTGGCTCGCCGTTCACACAGCCCAGGTAGAAGCGTTTTTCCATCAGCACGCTGTAACCATCGCTCGCACTGCCACGCGTCCAGAGCGCCATTTGTTCTGCGGTGTAGGCGCCGATGCATTGGCCGAGAATAGCCTCACGACGAATCTCAAACGCGCTGTCGGCATCCTCTGGCGTAGCTCGTTTTATCTGCAACACAGCCTTCTTCCTTCCTTGATTTCAATATGCCATTAGCCCATGTGTGCTAATCGACCCGCGCTTCCCCCGGCGCTATATTCCCCGGCACTTCCAACGCTCAGCCAACACCGCGCACTCAATGCGCGAAGGGTCGTTGCGCGCTGGAAAAACCAAAACAATCCCAAGGAAGAAGCATTATGAAACTCCCCTCCCCTGTGACGCGCCTTGCCCTGCTCGGCGCCTTGATCATCAGCGTTGCCGGTTGCAGCAATATCAAACCCACCGAAGACCATCTCAAGAAACTCTCAGAGACCAACCTGGGCGAACCGGTCAAACGCATCTCCAATGTACGCAGCGACTCCATGACCACCTACTACGTGGTCAACACCGCCTCCGGCGAGTACAACTGCTCGGTGCCCAGCGGTGCCAGCGGCGGCGCGTTTGCGATTGCCAGCTTTGGCCTGATGAAACCCGCGGCCTACTGCATGCCCAAGGGTGCGCGAGGCAATGGGTTGACGCCGTTCACACAATAATTTTTTCCTGGCTGAGCTCACGCAAGGCGCCGCGCAGTTCTGCAGGGCGCACCGGTTTGGACAGAATGGCGATCTGACGGTCGTGCAACGCAGCCTGGATTTTCTCCACATCATGCCCGGTGAGGATCAGCGCCGGCACCGCCCAGCCGCGTTGCCGGCGCAAGTGGTCGATGCATTCGATGCCGGTGGCGTGGTTGCCCAGGTCATAGTCAGCGACGATGATGTCGCAGTCGCTGACCAGGCCCTGCCCCGTGGACTCGGCCTGCACCTCGCAGCCCCAGCGTTCGAGCAGCGCCTGGGTGGCCAGCAGCACATTATGGTCATCTTCGACCAGGCACACTTTCAAACCGCTGAGCAGGCCGGCCTGGCGTGCGTCGTCACGCGATGCCGGTTGAGCCGGCGCAGTGGCCAGGGCCAGGCCATGCAGACCTACCGAAGTGCCACGGCCCACCCGCGAACGCAGGCTCACCTGCAGCCCCATCAACTGCCCAAGGCGCTTGACGATGGACAACCCCAGGCCGACGCCTTCGACGTCCTTGTCGCGCAGTTGGCGCACGCGATAGAACTCTTCGAAGACCTTCGCCAGATGCTCCCCTGCAATCCCCCGGCCCTGGTCATGCACCTCTATTACCAAGCGGTTATCGCGAATACGCACACCGATCAGCACTGGCCGTTGCGCGCCATACTTGAAGCAATTGGAGAGCAGGTTTTGCACCATGGTCGCCAGCATCCCTGGATCCACCAGCACCCAGTGGGCGCACGGTCGCAAGCGCAACTCCACACCCGCCCAGCGTGCGGCTTCGGCGTTCTGGCGTACCAGGTCGGCGAGAAAATCGCCCAGATGGATCACTTGGTATTTGGGCAGCAGACGCCCGTTGTCCAGAGTGTAGAGGTCGAGAATGGAACGGAACAACTGCGACACGTTGAGCAGCGAGCGATCGATATTGTCCACCAGCCGCCGTTCGTCATCACCCAGGCGGGCTTCGCGCAGGCAGGCGGTGAACAGGCCGATGGAGTGGATCGGCTGGCGCAGGTCATGGCTGGCCTGGGCGAGAAAACGGGATTTTTCCAGGTTGGCGGCGATGGCTTGTTCGGAGGCCTTGCGCGTACGCTCCAGCAGGATATGCGCGTAGATCGGAATCACCGTGCTGGTGATCATCAGCATCAGCACCATGAACGGCTGTGCCTGCCACCACGGCGTGAGCTGGTAGACCATCAACAGCGCCAACAACGCCAGCCCCGTGGCAATCGCCAGGTAGCGCGACCCATAGCGCATGCCGTTGCCCAGGTTGACCCACACCATCACCGCATACAGCGGCAACGCCGCCTCACCGCCCACCACCAGCCCAAACGAAGTGCCGGTATAGTCGTGGAGCATGCCGAAAATCCGCCGCGCCGGGTAATGCCCGGGCCAACGCGCGATCACCTGGCGCAAGGCAATGGACGCCAGCAGGAACAGGACGATATACAGGAGCACCGGCCAGTAAGTGTCCAGCGAATGCCCGGGCAAAAAGCCCAGCACGCCTATATACACAATGGCGATGGTTGCCACCACAATGCGCAGGTTCGCCTGGTCGAGTTCGGAGTTGGTCTCGAGCCCCATGGGTTACGTCCTTGTTGTCATAGCCCTGGCCCTTTATATGAGCGAGGCGGGCATTGGGCCCGATAATAAAACAGCATGCCTGCACACAGCCATGCCCAGCAAGGAGCTCACCATGACCGGCCGGATTATTATCGCCGACGACCATCCGATGTTTCGCGAAGCCATGGCGCGCACCGTGCAACGCCTGCTGCCCGAGGCCCGGGTACAGGAAGCCGGCGACCTGGACGCGGTGCATGGGTTGCTGCTCGACCCAGGCGACATCGACACCCTGATCCTCGACCTGCGCTTTCCCGGCCTGACCTGCATCAGCCAGCTCGCCGACCTGCGCCGGCAACTGCGGCGTACCACGTTGATCGTGGTCTCGATGGTGGATGATCCGGCGCTGATCGAACAGGTCATGGCCCTGGGCGTCGACGGTTTTATCGGCAAGAACATCGCCCCCGACGAAATCGGCCACGCGCTGCTGGCGATCCGCGACGGTGAAGTGCTGGTCAGGTTCGCCCCCTCTGGCCTGCTGCCGCTGGACACCCATACGCTCACCCCGCGCCAACAGGACGTGCTGCGCCTGATTGCCCAGGGCAAGACCAACAAGGAAATCGCCAAGGCCCTGGATATTTCACCGTTTACCGTGCGCATTCATGTGTCGTCGTTGCTGCGCAGCTTGAAGGTGACGACGCGGGCGGCGGCGGCGGTGAAATACTCCGGGGAGTTCTAGATCCAAAACTGTGGGAGGGGGCTTGCCCTCCCACATTGGACTATGGTGCACCCGTTAACCTCCCCCGCTCTGCATCCGATATTTATGCTCACTTCCCAGCTTAATAATATTTTATTAAAAACCACCCTCCCCCTAGCCTTGAAGTCATGCCCAAGCTGAATCCAACTGCATTACGCAAGGACAGACACATGACCCAAGCAATAACAAAAACAGACACCCTGGTGGTGGGCGCCGGCCAGGCCGGCGTGGCCATGAGCGAGCACTTGAGCAAGCACGGCGTGCCGCACCTGGTGCTCGAGCGCAGCCGCATCGCCGAGCGCTGGCGTACCGGGCGCTGGGACTCGCTGGTCGCCAACGGGCCGGCCTGGCATGACCGTTTCCCGGGTCTGGAATTCGATGATGTGGCGCCCGACGGCTTTGCGCCGAAGGAGCGCGTGGCGGACTACTTCGAAGCGTATGCATGCAAGTTCAATGCGCCGATTCGCACGGGCGTGGAAGTCACGTCGGTGGTGCGCAACGAAGGTCGCCCGGGCTTTACCGTGCACACCAGCGAAGGCGTGATCGAAGCCAACCGCGTGGTGGCCGCCACCGGGCCGTTCCAGAAGCCGGTGATCCCGGCCATCGCGCCAAAAGACACTGCGCTGCACCAGATCCATTCCGCCGACTATCGCAACCCCGCGCAATTGCCGGCAGGTGCTGTGCTGGTGGTGGGTGCCGGTTCTTCCGGGGTGCAGATCGCCGATGAATTGCAGCGCGCCGGTCGCCAGGTGTACCTGTCGGTCGGCGCCCATGACCGCCCGCCGCGCGCTTATCGCAACCGCGATTTCTGCTGGTGGCTGGGGGTGTTGGGCGAGTGGGACCAGGCGGCGATGAAACCTGGCCGTGAGCACGTGACCATCGCGGTGAGCGGCGCCCACGGCGGCAAGACCATCGACTTTCGTGAGCTGGCCCAGCAAGGCATGACCCTGGTCGGCCTCACCCACTCCTTCAATGGCAACGTGGCAACGTTCCAAGCCAACCTGGTGGACAACCTGGCCCGTGGCGATGAGAACTACCTGGCCCTGCTGGATGCGGCCGACGCCTACATCGAGCGCAACGGCCTCGACCTGCCCCTGGAGCCCGAAGCCCGCCGCGTGTTCCCGGATGCCGACTGCATCCAGCAGCCGATCCTGGAACTGGACCTGGCCCAGGCCGGCATCACCTCGATCATCTGGGCCACCGGGTTTGCCGTGGACTACAGCTGGCTCCAGGTGGATGCGTTCGATGCGGCCGGCAAGCCCCGGCACCAGCGCGGCGTCTCCAGCGAGGCCGGGATTTATTTCCTCGGGCTGCCCTGGCAGTCACGGCGTGGCTCGTCATTTATCTGGGGAGTGTGGCACGACGCCAAGTACGTGGCGGACCACATCGCCATCCAGCGTCAATACCTTGAGTACCGCGCGCCCGCCTCGCTGGTTCGCCCGTCCCCTGTCAGCGCCTGATCCCTTTGCCGGAGTTTTTATAATGCCTACTCACACCCGTATTCGCATGTTCAACACCAAGCAAACCTACCCCAACCAGAGCCTGGACAACGACCTGTGCCAGGCCGTGCGCGCCGGTAACACCGTGTATGTGCGTGGCCAGGTGGGCACGGATTTCGAAGGCCAACTGGTGGGCCTTGGTGACCCGCGGGCCCAGGCCGAACAGGCGATGAAAAACGTCAAGCAGCTGCTTGAGGAGGCGGGCTCGGATCTGTCGCATATTGTCAAGACTACCACCTACCTGATCGACCCGCGCTACCGCGAACCGGTGTACCAGGAAGTCGGCAAGTGGCTCAAGGGCGTGTTCCCGATCTCCACCGGGCTGGTGGTCTCGGCCCTGGGCCAGCCGCAGTGGCTGATGGAAATCGACGTGATCGCGGTTATTCCCGAATAAGGAGCCACCCATGACCTTTTCAATCGTCGGCCGCTGCGCGGACACCGGCCAGTTGGGCATCGCTATCAGCTCATCGAGCATCGCCGTGGGCGCCCGCTGCCCATGGCTGCGCCCCGGTGTGGGCGCGGTCGCTACGCAAAACATCACATTGCCGGCCCTCGGACCCGACGTGCTCGATTTGCTCGAACAAGGCCTCACGCCTGCCGATGCCATCGACACCGCCTTGACGCGCAACGGCTACAGCCAATACCGGCAATTGACCGCGATTGATCACCTTGGCCGCAGCGTGCATTTCAGCGGCAGCGAAACCCTGGGCACCCACAACGCCGTGTCGGGCGAACAGTGCGTAGCGGCGGGCAATATGCTCGCTGACCGGGGGGTGATCGAAGCAATGGTCCAGGCTTTCGAGCACGGCGAAGGCCAGTTGGCCGACCGCTTGCTCGCGGCCATGCATGCCGCCATCGCCGCCGGCGGCGAAGCAGGTCCAGTGCATTCGGCCGCGCTGGTGGTGGTGGGCGAGCTGACCTGGCCGATCATCAACTTGCGCGTGGATTGGGCCGATGAAGCGCCCATCGACGAACTGCAAACACTCTGGGACGCCTACCGCCCGCAAGTGCAGGACTACATCGACCGCGCCCTCGCCCCCGACCGCTCGCCGGGCTACGGCGTGGCCGGTGACGAGCGATGAGCCGCAGCCGCGAACTGCTGCAGACGCTGGTGGGGTTCGACACCACCAGCCGTGAATCCAATTTGCAGTTGATCGAATTTGTGCGCGATTACCTGGCGGGCTTCGGCGTAGCCAGTGAGTTGATCTACAACGAATCGCGCAGCAAGGCCAACCTGTTCGCCAGCGTCGGCCCGGTGGAACTGCCCGGCATTGTGCTGTCGGGGCACACCGACGTGGTGCCGGTGGATGGGCAACCCTGGACCCTGCCAGCGTTTCAACTGACCGAGCGTGACGGCAAGCTGTATGGCCGTGGCACCGCTGACATGAAGGGCTATATCGCCTGCGTGCTGGCGCTGGTGCCGGAACTGATCGAGGCGCCGTTGCGCCTGCCGGTGCACATCGCCCTGTCCTACGACGAAGAAGTCGGCTGCCTCGGTGTGCGTTCGCTGCTTGGCGTGCTGGAACAACGGCCGGTAAAACCGCTGCTGTGCATTATCGGCGAGCCGACCGAGCTCAAACCCGTGCTCGGCCACAAGGGCAAGCTGGCGATGCGCTGCGAGGTGCATGGCGAGGCGTGTCACTCAGCGTATGCACCGTCCGGTGTGAATGCGATCGAGCATGCCGCCGAGTTGATCGGCGAACTGGGGCGCATCGGCCAACGCTTGCGCGCACGCCAGGACCCGCGCTTCGATCCGCCGTTCAGCACCGTGCAGACCGGAGTGATCAGCGGCGGCAAGGCCCTGAATATCGTGCCGGCCGATTGCCGGTTTGATTTTGAAATACGTGCCCTGCCCTCGACGGACCCAGGTGAAGTGGCCGAGGCGCTGCAAGCCTACGCCATGCAAGAGGTACTGCCGCGCATGCAGGCCGTGAGCCGGCAGAGCTCGATCCGGTTCACCGAGTTGTCGGCCTACCCGGGCTTGGTCACCGATGAGCGCAGCCAGGCCGCCGAGCTGATTGCGGCGTTTTCCGGTTCCAGGGCGTTCGGCACCGTGGCGTTTGGCACCGAGGGTGGGCTGTTTGATGCAGTCGGTATCCCCACCGTGGTGTGCGGGCCGGGGAGCATGGACCAGGGGCACAAGCCGGATGAATTTGTCAGCCTGGAACAGCTCGAGGGTTGCGATGCGATGTTGCAGCGGATGCTCGACGCCATCCGCCTCTGAATGCACTACAAATCAAATGTGGGAGGGGGCTTGCCCCCGATAGCGGTGTATCAGTCAACTTATCTGTAGCTGATCCACCGTAATCGGGGGCAAGCCCCCTCCCACATTGGACCCTGTGTTTTTACCCGAGTAATCGCGCCAGTTCTTCACGGCAATAATCGACGAACAACTGCACCGGTTTGGTCAGCGGTGCGCGCTTGAGCCACACGGCCGACAACCCGGAGCCGGTGACGGTTTCCACCAACGGAATACACACCACCTGCTGCCCATCATAGGTGTACTCGCTGAACGGCTTGGTCACCAGGATCGAAAACCCGAACCCACGCCCCACCATCCCGCGCACCATCTCGATGGACGGCGAGCTGAATACGATATTCGGCGTCAACCCGCGTTCTTCAAAGATGCTCACGAAGTAGGTCCGACTGGGCAGCACGTCCAGCAGGATCATCGGTTCCAGTACCAGGTCCGCCAACGACACTTTGGCCTGCCGGGCAAAGCGATGATCGGCCGGCAACAACGCGTACGGCTGCTGCGGCGGCATCAGCGGCGTGGTTTCGATGGAGCCGCCCAGGTCGTGCTCGAACAGCATCGCCACGTCGATGGTACCCGCCGTCAGCGCCTGTACCAGCTCCTGTTGCTCACCATCGCGAATACGGATCTCCACTCCCGGCCAACGCGCCTTGAAGCCGGCGATCAGGCGCGGCAGGTACAGCGGCGCCACGGTTTCAAAGCAGCCGATATCGATCTGTCCGGCCACCACATCATTGTCCGCCAAGGCGTTCTGTTCGAACTCATGGGCCACGCGCAACAGCTCCAGCGCCTTGCGATAGAACCGCGCGCCGCTGGGGGTCAGGGACATGCCCTGGGCGTGATGCCGGATAAACAACTGCACGCCGAAACTGTCTTCCAACTGCTTGATCGCCGTGGAAACCGACGGCTGCGCGATATACAGCTTGCGCGACGCCTCGGCGACGCTGCCGCATTCGGCCGTGGTGACGAAATATCTGAGTTGGCGCAGGTTGTAGGCAGCCATCGGGCCTCCGAAAAACAGGGTGTTTTGCCCCAGACCAGTGCAGGAAAAACCGGCTTTTTTAATCGATCCGAGCCCATGCAACATACCGGAGCAAAAATCACCGCGAGATACTTTTTTTAAGGTCTGTAGCAACAAACTTACTAATTTACCTCCCCGTGTCCATTGCAGATGATCGCTGCAACAACAAAGCGCCGCCGTTGCTGCGCACAGCGAAGTACGTCCACGTACTCACCTTGCCTTGGAGCTCGTCATGGTTACCACTGCAACATCCTCCGCCCCGCTTATCGAAAAACACACGATTGGATACGTGCCCCCGGAAGATCGCCATGGAAAGGTAAGAGACCTGTTCACCCTGTGGTTCGGCGGCAACATCGCACCGCTGCCGATCGTGACCGGCGCCCTGGGGGTGCAGTTGTTCCACCTCAATCTGGTGTGGGGCATCGTCGCCATCCTGGTCGGCCACTTGGTCGGCGGTGTGTTGATGGCGTTGCACTCGGCCCAGGGCCCGCAGATGGGCATTCCGCAGATGATCCAGAGCCGTGCCCAGTTCGGCTCCCTTGGCGCGTTGTTGGTGGTGGTGATTGCCGGCGTGATGTACATCGGCTTCTTCGCCTCCAACATTGTGCTGGCCGGTAAGTCCCTGCACGGCGTGGTCGATGCGGTACCGGTGCCGGTCGGTATCGTGATCGGCGCCATCGGTTCCGGGATCATCGGCATCATCGGCTATCGCTTCATTCATGTGCTCAACCGTATCGGCACCTGGGTACTCGGTGCCGGCATCGTGCTGGGCTTCGGCTACATCTTTACCCATGTGCAGACCAGCGACTTTTTGACCCGTGGCAGCTTCAACATTTCCGGTTGGCTGGCCACCGTGTCCCTGGCCGCGCTGTGGCAGATCGCCTTTGCGCCATACGTCTCGGATTACTCGCGCTATCTGCCGGCCGATGTGCCCGTCGCCGCCACCTTCTGGACCACCTACCTGGGTTCGGCGCTGGGTTCGAGCCTGGCCTTCATCTTCGGCGCCGTCGCCGTGCTCGCCACGCCCGTCGGCATGGACACCATGGAGGCGGTCAAACTCGCCACCGGTTCCATCGGCCCCTTGATGCTGGTGCTGTTTTTGCTCAGCGTGATCAGCCACAACGCCCTCAACCTGTACGGCGCGGTGCTGTCGATCATCACCCTGGTGCAGACCTTCGCCTACCGCTGGATCCCCACGGCGAAAAGCCGCGCGGTGATCTCGATTGTGGTGCTGGTGGCCTGTGCGATTGCGGCGGTGTTCGCCTCCAAGGACTTCATCGGCCACTTCGTCGACATGGTGCTGGTGCTGCTCGTAGTGCTGGTGCCGTGGACCGCGATCAACCTGATCGACTTCTACGCGATCCACAAAGGCCAATACGACATCGCCTCGATCTTCCGCGTGGATGGCGGCATCTACGGCAAGTACAACCCCCAGGCACTGCTGGCGTATGCGGTGGGGATCGCGGTGCAGATTCCTTTCATGAACACGCCGCTATACGTGGGGCCGATCTCCGAACACATCAACGGCGCGGATTTGTCGTGGGTGGTGGGGTTGGTGGTGACGTCGCCGTTGTACTTCTGGTTGGCCAGTCGGGACAGTGCGTATAAGCGCCGGATGGATGGGGGGAAATTGGTGAGTGGGGTTTGATACAGAGTCTCGGTTTTCTGTTTTTGAAAGAACTGCATCCGACCAACCTGGCATGCCCAACTCGGTCAAAACTGTGGGAGGGGGCTTGCCCCCGATGGCGGTGTGTCAGTCACTGTAGGTATTGACTGAACCACCGCTATCGGGGGCAAGCCCCCTCCCACATTTGGATCTCAGTGGCGTCTTCTACCCCGTTACCAACTCCCCGACGCCCCGCCGCCACCGCTGGAACCACCGCCACCGGACGAGCTGCTGCCGGAACTGGAGCCGCTGGAACTCGAACCGGAGCCACCGCCCGATCCAGACCCCGAGCCCTCGCCGACCTTGCCGAAAAGAATCAACGCCACGAACGACGCGATAGGGAACGCCAACAGCCAGCCGTCGCGGCCGTGATCGATCACCAGCCCGGCCACCCCATACACCACGCCCGCCGCCACCAGTCGCACGATAAAACCGGTGCGGCTGGTTCGCCAGGTGTGCCGCATGATCAGCAGCAGCACCAGGTACAACCCCAGCACCACCAACACGCACACCGGCCACAGCAGCCAATGGATGAAACTGATGTCCACGTAGCGGTCCGCCACCACCAGAGCGGCGATATAGATCAACAACCCGATCACGCCGTAGAACAGCGCCCGCACCTGCCACAATGCGCCAAACAGGGCACCGCCGATCACTATGGTCAGCGGCATGACAAACAGAAACATCGGCCATTCCCGCCCGCCGCCCAGCAGCGTCAGTAACAGCGTGGCCGCCGCCGCAACGATCAACGCCTTGTGCCAGTGCAGTTTGCGGGAAGCCAGCAGCACACCCAGCAGGCCGCCCAGCACAAATGCCACCAGTAGCGCGATGAACTGCGGATTGATCCGGGGCGCGGCCACCTCGGGCAGGTCGCCGCCGTCCACCAGCATCGTCAGCGCGTCCACGCCCTGTTGAACACCGCCGGCAAAGTCGCCCTGGCGAAACGCCGGCGTGATGCGCTCTTCGATGATGCGATGGGCCAGCAGGTCGGTGACCGTGCCTTCCAACCCGTACCCCACCTCGATGCGCAAGGTGTGATCGTTCTTGGCCACCACCAGCAGGATGCCGTCGTCGACGTCCTTGCGCCCCAGTTTCCAGGCGCGGAACAGTTGGTTGGCATAGTCTTCGATGGCGGTATCACCGGTGCTGGGCACCAGCAATACGGCGACCTGCGCGCCTTTGCGCTGCTCCAGGTCGGCCAGTTGCTGCTTGAGGCGCTGGACGCTGTCCGCGTCGAGGGTGTTGGTCAAGTCAATGACGCGCTGGTCAAGCGCAACGCCGATAGGCGACGTGTCGGCCCTGGCGGTGATCAACAGACTGGCCAGTACCAGAACCAGCACGCTCAAGACTGATTGCCGTAGCATCACCATCATGTATTGTTACCTGAAGTTTCTTCCTGAAGGCGCCGACTTTACCCTATCTGCGTGCAAGCGCGTGACCCAGGGCCCGCGACTCTCTAAACTGCCGCTACGCCGCATAGCACTAAGCCATCTACGAGAACGCCATGGACCTACGTCACCGCAACAACGTCAGTGTGATGGGCCAAGGGTCTTCGACCTTGGTGTTTTCCCATGGCTTTGGCTGCAACCAGGCGATGTGGAATGCCCTGGCGCCGCATTTTCTCGAACGCTTTCGCGTGGTCCTGTATGACCTGGTCGGTGCCGGGCTGTCGGACCTCAGCGCGTTCGATAAAGACAAATACGCGACGTTGGGCGGCTATGCCCGCGATCTCAACGAAATTATCGACGCCTACGCCCAAGGCCCGGTGATTCTGGTGGGGCACTCGGTCAGCGCAATGATCGGCACCCTTGCCGACCGTCTCGCCCCGGGGCGCGTGGCGGCGCATGTGATGATTGGCCCATCGCCGTGCTATATCGACACCGACGGCTATGTCGGCGGTTTCAAGCGCGGCGATATCGACGACCTGCTCGACACCCTCGACAGCAACTACCTGGGCTGGTCCAGCAGCATGGCGCCGGTGATCATGGGCGCCCCGGACCAACCTGAACTGAGCGCCGAACTGACCGCGAGTTTCTGCCGCACCGAACCCGACATCGCCAGGCAATTTGCGCGGGTGACGTTTCTTTCGGACAACCGCCAGGATGTGATCGGCCTGACCACGCCCGTATTGATCCTGCAGTCGAGCGACGACTTGATCGCGCCCGTGGCCGTTGGCGAATACCTGCATGCCGTGCTGCCCAACAGCACCTATCACCTGGTGGACAACATCGGCCACTGCCCGCACATGAGCGCGCCCCAGGCGTGCGCGGCGGCGATGGACACGTTCCTGGCGCCGTGGGCAATCGCCAATGCCGGCTGAGTCGCTGTTCGACAACGCCGCCTGTGCCCTGGCGGTGACCCGGCAAGACGGTACGATTGTGCACGCCAACCAGCGCTTGAGCGACTGGCTCGGCCTCAGCGCAGCCCAACTGATCGGGCAACGCTTTCAAGACCTGCTGACCATGGGCGGACGGATTTTCTACCAGACCCATCTGGCGCCGATGCTGCGTATGCATGGCAGCGTCAACGAGGTGAAGCTCGACATTCGCCATCGCGACGGGCACAAAGTCACGGTGCTGCTCAATGCCAGTCAGCGCCAGCAGGCCGAGGGCGTGGTGTACGATCTGGCGCTGTTCGGCACCACCGACCGCGACAAGTACGAGCGCGAGCTGCTCAACGCACGCAAGCTGGCCGAAGCGCTGCTTGAAGAAAAAACCGCCACCGAACGGGCCCTGCACCAGGCCAAGGCCGAACTGAGCGAGGCCTATGCCATTGCCCAGCAACGCGCGTTGTTCGCCGAACAGATGGTGGCGATTGTCAGCCACGACTTGAAGAACCCGCTGACCGCGATCCGCATGGCGTCGGACTTTCTTCGACGCGGCGAGCGCACGCCCAAGGAACTCCAGTTGCTTGGGCATATCGACCAGTCGTCCGAACGCGCCCAGCGCATGATTGCCGACCTGTTGGACTTCACCCAGGCCCGGGTCGGCCAGGGCATCACCATCAGGGCCCAACCGCTGGATCTGCACGACGTGATTCATCGCGCCGTGGACGAACTGCGGGTGGCCTTCCCCAGAGCCACGCTGGTGCATCAAACCCAGGGCCTTGGCAATGCGTGCCTGGATGCCGACCGTGTGCAGCAGGTGATCGGCAATCTCGTCGCCAATAGCGTGGCCTATGGCGACCTGCAACAGCCGGTCACCATCACCTCGCGCCTGGGTGCCTGGGGCGCTGAGGTGTCGGTACACAACTACGGCGCGCCGATTCCGCAGACGTTGCTGGCCGGGCTGTTCGAGCCCATGACCCGCGGCACTCACCAGGGCAGCGATGTGCGCAGCGTAGGCCTGGGCCTGTATATCGTGCGCGAACTGGCCAGGGTACACGGCGGCGATGTGGCGGTTAGCTCCTGCGCGACGCGCGGCACCACCTTCAGCGTGACGTTCCAGGCAGGTACGCCGTACCTTGCATGATCGGCTCGACGCTGCCCGTCAATACCACCCCGCCCTGCCCGTCCCACTGCACCGTCAGCGTGCCGCCGTCGCATTCGACTTCTACCTTGTCATCGAGCAGCCCGCGCCGCACCCCGTTGACCACCGCCGCGCAGCAACACGACCCGGAACCTAAAGGCACGCCACCGCCACGTTCCCAGATACGCAGGCGGATACGGTTGCGGTCAAGCACCTGGACAAAATGCACATTGGTCCTGGCCGGGAACAGCGGGTGACGTTCCAGGGCCGGGCCGATGGCCTGGACATCGACGACGGCGATGTCGTCCACGAAAAACGTGCAGTGCGGGTTGCCCATGCCGCAGGCAGACGGCTCACCGTCGATAGGCAGCACGCGGGTGTCCATCGCCCTGGCCAGCGGCACGCCGGCCCACTCCAACGAAGGCGCGCCCATGTCTATCGAGACGCGCTGGCCACTGACGCGCACGCATGTCAGCAAACCTCGGTCGGTGCGCAGCACAATGGCGTGGGTGCCGGTTTCATGCATCAGGCGATCAGCAACGCCGCGTGTCGCGCTGCCGCAGGTTTGCAGGGGCGTGCCGTCGGTGTTCCAGAATTGCACGCGGGCGGCGGCGTCTTCGCAGTCGAGAATCACGGCGAGCTGATTGAAACCGATACCGGTATGTCGATCCCCCAGGCGCCGGGCGATTTGCGGGGTAATGGGGTTATCCTGGCCACGGCGGTCGATGATGATGAAGTCGTCGCCGTGGGCGTGCATCTTCACGAAGGGTAAAGTCATGGGCAGTCCTGTGGTCAACTGAGCAGCCCTACTCTAACACCCCTGCAGGAGCGAGCTTACTCGCGAAAAGCGCAGGGACCGCACGTTTTTACCTGGCGCTACGCGTCATCGTTGACGTTTTTCGCGAGCAAGCTCGCTCCTACAAAAAAAAGGATTGGTGGACCATGCTTATCGTATTCAGCGGCCTGCCCGGCACCGGCAAGACCACGATTGCCAGGGAGTTGGCGCGCCGGATGGGCGCGGTTTATCTGCGCATCGATGTGATCGAACAAGCGCTGCGCGAGTCTGGTGCCCTGGCCGGCGATGTGGGTGCCGCAGGCTACGGCGTGGCAAATGCGCTGGCATTGAGTAATGTGCGTGTGGGCCAGCGAGTGATCGCTGACTGTGTGAACCCGGTAAGGGAAAGCCGTGAGGCTTGGCGGGCCGTGGCCCTGGCGGCGGGCGTCGAACTGATCGATATCCGGGTGGTGTGTTCTGATCAGCAGGAGCATCGGCGCAGAGTGGAAAGCCGTGAGGGCGATATTCCAGGACTGCTGCCGCCGAATTGGCCATCGGTGCTGGCGCATGAGTATGAAGCCTGGGACAGCCCGCCCTTCACGCTCGATACGGCAGCGTTAACACCGGCGCAGGCCGTCGCCGCAGCCCATGCCTATCTGTCGAGTGTGAGAGCTGTTGAGCGTTAGCGCAGCTCACACCCCTGATAGGCGTCAGCCGGGAAAATTGGCGCGCAAGGCCTTCAGGCCATCGCCGTACACGCCGGTAAAGAGCTCCTCCACCGCCGCATCCGTGGTGCCCGCAACCGGTGTAAACACGCCGGACCAGGTCACTTTCGCCGACGCGTCAGTCAAGGCTTCAACCTGCAAGGTCGCAAGGTAGGCGCTCACCGGAAACGGCGACTGTTCAATGGTGTAGCTGTAGGTGCGCGCCACATTGTCGAAGGTCTGCAACCGCTCGACAATCTCGCCGCCATCAGCGGTATGCAGGTGGCGCACGCGGCCGCCTTCGCCCGACTCGCTCCTGGCGATAAAGGGCAGCCAGTCAGGCAAGCTGTTGAAGCCGCCGATCAGGTTCCAGACCTGGTCCGCCGACGCAGGGATTTCAATCACAGAAGAGGCTGTTGCCACGGTGAATACTCCATAACATTAATACAATTCAGATCGCCACGCTGTCGACCACACCGCCGTCGACCCGCAACGCGGCACCGGTGGTGGCAGACGACAGCGGTGAAGCAATACCACGGTGGCGCCGGATTGCGCCAGCGGTGCGGTGCCAAAGCCTATTATGCCGGGCTGGGCGGACCGCCGTGGCTGAGCTAAACCGCGCCGCTATGGGCGGCATGGCATCGGATCAACTTGCGGCCGAGGCTATTTAACGGATGCTCCACAGCGCAAATGTGGGAGGGGGCTTGCCCCCGATTGCGGTATATCAGCCATAGATGAGCTGACTGACCCATCGCTATCGGGGGCAAGCCCCCTCCCACATTGGACCGAGTCCGTATTCGATAACTTGTAAAGCTCAGCACTTCCCCCTAGCTTATGCGCCCCCCGTCCAGCGCTTTAAGGCCTTGCCCATGGTTTTGCGTTTTCGTCCCGTCGTCACGTCACATTTCGCCCTCGGCCTGCTCCTCAGTGGCGGCATCGGTAATAGCCTGGCGGCGCAGATCGAACTGCCGGCGGTGAAGGTCCAGGGCCAGGATGAGTCCGGTTATCGCACTGATACCGCCGCGGTCGGCGGCTTCGATGAAGCGCCCCTGCTCGATACCCCGGCCTCCATCAGCGTGATCAACGCCGCACTGATCAAGGACCAGCAAGCCCGTCTGCTCAGTGAAGTGCTGCGCAACGACGCCTCGGTGGGCGACAGCTACGCGCCCATCGGCTACTACGAAAACTTCGTGGTGCGTGGTTTCTCGCTGAATGCGGCGAGCAGCTACAAGATCAATGGGCGCACCATCACCGGCGAGCAGAACGTCGCCCTGGAAAACAAACAACAGGTCGAAGTGCTCAAGGGCCTGGCCGGGTTGCAGAGCGGCATTTCCGAACCCGGCGGCGTGATCAACTACGTGACCAAGCGCCCTGAGGAGGTGCGCTCAGTGACGGTGTCCACCGATGATCGCGGCAGCGGTTATCTCGCCACCGATGTCGGCGGCTGGTTTGGCAGCGAGCAACAATTTGGCCTGCGCGCCAATATCGCCCATGAAGACCTCAATACCTACGTGGAACACGCCAACGGCCAGCGCGACTTTGTGTCCCTGGCCTTTGACTGGAACATCAGCCCCGACGCCGTGCTGCAGCTGGATGCCGAGTACCAGAACAAACAGCAGCGCTCGGTGCCGGGTTATCAACTGCTGGGCGGCACTGAAGTGCCTCACGACGCCTCGCCGAAAAAACTGCTGGGCCATCAGACCGGGGGCAAGCAGGTGGGCATCGATTCACTGAACCTCAACGGCAAATTCGAATACCGTTTCAGCGACCAGTGGAAAGGCAGCCTCAGCGCGGCGCGCAGCAAGGTGGTGATTGACGATTACAGCTCATTTGCCTGGGGCTGCTACGGCTCGACCAGCTGCAGCTCGGCAAGCGTGCCGAACTACTTCAGCCCCGAAGGCAATTACGACGTCTACGACTACCGCAGCCCCGACGATACGCGTCGCGACGACGAAATCCAGGCGGCCATGACCGGCCTGTTCGACACCGCCGGCATCGGCCATGAACTGACCTTCGGCACCAGCGCCTTTCGCCGGGTGATCGACAAGCGCAAGTCGGTCAACGAGATGATTGGCACCGCCAATATCGACGAACAGGTGCCGAGTTTTACCCCCACCGACAAGCCGTTGAACGACAGCCACCGCAACCTCGACAGCCGCCAGTACGGGCTGTTCGTCACCGACCGCATCCGCTTCAACGAGCAATGGCAAACCCTCCTCGGTGGTCGCGAAGTGCGCCTGGATGAAAAAGCCTTCGACGGCGTCACCGGCAAGCAAACACGCCACACCCAGCAGTACGTGTTCCTGCCCCAGGCCTCATTGATCTACAAACCGGTGGACAACGTTTCGCTGTACACCAGTTACAGCAAGGGCCTGTCTTTGGGCGGCACTGCGCCTTGGTTCGCAAAAAACGCGGACGAAACACTGGCGCCAACGCTCTCGCGCCAGCTCGAAGCCGGGGTGAAATACGACTGGCGCCGTATCAGCTTCGCCGCCGCCGTGTTCCAGACGCGCCAGGCTTACCAGTACGCCAAGCCCGACAGTGGCGGCTTCACCTACGTGCAACAAGGCCAGCAGAAAAACACCGGGATCGAACTGTCCGCCAATGGCTGGGCCACCGACCGCCTGCAGATCGCCTCCAGCGTGGCCGCGATTCGGGCACGGGTGAGCGGCAGCGGCACGCCGGACTATGAAGACCACCAGGCGATCAACGTGCCCACGCTGCGCGCCAGCCTGTACGCCGATTATGCGTTGCCGTGGGTCAATGGCCTGGCGGTGCTCGGCGGTGTGCAATACAGCGCCAAAAAGTACGCTAACCGCACCGGCAATGTGGAAGTGGGCGATTATGCGGTGGTCAATATCGGCAGCCGCTACACCACCAAAGTCGATGGCTATGAAACCGTGTTTCGCCTGAGCGTCGACAACCTGTTCGACAAGCGCTACTGGCGCGACGCCGGCGAGTACATGGGCGATGACTACCTGTTCCAGGGCGCGCCGTTGACGGCGCGCTTGAGTGCATCAGTGAATTTCTGATTATTTGGGCATCTTGCGAAAACCCACCGCCAGGCGATTCCAACTGTTGATGGTGGCAATCGCCACACTCAGGTCGACCTGTTCCTGCGCGCTGAACTCGGCCGCCAGGGCGTTGAAGTCTTCATCGGGGGCGTGGGTCTGGCTGAGCAGGGTCAGGCTTTCGGACCAGGCCAGGGCGGCGCGTTCACGCGGGGTGAAGAACGGCGTTTCACGCCAGGACGACAGGGTGTACAGGCGGCGCTCGGTTTCACCGCCCTTGCGCGCATCGGCGGTGTGCATGTCCAGGCAGAATGCGCAGCCGTTGATTTGCGAGACGCGCAGGCGCACCAGTTCCAGCAGCGGCAGTTCGATGGACAGTTTGCCGACTGCCGCCTCCAGGGCCAGCATGGCCTTCATCGCGTCCGGGGAGGCGGTGTAGAAATCGGTACGGGTTTGCATGGTGGAACTCCAGAACGGTGGGATTGGTGCGCAGATTAGTCACCTGGGCGTTCTGGAGAAATAGCCAATCCGGGCGAAGAACAGGTGACCAATCTACAGGCCACGACTCCTCAACCACTGCAGGAAACCTTTCTTCACCGGCACCACCGGCGCGTCTTCGGTCAGCGCCTGGGCGGCGTGCACACGGAAGTCGAGCAGCGCCTTCATGGCTTCGCCGATGTCATGGCGCGCGTCCAGGCAAGGCTTGAGGTATTCGTTTTCGATGCGGTACAGCGTGCAGAAGGTCTTGGCGGTGAAATCCGCCAGGGTGGCCTGATCGGTGAGGATGCCCGATTCGCCAATCACCTCACCCGGCCCCATGCGCCCGGCCTCGAACGTGTGGCCGCCCTTGACCAGCATCACCGAGACCACGCCGGACTCGATGATGAACAGGTGATCGCTGACCTCCCCCGCCGGCAGGATCATGTCGCCGGCGCGGTAGGTGTGCAGGGTCATGTTCTGGCTGAAGGTGTCCTTTTCTTCCTGGCGCAGGGTGGAGAAGATCGACGACCGCTCAAGCAGTGCCCGCGCGCCGGAGACCGTGGCGGGCGTGCTGCCTTCGGTGGCGGACAACAGCCCCACGCCCGCCGCCTGCAAATGCCGGAAGGCCAGGTCGTAAAGCTGGTTGCGCACTTCGCGCTTGAGGCCCATGGCCGGCACGAAACCGCTGATTTCATATTCCACGCCGCCACTGGCCGAGGCCTTGAACGCTACGCTGGGCGCCGGCTTGGCCAACAACGGGCGACAGCCCTGCATCGCCCGCTCCAGAGACTCGATCACGGTTTGCGGGCGCGCATGGGGGCTGACTTGCAGGCTGACCGTCAGGCCGAACATGTCCGCCGGGCGCGAGAAGTTGATGATCTTGGCCTTGGCCGCCAGGGAGTTGGGGATCACCGCCAGGCTGCCCTGGGAGGTCTGCAGGCGTGTGGCGCGCCAGTCGATATCGGTGACGCGGCCTTCGGTGCCGTCGATGGAGATCCAGTCGTCGATCTGGTAAGGCTTGGTGGTGTTGAGCACGATCCCGGAAAACACGTCGCTCAGGGTGCTTTGCAGCGCCAAGCCGACGATGATCGCCACGGCGCCGGAGGTGGCGAGCACGCCCTTGACCGGCAGGTCGAGCACGTAGGCCATGGCGGCGATGATCGCGATCAGGAAAATCACCGCGCCCATCAGGTCCTGCAATAATCGCCCGGTGTGGCCGACCCGCTGCATCATCACCGCGCCGAGCAGGACCGTGAGGGTGCGCGCGGCGAACAGCCACCAGCCGATCTGCAAGGCCGTGGCCGCCAGGTGCCGGGCGGTGTCGTCGACATAGGGCGCCGCCTGCATGGGGTTCATGCCGTCGTTGAACAACACTGCGCTGAACACCGCGAAGATCACCAGCCGCGCGGCGAGTTTCCAGTTGGCCAGCGTGGGGGTGATAAGGCGCCATACGGCGATGTCGATGAGGATCAGCGCCAGGGCGCACACCATCGGGTTTTCAGCGATAAATGAGGGCATCCAGGCGACTCCAGGGCGAATGCCGAGAAGATCGCATGAAATGGGATTGGCGGGTATAGCAAATGTGGGAGGGGGTTTGCTGCCGGCCGGCGGCTACTCAACTGACACGCCGCGGTCCACTGTGGGAGGGGGCTTGCCCCCGATGGCGGCCTCTGGGCTGGCCAGGATGTTGGGTTGGACCGGGTACATATCCGTTTCTGCGGTAACGGCTGCTATGGGTTCCGCTTTTACAGCGGCTCACTTTTGAAAAGCGCAAAAGTAAGCAAAACGCTCTTGCCCCACCACTCGGCACCTCGCTTAGGCTCGGTGTGCCCTCTCTCCGGCTTGAATCCGTGGGCCGCCGCAATGGGCCATCCCTGGCCCAGTGCGGCTAACCCGGCGTCCTGCCGGGTTACCCACGGATTCAAGCCTGCGTTCGGCCAGCGTGGTTTAACGGGGCGCCTGAGATCAAGATCAAAAGCGACTCGCTGCGCATCGTGGTTACGGGTGGGCGCGGCTGCTTTATGTAGGAGCGAGCTTGCTCGCGAAAAACTCACAGGCGCCGCGTTGAGTCAGGTAGCACGCGTTATCGTTGACGTTGACGTTTTTCGCGAGCAAGAGGTAGGCGCCCCCCTCGCTCCTACAGAAGGCGGTGTACGCTTAACAGACTGGCATTCAGGGCAAGCCCCCTCCCGCAGGGCTTGCGCCAGGCTTCTGGCATTCAGGCCTGCATCCGCCCGAACTTGCCGGATTGGAAATCGGCAAACGCTTGGTGGATCTCCTGCTCGGTGTTCATCACGAACGGGCCGTGGCCGACGATGGGCTCGTCAATCGGCTCGCCGCTGAGCAGCAGCACTTTGGCGTCGTCGTTGGACTCCAGGGTGATGCGGTCACCGTCACGCTCGAACAACGCCAACTGCCCCTGGCGCGCGACTTCATCGCCATTGACTTGCACGGTTCCGCTCAGGATCACCAGCGCGGTGTTGCGCCCGGCGTGCAGGTCCAGCGTAACCGCCTTGCCGGGATTGAGGCGCAGGTCCCACACGTCAATGGGCGTGAAGGTACGGGCAGGCCCTTGGGTACCGGCGAATTCACCGGCGATCAGGCGCAGTTGCCCCGCGTCGCCCGCCAGCGGCAATACAGGGATGTCCCCATCGACGATGGTCTGGTAACCGGCGTCGGCCATTTTGTCCTTGGCCGGCAGGTTGACCCACAGTTGCACCATCTCCAATGCCCCGCCTGTGCGGGCAAAGCCTTCAGAGTGGAATTCCTCATGGAGAATGCCCTTGGCCGCCGTCATCCATTGCACATCGCCCGGGCCGATTTTGCCGCCGGCGCCGGTGGAATCGCGGTGCTCGACTTCGCCGTCATAGACGATGGTCACCGTTTCAAAGCCGCGATGCGGGTGCTGGCCAACGCCGCGACGGGTGTCGGTGGGGGTGAAATCGGCCGGGCCGGCGTGGTCCAGCAACAGGAATGGGCTGATGTGTTTGCCCATGGTGTCGTAGGAAAACAGCGTGCGTACCGGAAAGCCGTCGCCGACCCAGTGGGCGCGGGGGCTGGTGTAGAGACCGATCAGTTTTTTCATGGTGTACCTCCAAAGTGCCTACACCATAAGTCCCAAAGCCGCAGAGCACTAGCCGGCGAAAGCGGCCCTGATCGTCCTATGTATAGGACAGTGCCTTGGGCGCGCGCTGACGCAACAGATGAAAGGCGACGAAGGCCGTGACGGCAAAGGCGGCCTGGATGACGATCATCGGCGTCGCGCTACCATCGCGTAGCTGGCTCAACAGCACGCCGCTGCAGGTGGCGCCGAACATCTGCGCGAAGCCCATCAGCCCGGCCGCCAGCCCGGCACGGTGGGCGTTGGGCATCACCCCGCCCGTGACCGCACCGGGCAATACCAGCCCGCCGCCAAGCGTGGCCAGGGCTATGGGAATATCCAGGCCCGCCACGGAGAGCCCGAACAGCGCATAAATCAGCAGTGCCAACACCCCGCCCGCGGCAACCAGCGTCACGCCCATCGTCACAATCCGCTGCGGCCCGAGGCGCAGGATATTGCGCCGGGTATAGGTGGAACCGACGATCAGCATCGACACGATCAGGCCGAAATTGATGCCGTACTCCAGGCTGCTCAGGCCCAGCAGGTTGATAAACACCGCCGACGAACCGGCAATCACCGCAAACATGGCCCCGTAGGTACAAGCCAGGGCCACCGCGTAGGCGCGGTACGGGCGGCCCTTGAGCAAATCCAGGTACTGCCCGCCTAGGGTGCGCCAATGCGCGGCCTTGGGGTCGAGGTAATGGTTGCTCTCGCGAAAACAGCACCGCCAGCAGCCACACGACGCTGCCGATCATCAGGGCGAGAATGATTGGCGCATGCCAGCCGAACAGCTTGATCAGCAAGCCGCCCGCCATCGGCGCCACCACGATGGCATAGAGCATGCCGATCATGGTCAGCGCCAGGGCCGGGCCTGCCTCGGCTTTCCATACGTCACGCACCACGGTGCGTACCAGCACCAGCGCGGCGCACGCGCCCAGGCCTTGCAGCACGCGGGCGGCGATAAATTGGTGAATGTCGGTGACCAGCAGCATCGACAGCGTCGCCAGCACATACAGCGTCAGGCCGGCGAGCAATACCGGGCGGCGGCCGATGCGGTCCGACAGTGGCCCGAACAGCAACTGCCCCAGGCCGAATGCACCGACAAACGCCGACAGCGCCATCAACGCCGAGCCTGGCGGCGCCGCCAGCGCCTGCTCGATGGCGCCCAGGCCCGGGATGATCAGTTGCGTCGAGACTTCACCCAATGCGGTGAGGGCAACCAACAAGAACAACAAGCTGCGTGAAGGTGCCGTGGGGTTTGCCATGGGGAATATCCGGGGGCTGGATTAATTTATATTTCGACCATAATATGAGCAAAAAATTATGTCCATAATTTTTTACCCATGATCACCCAGGAGTCCGTCATGCCCCCTCTCCACCTGCGCCTTTTCACGCCCCTGGCGTTGTTGATGATCCTCAGCGGCTGCAACAGCCAGGCCGACAACGCCGCCCAAGTCTCGCCGCCGCGTCCGGTGCTGGCCGTCAAGGTCGAGGCTGGCGGCACCCAGCAAAGCGCGTATACCGGCGTGGTGGCGGCCCGCACAGAAAGCAACCTGGGCTTTCGGGTCAGCGGCAAAGTGATCGAACGCAAGGTCGATCCCGGCCAGCACGTCTCCCGTGGCGACACGCTGCTGGTGCTGGATATCGGCGACTTCGAACTGGCGTTGCGCTCGGCGAAAAACCGCGTCAACGCCGCCCAGGCACAGTTGCGCCAGCGCCGTGACGACGAAAACCGCTACCAACGGCTGGCCAGCACCGGCGCGGTGTCGCGGCAGATCTTCGACCAGTCGGCGACCAACCTGCGCGTTGCCGAAGCGGAACTGGCGGCGGCGCAATCGGATGCCAGCCAGATCGAGAACCGTCGCACCTATTCGGTACTCAAGGCCGATGGCGACGGCATCATCACCGATGTGCTGGCTGATCGCGGCCAGGTGGTCGCCGAAGGGCAGATCGTGGCGCGCCTGGCCCATGACGGCGCCCGCGAAGCCATCGTCAACCTGCCGGAACAGCAACGCGCCCGGGCTGCGCAAAACGCCCTGGCCTTCCCGTTCGGTGCGCCGGACCAGGCCGTTACCGCAACGCTGCGCGAGCTGTCCGCCAGCGCCGACCCCACCACCCGCACCTACCGCGCGCGCTACGTGCTGCACGGCCCGGTCGAGCGTTTCGCCCTCGGTTCCACCATTACCGTGCGCCTGCAAGGTGACGGCCAGGCCCAGCAAACCCGCGTGCCCATCGGTGCGTTGCAGGATGCGGGGCAAGGCACCGGCGTGTGGCTGATCGCTGACGACAACACGCTCAGCTTCGCCCCGGTGAAAGTCGCCAGTCTCGGCCAGGAAGAAGCCCTGCTCGACAGCGGCGTCACGCCTGGCCAAACCATCGTCGCCCTAGGCGCGCACCTGCTGCACAGCGGTGACCGGGTGCGCCTGCTGCCCGCCCAGGCGCTGGCCCTCAACCGCAAACAGGACCAATGAGCATGCGTGGAATCAACCTCTCGGAACTGGCGGTCAAGCACCGCGCCGTCACGCTGTTCCTGATCATCGCGATCATCGCTGCGGGGATCTTCGCGTTCGGCAAACTGGGGCGCGCCGAAGACCCGTCGTTCACGGTCAAGGTCATGACCATCACCGCCGCCTGGCCCGGCGCTACCGCCGAGGAAATGCAGGAACAGGTGGCCGACCGCCTGGAAAAGCGCCTGCAGGAACTCGATTACTACGACCGCGTCGAGACCATCGCCCAGCCGGGTTTCGTCTCGATGCGCATGACCTTCCTCGAATCCACGCGGCCGAGCGAAATACAGGACCTGTTCTACCAGACCCGTAAAAAACTCAGCGACGAAGCCGCAAACCTGCCCAAAGGTGTGATCGGGCCGTTTTTCAACGATGAATATTCGGATGTGTACTTTGCGCTGTACGCCCTGGAGGCCGAGCACCTGCCCCATCGCCAGCAAGTGCAAATGGCCGAAACGCTGCGCCAGGGCCTGCTCAACCTGCCGGGGGTGAAGAAGGTCAATATACTCGGCGAACAGGCCCAGCGTGTATTCGTCGAATTTTCCTATGAGCGCCTGGCGACCCTGGGCATCAAGCCCGAACAGATCTTCGCCGCCCTCGCCGCGCAAAATGCCGTGGCGCCTTCGGGCTTCGTCGAAACCGCCGGCGCCCGCGCCTATATCCGTATCGATGGCGCCTTCGACAGCCTGGCGCTGATCGAGAACGTGCCCTTGCAAGTCAATGGCCGCGTGCTGCGCATCGCTGATGTGGCGACGGTGCGGCGTGGCTATGAAGACCCGCCCAGCTACCGCATCCGTCATCAGGGCGACCCGGCGCTGATGCTCGGGGTGATCATGGAGAAGCACTGGAACGGCCTGGAGCTGGACAAGCGCCTGCAAGCCCAGGAAGCCCGGATCCAGGCCGACCTGCCCCTGGGCGTGAATTTCGCCAAGGTGTCCGACCAGGCAAAAAACATCAGCCTGGCGGTGAACGAGTTCATGCTCAAGTTCTTCGTCGCCCTGGCCGTGGTGATGCTGATCAGCCTGCTGGCCCTGGGCTTTCGTGTGGGGCTGGTGGTGGCGGCGGCGGTGCCGCTGACGCTGTCGATCGTGTTCGTGATCATGCTGGTCACCGGGCGTGAATTCGACCGCGTCACCCTCGGCGCCCTGATCATTTCCCTGGGCCTGCTGGTGGACGACGCGATCATCGCCATCGAGATGATGGTGGTCAAACTCGAGGAAGGCTTCGACCGCATCCATGCGGCCACCTATGCCTGGAGCTCCACGGCGGCGCCCATGCTGACCGGCACGCTGGTGACGATCATCGGCTTCCTGCCCGTGGGGTTCGCGCGCTCCGGGGCCGGCGAATACGCCGGGAACATCTTCTGGATCGTGGGCTTTGCCCTGATTTCCTCCTGGCTGGTGGCGGTGGTGTTCACGCCATATCTGGGCGTGAAGCTGTTGCCGCAGATCAAGCCGGTGCGCGGCGGGCACGATGCGATTTACGCCGGGCGCTATTACCAGAAACTGCGCAGCCTGGTGGAGATCTGCGTGCGCGGGCGCTGGCTGGTGACCGGGATGGTGGTGGCGGCGTTTGTGCTGTGCGGCCTGGGTATGGCAGTGGTGAAGAAACAGTTCTTCCCCGACTCCGACCGTTCGGAGCTGATCCTGGAGGTGTACATGCCCCCCGGCAGCGCCTTCAAAAGCACCGAAGCGGTGGCGGCGCAGGTCGAGAAAGCGTTGCTGCAGGAACCGCAGACGAGCATGGTCGACACCTATGTGGGCGGCGGCGCTCCGCGCTTTTTCCTGTCGTTGAACCCTGAGATGCCGGACCCGGCGTTCGCCAAGTTGATCGTGCAAACCCCGGACTCCCACGCCCGCGATGCGTTGAAAGTGCGCATGCGCGAACGCATCGCCGCCGGTGAGTTTCCAGCGGCGCGGGTGCGCGTCACGCAATTGGTGTTCGGCCCGCCGGTGCCGTTTCCGGTGGTGTTCCGCGTGTCCGGGCCGGACCTGGACGTGCTGCGCGGGCTCTCCGAGCAGGTGCGTCAAGTGGTGGCCGACAACAGGCTGACCCGCGACGCCTTTCTCGAGTGGGGCGAGCGCGCCAGCGGTTATCGCCTGGTGCTGGACCAGGATCGCCTGCGCCTGCTCGGCTTCACGCCCGATGAGGTCAAGTCCCAGCTCAATGCCCTGCTCAGCGGCAATCCGATCACCGAAGTGCGTGAAGGCAACCGCACGGTGTCGGTGGTGGCCCGCGCCCAAGGCAGTCAACGCGAAGACCTGGGCAACCTCAACAACATGACCCTGACCAACAGCGCCGGCACCTCGGTGCCGCTGGCGCAGGTGGGGCATTTCCAGGCGGTGATGGAAGAACCGATCCTCAAGCGCCGCAACCGCGCGACCACGGTGGAAGTGCGCGCCGACATCATCGACGGCGTACAACCGCCCGATGTGGAAATGGCCGTGTACAAGGACCTGCAGCCGCTGATCGCCAAGTTGCCTGCCGGTTACCACATCGATATCGGCGGCCCGGTGGAAGAAAGCGCCAAGGCCAACGTCGCCCTGGCGGCGCTGTTCCCGATCATGATCCTGCTGACGCTCACGGTGATCATGTTCCAGGTGCGCTCCTTCGGCGTGATGTTCATGGTCTTCGCCACGGCGCCGCTGGGCCTGATTGGCGCGGTGCCGACCTTGCTGCTGTTCAACCAGCCGTTCGGGTTCAACGCGATTCTCGGGCTGATCGGCATCGGCGGGATTCTGATGCGCAACACACTGATCTTCACCGACCAGATTCGCCAGAACCAGGACCACGGCATGCCCATACGCGAAGCCATTGTCGAAGCCACCGTGCGTCGCGCGCGACCAGTGATCCTCACTGCCCTGGCGGCGGCGCTGGCCTTTATTCCGCTGACGTTGTCGGTGTTCTGGTCGTCCCTGGCCTATGTGCTGATCGGCGGAGTGCTGGTGGGCACCGTGTTGACGCTGTTGTTTTTGCCGGCGCTGTGCAGCCTGGTGCTGCGCGACAGGCTTGTTGAAACTTCCCACGCAACTGCCGGATAAGCTCTACTCCCCTGCCCCGCAAACCGCTGCAAAGTCCCTCGCCTGATCATTCAGTGCGAGGGATTGCAGATGGTTCTTTTCGTTAGAGCCCCGGTTATTGGGGCTGTGTTTTGATTCCGGTGCTTGCCAGCTTCGTCCTGGCCCCCATGGACCCCAAAGCGCCGGATGTTGAAAACGTGCTTGGGGATTTGCGCAATTGCCTGAACACCTTCGACGCGTGGGCCGACAGCTTTTTCAGTGGCTCGGCACTGGAAGTCGAGCAGGTGTTCAAGATCGGTGACGACGTCGCACTGGTCGCGCCGATCTCTTCCGACACACCCAGTCGCACCGTCGCTCAATGCAAGGCCCAGGGTGGGCTGACCCTGGTGCATCTGTTCGAGAGCACCCGCTTCGTCCCTATCGGCAACACGCCGGTCACGCTGCAAGCCATTGCACCGGACGGCACGCCCATTGGCGCGCCGCTGCACCGCACCATCGGCCCCAGCGGCATGCTTGAAGTGCCCGAATGTACTCGCGACCAGCGATACCGAGTCACTTTCTACCCCAATGTTTCCAAAGATCACGTCAAGGCGCTGTATGCGTCCTACCAGTCGGTGATTGCCGGACTGGAAGCGGATCTGCGCAAGCAGTGGCGCGAGCGCTTCGAGCCTCAATGGGCCGATTTTGCCAAAGCCCCGTCCTTCAAGCGCAGCGTGAAACAGGGTGCGGCCTTTGCAAGCGGGATTGGCCAGGCCTTTTACAACCTGTGGGACAACATCACCGAGCTGTACGACCTGCTGGCGAACCTTAAGTCCAACAGCGAAAAGCTGCTGCAGTACCTTTCCCAAGCCGAACTCGATGAACTGCTGAAACTGGGCAAGGACACACTCGCCCAAGGCTTTCTGGTGCTCAGCGATGAGCCGCTGCTGTTTATCTATTTGTCGGCGATGGTCAGTTGGATACGCCTGCAGCCGCCGCCCGAAATGTACGAGCTGTTGGGTGAGCTCACCGGCGAAGTCCTGATCAACCTGTTGCTGATATGGGCCACGCGGGGGATGGGGGTGCAGCTTCGGCTGGGGGCTCAGGTGTTGAGTTCTATCAAGTCCGGGCGGGCGCGGGCGCTGTTGGAGTTGCTGGCCAGGCAGGTGCCGGGGCCTGGGCTGGAAACTCACGTGCAGGCGGCCAAGCCTCTGTTGCTGAACAGTGCGGCGACGCCGATCAAGGCAGTGCCGGTGGCGCCGTTGAAGGCAGGCGAGCATCTGGTTTCGAATCCGGTGCCGATGGTGCGCAACAAAACGCAGCGCACCGCATTGGTCCGCCAGGAGTCGGTGGATGATGTGCCGGCCGTGGCGTCCAACCCGAAGGGCGATGCGGCGGCTTCTGCGGACAAGACCGTTACTCACGGTTGCCCCGTATCGATGGTCACCGGCGAGGAACTGCTGACCCTGACCGACGGCGCGCTGGATGGGATCTTGCCGTTCGAGTGGACGCGCTTGTACCGCACCAGTGCGGTCGACGTGGATTGCGGGTTGGGGTTTGGCTGGAGTCATGCGCTGGCGCATCGGCTTGTAGTTTCAGGCGATTCGGTGGTGTGGACCGACCATGAGAATCGCTCGACCACCCTGCCCTTGCCGACGGCGGCTCGACCGGCGATTACCAATAGCCTGGCGGAAGCTGCGATCTACTTGGGGTCTGCGCCTGACGAGTTGGTGCTGGCCCAGGCTTCTCGGTTCTATCACTTTTGCGACGGTGTGCTGACGGCGATCAGCGATGCGTATGACAACCGATTGCGCATTTTCCGGGATCGGTTGGGGCGTATTGAGCGGCTGGATAACGGTGCGGGGCGCTCTTTGCTCTTGCGCTACGAGTTGGGTCGGATTGTGGCGGTGGACTACCAGGTTCATCGCGCCAAAGGCCATGAACCCTTCGTGTGGGTGACCGAGCAGAACGTCGTTTCCTACGCCTACGACGCCGCCGGACGACTGGTGTCGGCGACCAATGCCGTCGGTGAACGCGAGGTTTATCGGTACGACGAAGAGCAAGTCATTCTTGAGCGGCAGTTGGCCGGTGGGGCAAGTTTCTTTTGGGCGTGGGAAAGGTCTGGTAAAGCCGCGCGCTGTGTCCGGCACTGGGCCAGTTTTTCACAGATGGACACGCGCTATGTATGGGGCGATGACGGCAGCGTCAACGTGCACAACGCCGATGGCAGCCAGGAAGTGTATGTCCATGACGACCGGGCGCGACTGGTACAGCGCATCGATCCCGACGGCGCCCGGCATTTCAAATCCTACGACGACAAGGGCCGACTGACCGTCGAGCAGGACCCGCTGGGCGCGGTGACGGCGTATCAGTACGACGCCGCCGGACGCTTGGTCGCGCTGTTTCCGGGGGAGGATGAGCCGACGTCCTACGAGCATGACAATGGTTTCGTACGGGTCGTGCGGCGTGGTGAGGCGGTTTGGAAATACGAGCGTAATGAGCAAGGCGATGTCATCCGCAGGATTGATCCGGAGGGCAACGCGACCGACTACAGCTACGACAAGCGCGGGCAACTGACTGGGGTCTGGTATCCCGACAACAGTTGTCATCGGCTGGTGTGGAATGAGCGTGGGCAGCTTGTTGAAGAACAGCTGCCCAATGGCGGCATCAAGCGCTATCGCTATGACGACCTGGGGCGGCAGGTTGCGCGGGAGGATGAGCATGGCGCGCTGATTCAGTATCAATGGGACGCTATAGGACGCCTGCTGAAACTGACCCAATCCGACGGTAGCTATCGGGAATTCAACTACAACCCCTACGGAAAAATCATCGCCGAACGCGATGAACTCGGCCACGTCACCCGCTACGAATACGCCGACGGCCTGCACCTGATCAGCCGCCGCATCAACGCCGACGGCACTCAGGTCAAGTATCGCTACGACAACGCCCGCCTTTTGCTAACTGAAATCGAAAACGAAGTTGGCGAAACCTATCAACTGGACTACCACCCCAACGGCCTGATCCGACAGGAAACCGGCTTCGACGGCCAACGCACCGCCTACGCCTACGACCTCAACGGCAACCTGCTGGAAAAGACCGAACACGGCGACGACGGTAGTCAGCTTGTTACCCGTTACGAGCGCGACCACGCCGGTCGTCTTGTAAGAAAAACCCTCCCCGATGGCAATACGGTCGACTACACCTACGACCGCCAAGGCAACCTCCTCAGCGTCGAAGACGGCCACTGGGCGCTGGCCTACGAGTACGACAAACAAAACCGCCTCACTGCTGAGCACCAGGGCTGGGGCACCTTGCGCTATGGCTATGACGCCTGTGGCCAACTTCAGCATTTACGCCTGCCGGATAATAACCGTCTGACCTTCAACCACGACAAAGGCGGCCACCTGGCCACCGTCGAGCTGAATGGCGCACTGCTGACCTCCCACCTGTTCCACGCCGGTCGCGAACACCAACGCCAACAAGGCCAACTGCTCAGCCACTACCACTACGACGACCAAAACCGCCTGCACGCCCACGCCGTCACCCAGCAAGGAAACCACCTTTACCAACGCCAATACGACTACGACAAAGCCGGCAACCTCGCCCGCCTGCTCGACACCCGCAAAGGCGAACACCTTTATCGCTACGACCCACTCCAGCGTCTGACACGGGCGGATCATTCGCAGGATGTGCAGGAGCGTTTCGGCCACAACCCCGCCGGCAATTTGCTTATGCAAGACAGGCCGGGGCCCGACATCGTGGCGGGCAATCGCCTGATGATCCAAGGCGACCACCATTACGACTACGACGCCTTCGGCAACCTTATCCGTGAACGGCGTGGCAAGGGCCAGCAACTCGTCACCGAGTACCGCTACGACTGCCAGCACCGGCTGATCGGCGTCACCCAACCCAACGGCCAAACCGCAAGCTATCGCTATGACCCGTTTGGTCGGCGCATCAGCAAAACCATCGAAGAGAAAACAACGGAGTTCTTCTGGCAAGGCGACAAGCTGATCGCCGAACACCATGCCGATCAACATCGCAGCTACCTCTACGAACCCGACAGCTTCCGCCCGCTGGCACTGCTGGAAGGCTTCGGTCCAGAAAACGTAAAGCCCTACTACTACCAACTCGACCACCTCGGCACACCGCAGGAACTCACCACCCCCGAAGGCGAAATCGCCTGGTCCGCCCACTACCGCGCCTACGGCGAAATCAGCCGCCTCGACGTAGGCAAAATCGACAACCCTCTACGTTTTCAAGGCCAGTACTACGACCAGGAAAGCGGTCTGCACTACAACCGCCATCGCTACTACAATCCGGATATTGGTCGTTACCTGACGCCGGACCCGGTGAAGCTGGCGGGTGGGATCAATGGGTACCAGTACGTGCCCAACCCAACGGGGTGGGTGGATCCGCTGGGATTAAGTTCTTGTCCGGAATCCGCTGAATGCAGACCAGCCTATAAAGCCCAAAGTCCTTTTGATTCCGCTAGAGTTGACTCCGGTGAGCCACGAACTCCCGAGCCGCGGCTGACAGCTAGACAGGCCAGGATTGAGGAACTTACCGAGGCCAATGCGAAGCGTCGAATCCTGGAGTACGAAGAAAAGTACGACATGCATATGGTCGGCAAGCACGGCCCGGAGGTAGAGCATCACAAGGTGGAAAGGCGATCGTTTGATGGAACAGACCCAATAACGGGTAGAACACCAATAAATAGAAGGGGCGTCCCGAGTTCGCAATTTAACAGTTGGAAGTTTCAGCTTCAGGCATGGACAAAAGCCACCTCGCGGACAGAGCGGGGGCTACCGCGCTACACCGGCGTTGATGACAACAGAAACGATATTGTACGTTTAGAATTACCAGGAGCTGGACGAGGCTACAGGCCAAACAGAAGAGACCCAACCAACCCAACCTTTAACCCATCCATGAATGCTGTAGAAATGAAATTTCGAGAAGACGGCACACCTTTCACCTTATTCCCCATTAAGGAATGACAACACATGTTATATCACCCCGGCTCCGACACCGTCCCATTCGACGCCAGCCTTTACTATTTCGTAGGAGTTTTTGATATTTATGACAGGGAAGAAACCAAGGGAAAAGAACTCGCTCGCTATAACCCGAATGACAGTAAAGACAGAGAAAATCTCATACTAAAATATTGCTTAGACCCATACAAAAGACTCTCCTATCGACACAGATACAAATTAATAGAAAGCTTATCCTTCGCCTTAAACAGCGTGAATTTCAACTTCCAATCTTACTTTGAGGACGATCCAGACAAATACACTACGATGGCCTGGGATGAAACAGAAATAGTCGACCTTCGAGGTTTCTTCGCCGACATCTACCGACTCGCCAATGAAGTCTGGAAAGACGACCTCCAAAAAGCCAGCCGCGAAGACCAATCAACTTGGTAACCCACCGCCTGTGGCGAGCGAACAAACTCCCTCGCCACAAGTGCATGACCTACTTCAACGCTTGGCCAACTCCATAATCATCCGACTCAACAAATAAACCCGAGGCACCACACTCTCCACCTCGGCATATTCCTCGGGCGTGTGAATATTGCCGCCCACGATCCCAAACCCATCCAGCGTCGGCGTCCCTACCCCGGCCGACAAGCTTGCATCCGCGGCGCCGCCGCTGCCTTCGATGGTCAGGGTCTTGCCCAACTCGCCGTAGATGCCCTGGGCAATCGCGACGAGTTTGTCCGATTCCGCCGTTTGCGGCATTGGCGGCAGCCCGCGTTGCAGGGTGGTCTTGACTTCGGTTTCGGGGATCAGTTTGTCCGCTGAAACCCGCGCCAGGTCCTTCTCGATGCGGTCGAACTCTTCCGGCAACGCCGCGCGCACGTCGGCCTTGGCGGTGGCCTGGTCGGGGATGACGTTGGTGCGGTCGCCGGCCTTGAGCACGGTGAAGTTGATGGTGGTTTTCTTTTCCTCGTCCCCCAGCTTGCCCAGTTGCAGGATCTGGTGCGCAACTTCCATGGCGGCGTTGCGCCCCAATTCGGGCGCGACGCCGGCGTGGGCGGCTTTGCCTTTGACTTCGACCACGGCGGTAGCGCTGCCCTTGCGCCAGACCACCAGGCCATCGGCCGGGCGGCCGGGTTCCAGGTTGAGGGTCACGTCATGGCCCTTGGCGGTGGTGCGGATCAGTTCGGACGCGGCGTCGGAGCCGGTTTCTTCGCTGGCATCGAGCAGGAAGGTGATTTGCGCATAGTCATTGAAACCCTGGTTTTTCAGGACTTTCAGCGCGTAGATGCCGGCGACGATGCCACCTTTGTCGTCCATCACGCCGGGGCCATAGGCACGGCCGTCCTTGATATGGAACGGACGCTCGGCGGCCGAGCCTTCCTTGAACACGGTGTCCATGTGCGCCATCAGCAGGATCTTGGCCTTGCCGGTGCCCTTGAGGGTGGCGACTACATGGCTGCTGTTGGCGGCCTTGTCCGGCACCAGCTGGATACTGAAACCCAGCTGTTTCAATTCATCCACGGCAATATCGCGCACTTGGGCCAGGCCGGGCTCGTAGCCGGAGCCGGAGTCGATATTCACCAGGCGTTCCAGCAGTTTCAGGGCGTCGGCCTTGTACTGTACGGCATCCGCCTGGATTTGCTTGTGCGGTTCGGCGCTGTAGGCCGGCAGGGCGAAGGACAAGGCCAGGGTGGCGGCCAGAAGGGTACGGGGGAGGGTGAAGGGCATGAACCGGTCCTTGTTTTTGTTGAAGGGAGATCGCCACACCCTACCCCACTAAACGGACCGCAACCAAGCCCCCTGCAGTGAGTTGACCCGGTTGCGCCCGCTGCTTTTGGCTTCGTACAAGGCACGGTCGGCATCATTGAGCCAACTGATGGAGTCGGCATGGCCGGGGTGATACAGCGCAAGGCCGATGCTCAAGCTGGCACGCAGGGTCGGGTCCTGGGCATACGCCAAGGCGTTGAAACGATCACGCAGGGCGTCCATCACCTCAGTGGCGCGGTTGAGCGGCATGTCCGGCAGGATCACGCAGAACTCATCGCCGCCGTAGCGCCCGGCTAGGTCGGTGCCGCGCAGGTTCTGGCGCAAGACCTTGCTCAACTGGCGCAAAACGATATCACCGGTGACATGGCCATAGGTGTCGTTGATGAGTTTGAAGTGGTCGATATCGATCAGCGCAATGGCCGCTCCCGCCGGACCACGGCGGCAACGCTGGAACTCGACTTCCAGATGGTCTTTCCAGGCGCCGTGGTTGAGCAGGCCCGACAGGCTGTCGGTGCGGCTCAGCGCCAGCAGTTCGCGCTTGTGCCGCGCCAGTGTCAGCGCCTGGCGATAGCAGATCCAGCCCAGAACCAGGGGGTACAGCATCAGGATCGGCAGGCAGGCGTACAACTGCACCTGGCTGGTCACGGCAATAAAGGCCGGCGTGAATATCAAAAGCGCCGTGGCGATACCCAGGGCCTGGGCCACCCACCCCGCCAGCATGAAGCGCGGCCCGCCGATGGCGACATTGTTCATGCTCATCATCGACAACGTGGTGACGCTGGGCAGCGGATTGAAGTGCATCGCACCAACCCAGAACCCGCCGCAGAAGGAGTCGAACAACAGGTTGCGGCGCTCACTGCGCAACGCATGGACGGCACGCAACGACGCTTGAAACGCCAGGTGCGGCCAGACAAACGCGTTGATCAGCATCCAGGCCCACACCCATGGGGACGGGTTCAGCGGATACATCGCAAACGCCACGCACACAAAGCCGAGCGTCATACCCAGGAGACGGGATTTGTACAAGCGCGAAGCGAGCGGAAGTCCATTTCCTCCGACGGCTGGCATGATAGGGGCATCCTGGGTGAATCCCTGAAGTCTATCAGGGCAAAGTCAAAACGCCACTACTGCGTGCAAGCTAATGCTTCAATGCGAAAAGCCGCGTGCCAGCATGACCGCCACGCCGAGTAGCATCACCGCCGTGATCCGCTGCAGCAGCACTCGCCGCCTGGGATTTTCCAGCACGTGCTTGATGCGCTGGCCGAAATAGCAGTACAGGCAGCCGCTGGCAAATTGCAGCAGCAGGAACGTCAGGCCGAGGATGGCGATATCCGCCGCTGAGCTGTGCTCACCCGCCCCGGCGAACTGCGGGAACACGGCGCTGAACATGATGATGGTCTTGGGATTGGAAAAGCCGGTCAGCAAACCTTTGCCGAACAGGCTGCGCGAGCCCTCCACGGCGCCGGCCTTGTCGATCGACACGCCGCTGCTGGTCCACTGCTTGTAGGCCAGGTAAAGGATGTAGGCCACGCCGACAAACTGGATGGCTTGGGTAATCGCGAGGTTGCCCTTGATCAGCTCCGAAAAGCCCACGGCAAAGATCAGGATCGAAATCAGGTACGACACACTGGCGCCGATCTGCGCCGGAATCGAACTGCGCAGGCCATCCTTCAAGCCCAGGCTCAACAGCAACAGGGTCATGGGACCGGGACTGAAGGTCATGGTGGCGCAGAACAACAGGAAGTAGAGAAACGAAGACAGCGTTAACGCACTTGTCATGGTCCGGGACCTTGAATGGAGAGAACGGCAACAACGGGGTGCACGCCACAGGCGCACACCCCTGGATGACATCAGGCGACGGCGATTTCGGTCGTCAGGGATTCGCGGTACATCAAGGCCAGGTCGGCCAGGGCCGCCTTGGCGGTCTGGTTGCGGGTTTCAAACGCCACCAGGCCTTTCCAGTTGGTTTCGACAATGGCCTGCATGACGTCGGCGTAGTCGCAGTTGCCGTCGTGAATGCCGAAGTGCTGGTCTTGCACGCCGTTGTTGTTGCTGAAGGAAATGCCCTTGATCAAGTGGTGATACTTGCGCACCACGGCCGCCGGCAGACCGTCCTCGATGTTGGCGTGGCCGGCATCGAGGAAGAAATACACGTTGTCGTGGGCTTGCAGGCGCTCGAACACAAATGCGTATTCAGCCTCATGGGTGAAGATGTAGTGGAAAGGACGATAGTTGACGTAGTTGGACAGGTTTTCCAGGTAGATGTCCGTGCCCTTGGTCGCCGCATAAGTGGCCAGTTCCTGGACTGACTTGAGGTAATGCTCCAGCGCCACTTTCTTGGCCTTGAGTACCATTTTCGGCTCGACGATGCAGCCACCGTGAATGATCAGCGGCGCGCCGAGGCGACTGGCGATATCGATCTCCTGCTTGACATAGGCCACCGCCGCCACGCGAAACGCCTCGACGTCACTGCCCAGCGGCGCCTTGAAGTTGCCATGGAACACCGGCTTGACCCCACTGGCGGCGATCTGCGCCAACAGGCTTTCGATGCGCGCATCGGTCCAGTCGTCGACCATTTCGCCGAACAGGCTGCCGTCCACATACCAATGGGTGCACTGCCCTTCGATGGCGGCTTGCAGGCCCTGTTCCGCGGCCAGGTATTTCTGGTGGGCCACACCGGTGCAGAACGGCACGGTAGGGTTGATCAGTTTGCTTTCCATGGAGCGATTCCTTTCGTTGATGGAGGATCAGGCGGTGACAGCGTCAGCGAGTTCGATGGCCATGAAATCGGCCTTGGTCACGCCGCAATCCGGGCATGTCCAGTCTTCAGGCACCTCTTCCCAAGGGGTGCCGGCGGGAATTCCGTCCTCCGGAATGCCCAATGCTTCTACGTACATAAAACCGCAGGGTGCACACATATAAGTCTTCATGAGAGTGCAGAATCCATTGCTCGCGTATAGGAAATTTCGCCAACTCCTGGCGAGATGGCGCGCAGTCTAGGGCAATGGCATTGCGCCAGGCAGGTAAAGTGATGCCTAATCCCGCCTGACTTCACCGGTAAAAGCACCGGCAAACATAAGGACGTTTCATGTTGGTATCGGCCATCGCCTTTGTGGAAGGCACACCCAAGGTCCAGCAGATCGTGGATGCGTTCAGCCAGGCCATCGAGGCCGGTGAATGGGCGCCCGGCAGCAAGTTGCCGTCGGTGCGCGAGCTGACCGAAATCCTCGGTGTCAGCAAGTTCACCCTCAATGAGGCCCTGGACCGTCTACGCGGGCGCCACTTGCTCACCTCCAGCCAGGGCCGCGGCTATTTCGTGGCGATGGACAGCGCGCGCCCGGCGTCGGTGGCCTGGGTCGACCTGCTGCCCCAGGACCTGCTCAGCGTATTACGCCGACCACTGGCCACTGCCAGTGGGGAGCTGCGCCCCGGTGGCGGGCACTTGCCGGAGGACTGGCTGAACGGCGAAGCCATCCGCCAGGCCATGCGCAGCGTGGTGCGCGCGCCGTCGCTGCGCATCGCCGGGCTCGGCACGCCAGCCGGGCTGTTGCCGTTGCGCCAGGCGCTGCAACAGAAACTCCACGGCGAAGGCCTGTCGGTGCCGGTGGAACAGATCATCACCACCCCCAACACCGTGCAGGGCCTGGACATGCTCATGCGTCTGCTGGTAAGGCCCGGCGACACAGTGCTGCTGGACGCGCCGTGCTACTTCAACTTCCACGCCAACCTGGCCCTGCATGGCGTCAAGGTGGTGACGCTCGAACGCCGCCCCGACGGCTTCGACTTCACCGCCCTCGAACATCTGCTGGCCGAACACCGGCCCAGCCTGTACCTGACCACCAGCGTGCTGCATAACCCGACGGGCCATTCCTTCAGCCCCAGCCAGGCGTTTCGCCTGCTGCAACTGACCCAGCAGTACCACTGCCATATCGTCGAGGATGACCTCTACGGCGACCTGCACCCCAACCCACCGCCACGCCTGGCCGCCGTCGCCGGGCTGGACCAGGTCACCTACCTGTCGGGATTCTCGAAGATCCTCAGCGCCAATACCCGCGTCAGCTACGTGGTGGCCGCGCCACAACTGGCCGCCAACCTGACCAACATGAAGTTGATGAGCGGCGGCGTGACCTCGGAGCTGTTCGAGCAGATCGTGTACCGCATGCTCAGCGAAGGCAGTTATGCCAAGCACCGCAAGCGCATGGTCCAGCGCCTGATGGAAGCCGGCGGGCGCGTCGAGCAATGGCTCAAGCGCTGCGGCTGCGAACTGCCGATGGCTTTCGAAGGCGGCATGTTCATCTGGGCGCGCCTGCCGCCGGGGGTCAACGGCGAACTGCTGGCCCAGCAAGCCCTGAAGCGCAGCATGGTGCTGGCGCCCGGCTTGCTGTTTGGCTACGACCCGGCTCATCGGGACTTGATGCGCTTCAATGTGGCTCACAGTGATGAGCCACGGGCGCAGCGGGTATTTGAAGCGCTGCTGCGCCATCGGGTTGCGCAAGTCTGAAAAGCCTTAACTGACGATATCACTGCGCCGCACATGGCCCTCTACGACAAGCACGAAGTTCGCCTCACTCGGCGTAGCGCTGATTTCCAGGGTACTCATTTTCAGCACGGGGTTGTAAGTCACGATGGCTTCACCGATGGCGCCGGAAAATGCGTCGACGAAGCTCAGTTGCGCAACCCCCAGCGAGGCCCTGACGCCCGACACATCGACCCTGTCTTCGCCGCTGACAAAGTCCATGATCCGGTCGGGCGCGGCCTGGGTCGAGTCGCTGATGCGCCCATAGGCAAACCGGTCCTTGCCCTTGCCGCCCCACAGCGTGTCGGCCCCCCCTGCTCCATATAACCAATCATCGCCCTCTCCCCCTCTGAGTTCGTTGGCCACCTCGTTACCCACCATCAAATCGTTGCCGGAGCCGCCGATGGCATTTTCGATCGTCACGCCATAGGCAATCGAAACATTCCCCTTGAGGCCGCCGACGTCAGAAAAGGTCCCCTCCCGCAGGCTGATGCGCTGGACCTGCGTGTAACCGGAGAAGTCCAGGGTGTCATTGCCGCCACCGTCCCAAATGGCCGCTACCATTTTATCCTTGGCGGTGTTGACGCTCAGGAAGTCTCGGTCCGCATTGGCATTGAAGCCGTAGGTGGTGTTGTCTTTACGGGTGTCGTGGTTGGCGCCGTACTTGCGTTGATAGGCACTGATATCGTCAAGCTGCGGCGCCGAAGAGCGCATGCCTGCATGATTCATATAGCCGGTACGCTCGCCCCGATAACTCATGGCGCTGTGACTCTGCGAGTCCTCGTGATAACCCACCTGCTCTTGTTTGAGTATCCTGTCGTAGTCGCCGGAGTGGTCGAGCCCCAAGGCATGCCCCAGTTCGTGGACGATGGTATGGCGGCCCGCATTTCCCAATGCGGCGTCAACCACAGACCTGTCGCCTTTGTTGACGGCAAACCAGACATCACCGCTGCTGGCAACGCCTGGCGAAGGCAGCACGGCATAGCTCGTATCGTTGTAGGGCAGCCCCTTGTCATCGACTCTCTGACCGAAATTGGCGAGGGTAATGTGGCCTTCGCTGCCTGCGGCTCTCGGCCCTTCGGTAAACCTGAGGTTGGCAACATCGGCAATGCTCTGCAGGCTGGCCCGCGTCTGTTGGCGCTGGTTTTCAAGAACGTGGGTGAAACCGGTTTTGTTGAACTGCCTTGCGTCCTTGTCAACGGGCGGGGTACGAAATTCGTAGGTCACGTTATGGCGGCCATCGCCGTTCTTGTCCGGCCACCCCGGGCTCTTTCGCCAGAGGTGCAAGGCCGCGTCTTCGGCAGACTTGGAGGGCAAGCCGTTATGGCGGATGTCACCGCCGCGATCGTCTCGGTGCCGGAAGGCTTCGATGAGCCGCAACGCATCACTGGGACGAGAGGCAACCGTATTCATACGCACACTCCTATCTGGCTGGAGTTCCATCTTGAGCGCCCTCAGCTCGACAAGCTGCCCGTTGCTTCGCCCTCCTGGATAGCCGCCTGCGGAAACTGGCTTGGGCATCGACCACTGAAGCTGTAGGCGACATCCTTGTGCCGGCCACGAAATCAGGCGCAAAGGTCGTTATGCGCTTTTAATCTGCTTTTTTAATGATTGAATCCCCACCCTTTGGTCAGGCTGTACTAGCATACGTCTCGGCGGGCAGCACTATCACTGCAGGTTATTCGCATTGGCTAGTCTCTTAATCCCCGTCGCTATAAGACCGAATACCTGCACTCGAAACTCATGGACGAATTGATGAACTCACACCTGTTCCCACATATAGGCAAGGTCATCGCCAGCACCGGCAGTCGCCACTTCCCACGTATGCTGCATGACCTGATCCTCACCCAACTGGCAGTGGACGCCACCCATATCACGCAACTGCGAGTGAGTGCCGCTGGCCACACTCGCCGCAGGATCAGCCCGGTCTATACCGACTCGGCAGTGGCGCTGGGCGAAGAGCAACCGGCCGCCCAGCTGCACCTCACCCGCCGTAAGGACGATGTGCGGTATGTGCTGTCGGTGTACCGCTCGCACCAGTCCGAAACCTTCTCGGCGCAAGAGCGCAGCATGCTGGAGGATTTCTCCACGCTGCTGCTGCCCATGGTGGAAAACCACATCAGCGCGATCCAGCCATGCCCCCCAGGCAATACGCCGCAGGAACCACAGAACCAGGGCATCGAGACCTTGCGGCGGCGCATTCAGGAGCGCCTTGTGCAATCGGGGTTGACCCTGTCCAACCGTGAACTGGAAGTGTGCGTAGGCCTGCTGGCCGGGCGCACCGCGCCGGAGTTGGCCGAACAGTTGGCGCTGAAGGTCAACACCATCGAGAGCTACCTCAAGCGCGCGGCGATCAAACTGGGCATCAGCGGACGGCATTCGTTGTTGCGGTGGATGTATGCCACCGAAGACAGCACCATTCTCTAAGCCGACATCGGTCAAAAGGTGGGAGGGGGCTTGCTCCCGATAGCGGTGTGTCAGCTTGCTTATGCATGGACTGACACACTGCCATCGGGGGCAAGCCCCCTCCCACATTTGATCTCCGGCGGCCTGAACGGATCAGTCCCGAGCCAGCGCCTCGATGGGGTCCAGCCGCGCCGCATTGCGCGCTGGCATTCGTACCACCAACCTCTGAGCTGACATCGGTCAAAATGTGGGAGGGGGCTTGCCCCCGATAGCGGTGGGTCAGCTTGCTTATGCATTGACTGACACACTGCCATCGGGGGCAAGCCCCCTCCCACATTTGATCTCCATCAATCTCGAGCCAATGCCTCGATCGGGTCCAGCCGCGCCGCGTTGCGCGCCGGCACGAAGCCGAACACGATGCCGATCAGCGTCGAGCAGGCAAACGCGGTGATGATCGAGCCCAGGGAAAACACCATTTCCCACTCCTTCACGAACAGCGAAAACAAATAGCCGATGGCATAGGACAGCGAGATACCGATAATCCCGCCGATCAGACACACCATCACCGCCTCCACCAGAAACTGCTGGCGAATATCCGATTGCCGCGCCCCTACGGCCATGCGAATGCCAATCTCGCGGGTGCGTTCGGTGACCGACACCAGCATGATATTCATCACGCCGATACCACCCACCAACAACGAAATCACCGCGATCAATGACAACAGCAGCGCCAGCGAACGGCTGGTTTTCTGCACCGTCTGCATGATGCTGTCGAGGTTGTTGGTGAAGAAATCCTTGGTGCCGTGGCGTTGCAGCATGAGCTTATTGACGTTGTCTTCCACCACCTTGCTCGGCTGGCCGTCCTTGATGCGCACGGTGATGCTGTCCAGATGGCGCTGCCCCAACAGGCGCCCCGCCGCCGTCTCATACGGCACCCACACGTTCAGCACCTTGCTGGCGGCGAACAGGTTCTTGTTGTCCGCCGTCACCCCGATCACCGTGCACGGCAGGTTGCCCACCAGGATCACCTGGCCCAGGGGGTCAACGTTCGGTCCGAACAGGCGATGCCGGGTGTTGTGGTCGATAACCACCACCTGCGCCTGACGCCGTGCATCACTTTCGCTGAAGGCGATACCGGCTTCGAGCTTCACGCCCTTGACCTTGAAGTAGCGGTCGCTGACGCCGTTGACCTGCGCGTCCACGTCGATATTGCCAAAGCGCAGCAACAGGTTGCGCCCTACCACCGGGGTGGCGCTGTCGACGTAATACAGCTGGTTCAACGCGTCCACATCTGACGGCATCAGGGTCTCGATGGCCGAGGCGCGGCTGTCACCGAAACTGGTGCCGGAAAAGATATCGATGGTGTTGCTGCCGATGGCCTGGATGTCCTTGAGCACATAACGCTTGGCGCCCTCACCGATGGCCGAGATCGACACCACCGAGGTGATGCCGATGACGATACCGAGCATGGTCAGCAAGGTGCGCATGCGATGGGAAATCAGCGCGACCCAGGCCATGTTGAACGCTTCCTTGAACAACCCCAGGCTCGCCACCAGGCGCCGCGCGCCGCTGCGCCGGGGCTCGAGCGGCGCTTCGCCGGGCAGCTCCAGGCCGGCACTGTCGTTGGCCTTGTCGCTGACGATCTCGCCGTCGCACACCTCGACGATACGCTGGGCATTGGCCGCCACCTTGGGGTCGTGGGTGACGATGATCACCGTGTGCCCGGCCGCGTGCAGCTCGGCGAGGATGCGCATCACCTCCTTGCCGCTATGGGTGTCGAGGGCCCCGGTGGGTTCGTCGGCCAGGATCACCTCGCCGCCATTCATCAAGGCCCGGGCGATACTCACGCGCTGCTGCTGCCCACCGGACAACTGGCTCGGCCGATGGGTGATATGCCCCGACAGGCCCAGGCGCGCGAGCAACTCCCGCGCGCGGCTGTGGCGCTGGCCTTCCGGGATGCCGGCATAGATCGCCGGCATTTCCACGTTGTGCAAGGCACTCAGGTGCGCCAGCAGGTGGTAGCGCTGGAAGATAAACCCGAAGTAATCGCGGCGCAGTTCCGCCAGTTGCTCATCGCCCAGGGAACGGGTTTCGATGCCGTTGATTTTGTAGCTGCCGGCGGTGGCGTAATCCAGGCCGCCGAGGATGTTCATCAATGTCGATTTACCCGAACCCGAGGCGCCGATGATCGCCAGCATTTCCCCGGCGTGAATGGTCAGGTCGATGCCCTTGAGCGCGATGAATTCGCGCTCGCCGGCCATGAAACTGCGGGTGATGCCCTTGAGCTCCAGCAGAGGTTGAGTCATGGCTCAATTCCCCGCCACGGCAGGCGAGGCGTCGCCAATCACCACCTTGTCGCCCTCGACCAGGCCGTCGAGGATCTGCACCTTGACGTTGTTGTTGATACCGGTCTTCACCTCACGCACCTGCGCCCTGCCCTTGGCGTCGAGCACCCGCACTGCATAGCCGCCCTCGGCATTGCGCGCGCCCAGCGCCGCCACCGGCATCATCAGCGCAGCCTCGGCGGTGTCGAGCACGATACGCACCTGGGCGGTCATGGCGATGCGCAAGCGGTGGTCGGGGTTGGGCACATCGAACAGCGCGTTATAAAACACCGCCGTATTCTGCTTGGGCGCACCGGCGGTCTGGGTTTCGAGGAAATTCTGCGGTGCCGGTTCAGTGCCACGCAGCTTGGCGTAGTAGCGCTTGTCGGCCTCACCGAGAATAGTGAAATACACCTGCTGGCCGGGGCTGATGTGAATCACATCCGCTTCCGACACCTGGGCCTTGACCGTCATGGTATCCAGGTCGGCCAGCTTGAGCAGCACCGGCGCCAGCTGGTTGGCGATGACCGTCTGGCCTTCCTGGGTAACGATACCCACCACATCGCCGTCAATCGGCGCATTGATACGGGTATAAGCCAGGTTGACCTTGGCCGTGTCGATCTGAATGTGCGCGCTCTTGATCTGCGCATCCAGAGACAACAGATTGGCCTGCTGCACCTGAAAGGTCGACTCGGCGTCCTCGAAATCCTGGCGCGACACCGACTCATCGGCCTGCAAGCCCTTATAGCGCTCATACACCGACCTGGCCTGCTTGACCTGCGCCGCCGTGGCGCGGCGTTGAGCCTGCAGATTCTCCTCATCGACCTGGGCCTTGCGCAGCGTGTTCTGCAGGATCAGCGGATCGATTTCAGCCAGCCACTGGCCTTTCTTGACCTTGTCACCGACCTTGACCTTGAGCGACTTCAACTGACCGGAAACCTGCGCACCCACATCGACCTGCTTGACGCCCTCCAACAAGCCGGTGGCGAGAACGGCGTTTTCAATATCACCGCGCTCGACAGTGGCCGTGAGGTATTGAGGCGCATCGGCAGGCGCCTTGACGGTGTAAATGATCAAGCCGATGGCAACCGCCAGCACGGCGAATATCCCGATTTTGCGTAACTTAGACGTTTGCATAAATGACCATAAAGTTGAGCTTTTTGATTGAGCAAGGAAATCCAAACCCTAACCACGATGCGCAGCGAGTCGCTCCTGATCTTGATCTGGCTTTTGATCTTGATCTCAGGCGCCCCGTCAAACCACGCTGGCCGAACGCAGGCTTGAATCCGTGGGTAACCCGGCAGGACGCCGGGTTAGCCGCACTGGGCCATGGATGGCCCATTGCGGCGGCCCACGGATTCAAGCCGGAGTGAGGGCACACCGAGCCTAGGCGAGGTGCCGAGTGGTGGGGCAAGAGCGTTTTGCTTACTTTTGCGCTTTTCAAAAGTGAGCCGCTGTAAGAGCGGAACCCATAGCAGCCGTGTCCGCAGAAACGGATATGTACTCGGTCTAGTCCAACATCCTGGTCGGCCCAGAGGCCGCCATCGGGAGCAAGCCCCCTCCCACATTTGAACCGAGGTGTATCAGGAACAAACCCCTTCCCACATTGGGCGGCCATCAAGACACCACCTCCCCAACCACAACCCCCTCAACCCACCACCTGGCCAACGCCGACACATTCGGCGCCTTAAGCAAAGTGAAATGATTCCCCCCGCCATACCAAACCTGCAACCCACGCCCCTGCCCCCGCCACCCCTCAATCATCAACCCCTGCTCACGCTGATTACCCGCCGCATCCAGCGCCGGGTCACGCGCCAGCACCAAACGCACCACCCCGTCATACCGCGCCTGCGGCCGATACACCGTACGCAAAGCCGCCGCATAAGTCCGCGCCGGGCCAACCATCGCATCCCCGGCAGACCGCGCCGGCAACAACCCAACCCCAACCATCCCCGCATGCAACGCCTGGCGCTGCGCCACCTCATCACTCGCGGCAAAATCCAGCGGATCGATCCCCAGGGATCTCCCGGCCGCCAACTGCATCGCCTCGATCAACCGCAACAACGCCGCCGTCGACGTATACGGCCGCCCCACCACACCATTACCCCCCGGCGACTCACTGTCGATCACCGTCAACGACGCCACCTCGCGGCCCATCGCCTGCAAGCGCAGCGCCATTTCCAGCGCGACCCAGCCGCCAAACGAATGCCCGACCAGATGCACCGGCCCCGCCGGGCACTCATGAATCAGCGCCGCGAGGTAACACTGCGCCGCCGCTTCCACCTGGCTGTGGGGCACCGCTTCACCGTCCAGCCCGCGCGGCTGCAGGCCATACAACGGCCAGTCCCGCCCCAGCGCCTCGCTCAAGCCGACGAAGCCGGTCACGCTGTCGCCCGCACCGGGCACGCAGAACAGCGGTGCATGCCCGGCCTTGCCGCCCTGGATACGCAGCAAGGGCTGATGCGTCGCCTCCATCACCGGTAAAGACTCAGCCAACGCTTGGGCCATCGCCGCGCCCAGGCTGCGGATATGCGGAGCCTGCATCATGCTCTGGTGATTGCCGGGCACTTCAATCTGGCGCAGTTGACCGGATGCCAGCGCGTCCTCCCAGCCCAACGACTCACTGCGCCGCGACAGTTCGGTCGGCCGTTCCTGGGCGCTGAACAGATGCACCGGAATCGGCAGCGGGAACAGGCTGTAATGCGCCAGCGCATGCCCATGCCCGACTTCGCGCTCGATGAAACTGATCAAGTCGGCGTCCGCGGCCGCCGCCATTTGCGGGTATAACAAACCTTCATCGCGACAACATTGCAGCAGGCCCGCAAGGTCCAGCTGTTGAGTGTCTGCTTCCAGTTGCGCCAATCTCGCCACTTCATGCGTGCCTCCTTGTACGGTCCAATGGGCCGTGCACTGCAGCAGCAGATGCCGCTTGAGCGCCTGCGGCCCTTCCCAGCGTGCCTTGCCCTGATCGGTCATGCGCGGCACGAAGGTGTCGATCAAGCCAAGGAACGCGACGCTTTCGTCCAGCCCCAACAGTTGCATGGCCACTTCATAGGCCAGCACCCCGCCGAACGACCATCCCGCCACACGGTAGGGTCCGTGCGGCTGGATCTCGCGAATCAGGCCGACCATGCGCGCCGCCAAGCCCTCCATGGTGTTCAGGTGAGCCTCGCCCAGCGCCAGGCCCGGCAGACCATAGATCGGGTAATCACCCGGCAGGTGCTGACCCAGCGCCGGGAAATACACGTCCATGCCGCTGAACTCGTGCACCAGGAACAAGGCCGGCTGGGCACCGCTGCTGCGCACGGTTACCACCGTGGTGCAGCGCGTTGCCTGCTCGTCACGCTCGCGCAACATCGAGGCCACGTTCGCCACGCTGACGTGCTCAAAGAGCTCGGCCAGGCTCACCTGCAGACCCGCCTCCTCCATCAGGCCGACCAGGCGAATGGCAAGCAAGGAATGACCGCCCAGTTCGAAGAAACTGTCATCGCGGCCGACCTGCTCAAGCTTGAGTACGTCGGCCCATAGCTGACCCAGCCTGTGCTCCAAAGCATCGCGAGGCGGTTCGAACACGCGGTCAGCCGGCGCTTGCAGCGCGGGGACCGGCAAGGCCTTGCGGTCGATCTTGCCATTGGCCGTCAGGGGTAACCGCTCCAGTGGCATATAGGCTGACGGCACCATGTAGTCCGGGAGTTGTTCCTGCAGATGGGCACGCAGGCTATCGATGCCAACAGGCTCTGCCGCCCAGGTGAAATAGGCCGCCAGGCGTTTGTCGCCCGGTGCGTCTTCACGGGCCAGCACCACCGCCTCCTGAATGGCGGCGTGGGTTGCCAGGCGTGCTTCAATCTCGCCCAGTTCGATACGAAAACCGCGAATTTTCACTTGGTCGTCGTTGCGCCCCACGCACTCCAGCAAGCCGTCCGCGTTCCAGCGACCCAGGTCGCCGGTGCGGTACATCAGGGCCTCGGGCTTGAAGGGGTCGTGCACAAACTGTTCGGCGCTCAATTGCGCACGATTCAAATACCCCAGGGCCACGCCGTCGCCACCGATACAGATTTCACCGGTCACGCCCAACGGCACCGGCTGCAACTGCGCATCCAGGACATAGACCTGAGTATTGGAAATCGGTCGACCGATCGGCACGCTGTCCGTGTGGTCGGCGAGTGCGCGCACCTCATGGGTGGTCGCGTAAGTGGTGGTTTCCGTCGGCCCGTAGCAATGCACAAGACGCAGTGCCGGTGCGCGCGCCAACAAGCTGCGGAACGCTGCCGGATCAGCGCGCTCGCCGCCGCACAGGAGGATGCGCAACCCCGCCAGCGCATCGGGTATCAGTTGCACGTACTGATTGAACAGCGCCGTGGTGACGAACAGTATCGTCGCCCCCTCCAACGCAGCGCCAAACGCCACCGGATCGAGCAATATGGAATGATCGATGACCTGCACCTGGCCGCCGTTGAGCAGCGGCCCCCACACATCCATCGTGCTGGCGTCAAAGGCCGGGTTGGAGGCGAATGCCACACGATCACCCGCGTTGAAATCCGCATAGCCGTTGTTGATGACCAGCCGGGTGATGCCACGATGAGGCACCACTACGCCCTTCGGCGTGCCGGTGGACCCGGAGGTGTACATGACGTAGGCCACGCTGTCCGACGATTGCGACAGGTCGGGGTTGTGGTCAGGGTGCGCATCCAGGGTCAGCGTATCGAGGTCCAGGCGGTGAGCCGGGTAGTCAACAGCTATATCACTGCGGGTCAGCAGCCGCACCGCGCCGCTGTCCTGCAGCATGAAACCCTGGCGCTCGGCGGGTGCATTGATATCCAGCGGCACGTAGGCGGCGGCGCATTTCAACACGGCCAACTGGCCGACTATCAAGTCCACGCCGCGTGGCAGCAGGATCGCTACGCTGTCCCCGGTGTGCACGCCAAGGCCGAGCAGGTGATGGGCCAAGCGGTTGGCGCGAAGGTTGAGGTCAAGGTAGCTCACGCGCTGCTCGCCATGCACCACCGCCAGCGCACCGGGACGGGCCCCGGCCTGGGCCTCGAACAAGCGTTGCACCGTGTGTGCGCGGGGGAATTGGCGGGCGGTGGCGTTGAAGTCCTCAAGCAATTGTCGGCGCTCGTCGGCCGGCAGAATCGACACAGCGCTGATGGCGCTGTCGACAGTGTCCTCCAACGCCGTCACCATCTGCTCAAGCGCCGTGGCCAGGTAACCGCAAAGACGCCGCGCGCCCTGACCCGCTGCGCTCAGACTGAAACTCTCGCCCAGGTCGTCCACACTCATCGACAGGCCGTAGCTGGAGCGCTCCTCGCCCTCGATCAAATAGATGCCCTGCCATGCCTTTGCGGCATCGTCATTTGGCGTGCCGGGTACCTCGGCACTGTGACGATAGTTGAACAGTACGTTGAACAACGACGTGCCTGCAGGCACGCTGCTGCAACGCTGCGCCAGCGCCAGGGGCGCGTGTTCGTGCTTGAGCAACTGCGCCAGGCGCGCATGGGTGTCGCGCAGCGCACCCCGCACCGAGTGTTCACCCAGGTCGACGCGCAGCGGCAAGGTATTGATAAAGACACCCATGGCCCGTTCGGCCCCCTCCCCGCCCTGCAGGCGGCCCAGCATCACGGTGCCGAATACGACCGACTCGCGCACGGCCACCTTGCCCATGACCAGGGCCCAGGCCAGGTGCATGACGCTGGCGGCGCTCACGCCGGCCCGACGCGCCTGGGTACGCAGGCGCTGGCTCAGCGCATGATCGAGCAGGCTTTGCACCTGCTCAACCGGGCCCAGCTCGCACAGGCAGGTCGGCTCATCGACTTGGGCGAGCATGTCGCGAAAGAACGCCTCATGCTCTTCGTCGGTGATGCCCAGGCGGGTCTGGGCAACGTAATTGCGATAAGGCACCGGTGCGCTCAGCGTATCGCCTTTGCCGCCCAGGAAGGCCTGCATGTCATGCTTGAGGATGCCCAGGGTCACGTGGTCCATCACCAAGTGGTGAAACAGCAAGGTGGCCACCACGCGCTGCGGTTCCTCGGTGTAGACCAGGCGCATCACCGGTGCCTGAGCCAGGTCCAGGCGCTGCGGCAACGGCCCTTTCTCAACGTGCAGGGACGCCTCACGCCACACTACTTGCATCGGCTCTTGCAAGCCGTCCCAATGGAACGAGGAACGCAGGATGTCATGACGCCGGATCACCGCCTGCAATGCCTCGGCAAATGCGTGCAAGCGTGCCGTGCTGTCGAAGGCAAATTGCGCCTGCAGCACATACACGTCGTCCTCCTGAACCGCGCGGTGGTGGTACAGAATTCCCTGCTGCAACGGGGCCAGCGGGTAGATATCCTGCACATTGGCGGCCCCGCCGGGGATGGCGGCGACAACACGGTCGATGGCCGGCTGATCCAGGCGCGCCAGCGTCAGCATGGACGGTGTGATGGCGTCGCAATCGGCGGCGATGCCATTGGCGGGTACGGCCACTTCCCGGCTGCCACCCAGGGTCGCCGCCAGGGCCGTCAACGTCGGCTGGCTGAACAGCACGTTCATGTCCGCCGACAATCCGAGCTGGCGCAGGCGCCCCATCAGACTCACGGCCATCAATGAATGCCCGCCCAGCTCGAAGAAGTTATCCTGCCGCCCTATACGCTCCACCCCCAGCAACTCGGCCCACACGCTGGCCAAGGCGATTTCGGTATCGCCCTGGGGCGCTTCGTAGTCGCGCACGCTCACCGACTCCACGTCCGGCGCCGGCAGCGCCTTGCGATCGAGCTTGCCGTTGGGGCTCAGCGGCAACGCGTCCAGGCGCACAAACACAGCGGGCACCATGAACGCCGGAAGCTGTTGCGCCAAATGACTGCGCAGCTCATCGATGTCGCACGCGTCGGCGGTGTAGTAAGCGATCAGGCGTTGCTCACGGGCCACCACCACCGCTTCGTTGACCGCGGGATGCTCGGTCAGTCGCGCCTGGATTTCCCCCAGTTCTATCCGCAAGCCATGGATTTTCACCTGGTCGTCATTGCGCCCCAGGTATTGGAGTGTGCCGTCGGGCAGATAACGGCCGAGGTCACCGGTACGGTACAAGCGTCCCTGGGTAAACGGGTCATCAAGGAAGCGCTCGGCCGTCAGTTCAGGACGGTTCAAATAGCCCCGCGCCACTTGCACGCCGCCAATGAACAGCTCGCCCACCACACCCAGGGGCACCGGCTGCATCTGCGTGTCCAGCACGTACATGCGGGTATTGGCGATCGGTTTGCCGATGGGCGTGTTTTCCGGCACGTCGCAAGGCAGGCAGGACCACGCCGTCACGTCCACCGCCGCTTCAGTCGGACCGTACAGGTTATACAGGTTGACGCCCGGCAGTTGCTGCTTGAAGCGCCGCACCAGGCTGCCTGGCAGCGCTTCACCACTGCACATCACGCGTTGCAGGCCCGCTACCTGGCTGACATCGCCATAGGCAAGGAAGACATCGAGCATTGACGGCACAAAGTGCAACGTCGTGATCGCTTCACCTTCGATGACCTCGCACAGGTAAGCGGGGTCCTTGTGACCGCCCGGACGCGCCATCACCAGCCGAGCACCGATGGACAACGGCCAGAAGAATTCCCACACCGATACGTCGAAGCTGAACGGGGTTTTCTGCAGGACTGCGTCGTCGCAGGTCAGTCCGTATTCGTCCTGCATCCACAGCAGGCGGTTGACCACCCCACCGTGATCGTTGATCACCCCCTTGGGCTGCCCGGTGGAGCCTGAGGTGTAGATCACGTAAGCGCTTGCACCGCGTACCGCAGGGTTATCGTCCGGCTGGTGCTGCCAGCACGGCTGGTCCAATTCAAGCACCGCCACCTCGCCCAGCAAACCACGCGTAGCGACCTGGGCAAGCACCACCTGCGGTGCACTGTCTTGCAGCATGTAGGCGATCCGCTCCTGGGGATACGCCGGATCCAGCGGCACATAGGCCGCGCCGGCCTTGAGCACCGCATACAGGGCGATAACCATGTCCAGGCCACGCTCTGCGCAGATGGCTACGCGGGCATCCGGCTGCACACCGAGCGCCAGCAGATGATGGGCCAATTGGTTGGCGCGGCTATTGAGTTCGGCATAGGTCAATTGCTGCGTGCCGGCCTTGAGCGCAATCGCATCCGGCGTGCGTTCAACCTGCGCTTCGAAGAGGCCATGCAGGGTCTGGTCGAGGTTGTAGTCGACTGCCGTAGCGTTGAAATCAAACAGCACTTGCTGACGCTCGCGCGCCCCCAGCAACGACACATGCTCCAGCACCGCCTGGTCGTCTTCGACCATCGCCTGCAACAGACGAATCAGGTAGCCGACGTAACGTTGTACCGTCGCCTCATCGAACAAGGCCACCGCGTATTCCAACGTGCCCAGAATGCAGCCGTCGACTTCGCCAAGGCTCAGCGCCAGATCGAACTTGGCAAAGTGGCTGTTCTCGACGATCGCCTCCAGCGTCAGGTCGCCGAGGGCCAGCGCCGGTGCACTGCTGTCCTGCCAGGTCAGCAGCACCTGGAAGATCGGGCTATGTGCCAGGCTGCGCAGCGGTCGGAGGATCTCCACGACTTTTTCGAACGGCAGGTCCTGGTGAGACTGAGCGGCCAGCGTCACCGCCTTGACCCGCGCCAACAGTGCCTCGGTGCTCAGCTCGCCGCAGGTGTCGACGCGCACGGCAAGCGTGTTGACGAACAGGCCAATCAGCCCTTCCACTTCACTGCGGGCCCGGTTGGCTACCGGCGAGCCGATCACCAGGTCGTGCTGACCGGACAACCGTGCAAGCAGTGACGCCCAGGCGCTCATCACTGTCATGTACAGCGTCACCCCGTGCCTCTGGCTCAACGCCTTGAGCCCGGCGGTCAGACGCTCATCCAGGCGCACCTGGACCGTATCGCCGGCATAGCTCTGCTGCGCCGGGCGGGGCCGATCGGTAGGCAGGGAAAGCAATGGTGGCGCGCCAGCCAGGGTTTGCTGCCAGTAGGCGCTTTGGTGGTTGAGGACTTCGCCACTCAGCCAGCGCCGTTGCCACACGGCAAAATCGACGTACTGGATCGGCAGTGGCGGCAACGGGTCGGGCAGGCCATGGCTGAAGGCCTGGTACAGCGCCATCAGTTCCCGGGTGAGCACGCCCATGGACCAGCCATCAGAGACGATGTGGTGCAGGGTCAGCAGCAGCACATGGTGATCGTCGGCCATTGCCACCAGGCGTCCACGTATCAGCGGACCTTGTTCCAGGTCGAACGGTGCCGAGGCTTCGCCGTGGATCAATGCATCCAAAGCCTGCTGAGGATGCGAGTGATGCCGCAGGTTCTGCAGTTGCAGCGGCAACACCTCTTCAGGCGGTGCAATCAGCACCCGCGCGTCGTCACCGTGCTGGGCAAAGCGGCTGCGCAGGGTTTCATGTCGCGCAACAATACGTGCCAAGGCGCGTTGCAGCGCCTGCACGTGCAACTGCCCGCGCAGTCGCAAGCCGATGGGAATGTTATAGGCGGTATTGGCGCCTTCCATCAGCGCCAGGAACCACAGGCGTTGCTGGGCGAACGACAACGGAGCGTGTTCTTCGCGATTGGCCGGCAGGATATCCGGCAAGGTGCTGCGACCGGACCGGGCCAGCACGGCGGCGACGGCGCTGAGTTCGGCATTGGCGAAAAAATCGCTCAGCAGCAGCTCTATGCCCAGGCGCTGACGCACCTGGGACACCATGCGCATGGCCAGCAGCGAGTGACCGCCCAGCTCGAAAAAGTTGTCGCGCCGGCCTACTTGCGCCACCTGCAACACATCGGCCCAAATCTGCGCGAGCACGCTTTCAAGCTCGCCCTCGGGCGCAATGTACTCACGGATAAACAGGGCCGACAGATCCGGCTTTGGCAGGGCCTTGCGATCGAGCTTGCCGTTGGCCGTCAGCGGGAGCGCATCGAGCCGCATGTACGCGGCCGGGACCATGTAGCCCGGCAGACGCGCGACCAGGTGCGCACGGATATCAGCGCCAGCCAAGGAACCCGTCGACGGATGCGCGGTGAAATACGCCACCAGCCGCTCGTCACAGACCAGCACCACAACATCCTGGATACCCGGCAACTGGTTGAGTTGGGTTTCGATTTCGCCCAGTTCGATGCGCACACCACGGATTTTCACCTGATCGTCGTTGCGGCCCAGGTACTCCAGGGTGCCGTCGGGCAACCAACGCGCCAAGTCACCGGTGCGGTACATGCGCCCCGCATTGAACGGGTCATGCAGGAAGCGTTCGGCGCTCAGTTCCGAGCGGTTCAGGTAACCGCGCGCCACGCCTTGGCCGCCGACATACAATTCCCCGGCTACACCCAGCGGTACCGGACGCTGCTGTTCGTCGAGCAGGTAGACCGTGGCATTGGCGACAGGCTTGCCGATATGCAGCGGCTGGCCGACCTCTATCTGGCCGGAGGTGGCGACCACTGTGGCTTCGGTGGGCCCGTAGTTATTGACCAATGCGTAACGCAGCGGGCGCGTGAACTGGCGCAAACGGTCGCCACCGATCAGCAAGGTGCGCAGCGTCGGATGTTCGATCTGCTGGCTGAAGGCGTACTCGGCGACCGGCGTCGGCAGGAAGCACACGTCCAGCGGTTGCGCGCACCACCAGGCGAGCAGCGCGTCGACATCCTCGACGCCGTCATGGGCCGGCGGCACGTGCAGGGTCGCGCCGACACACAGCGCCGGCCAGACCTCCCAGGCCATCGCATCGAACCCGAAGCCGGCGACACTGGCCGTATGGTCCCCGGCATGCAGATCAAAAGCACGACAGTGCCAGTCCACCAGGTTCACCACACTGTGGTGCTCCACCATCACACCTTTGGGCAAGCCGGTGGAGCCGGAGGTGTAAATCACATAGGCCAGATTGGACGGGCCGGCAGCGACTTCGGGATGATGTGGCGTGGGGGTACGCCAGCCATCGCCATCCAGCTCGATTACCGGCACGTCGAGGGCCGGCAACCTTGGCAGCAGCGCGCGCTGGCTCAGCACTGCCACGGGGGCGCAATCGCAGAGCAGATAGGCCAGGCGCTCGGCGGGATGCGCTGGATCGACCGGTACATAACACGCGCCGGACTTGAGGATCCCCAGCAACCCGACCAGGGTGTCGAGGCCGCGACGGGCGACGATGGCCACGCGGTCGTCGGGCTTGATGCCCAGGCCGCGCAGGTGATTTGCCAGATGGCTGGCGTGCCTGTCGAGTTCGGCATAGGTCAGGTGGTGCTCGCCGGCCTTGGCCGCAATGGCATTGGGCGTGCGCTCGGCCTGAGCGGCGACGAGCCCGTGCACGGTCTGCTCGACGTTGTTGGGCATCGATGTCGCATTGAAGTCCACCAGCACCCGCTGGCGCTCAGGTTCCTCCATCAGCGGCACATGGGCCAGCACCGCACGGTCGTCGGCGACCATGGCCTGCAACAGGCGGGTGAAATAGCCGACGTAGCGCTGCACCGTCGCCTCATCGAACAGCGCGACAGCGTATTGCAGCGCACCACGGATCCTGCCTTGGTCTTCACCCAGGTCCAGGGTCAGCTCAAACTTGGCAAACAGGCTCTCTTGAGCAACGCCTTCAATCACCAGATCGCCCAACGTCAGGGTGGGCGCGCTGGCGTCCTGCCAGGCCAGCAGTGTCTGAAACAGCGGCGTGTGGGCCAGGCTGCGCACCGGCTGGGTAATCTCCACCACCTGTTCGAACGGCAGATCCTGATGGGACTGGGCCGCCAGCGACACCGCCTTGACCCGCGCCAGCAGCACTTCGGTGCTCGGTTCACCCGAGGTATCGATGCGCAGGGCCAGGGTATTGACGAACAGGCCGATCAGCCCTTCCACTTCACTGCGCGTCCGGTTTGCCACCGGCGAGCCAATCACCAGGTCATGCTGGCCGGACAACCGAGCCAGCAGCGCTGCCCAGGCGCTCAACAGGGTCATGTAAAGCGTGACGCCATGGCGTTGACTCAACGCTTTCAGCGCGGCTGTCAGGCGCTCGTCCACATGCACCTCGACGCTGCTGCCGGCATAGTCTTGCTGCGCCGGACGTGGACGATCAGTGGGCAGCGTGAGCAAGGCCGGCGCATCCGCCAGCACGTGCTGCCAGTAATCGCTCTGGCGGTGCAGCACTTCACCGCTGAGCCACAAACGTTGCCAAATGGCGAAATCACCGTACTGGATCGTCAACGGCGGCAGCGGGTCGGGCTGCCCGTGGATGAACGCCTGGTACAGCGCCATCAGTTCGCGGGTCAGCACGCCCATGGACCAGCCGTCGGAGACAATGTGGTGCAACGTCAGCAGCAGCACATGATGATCGTCGGCCATCATCACCAGGTGCCCACGCAGCAGCGGGCCGCGCTCCAGGTCAAACGTGGCCGAGGCCTCGTGGCGGATCAGCGCTTCAAGGGCCTGTTGCGGCTCGGGATGACCGCGCAGGTCCAGCGACTGCAGCGGCATGGCATCGTCGGCGGGCACGGTCAGCACCTGGGTGTCATCGCCCACCTGGACAAAACGGCTGCGCAGGGTGTGATGGCGCCTGACGATGCAGGCCAACGCCTCTTGCAGCGCCTGCACGTGCAATTGCCCACGCAGGGCCAGGCCTATGGGGATGTTGTAGGCACTGTTGCCGCCGTCCATGTTGGCCAGAAACCACAGGCGCTGCTGGGCGAACGACAGCGGCACATCCTCGCCACGATTGGCCGGCAGAATATCCGGCAAGGTGCTGCGACCCGCCTGGGCCAGCACGTGAGCAACCGCCGCCAGTTCGGCGTTGGCGAACAAGTCGCCCAGCACCAGCTCCACTCCCAGGCGCTGGCGCACCTGGGACACCATGCGCATGGCCAGCAGCGAATGCCCGCCCAGCTCGAAGAAGTGATCGCGCCGCCCAACCCGCTCCACTTGCAACACGTCGGCCCAGATCTGCGCCAACACGCTTTCGATCTCGCCCAGCGGTGCCTCGTATTCACGACTGAACACCGCAGCCATATCCGGCGCCGGCAGCGCCTGGCGGTCGAGCTTGCCGTTGGCGGTCAGGGGCAGCGTGTCGAGCTTCATGAACGCCACCGGCACCATGTAGTCCGGCAGATGGGCCACCAGGTGCGCGCGGATATCAGCGACGGCCAGCGCATCCAGTTGCGGGCTTTCGGTGAAATACGCCACCAGCCGCTCTTCACGCACCAGCACCACCGCCTCCAGGATGCCCGGCAGTTGGTTGAGCCGGGTTTCTATTTCGCCCAGTTCGATGCGCATGCCACGGATCTTTACCTGGTCATCATTGCGCCCCAAATACTCCAGGTTACCGTCGGGCAGCCAGCGCGCCAGGTCGCCGGTGCGGTACATGCGCCCGCTGCTGAACGGGTCGCGCAGGAACCGCTCAGCGGTCAGCTCCGGGCGATTGAGGTAGCCGCGCGCCACGCCCTTACCGCCCACGTACAGTTCACCCGCCACGCCCAACGGCACCGGGCGTAGCTGTTCGTCCAGCAGGTAGACCCTGGCATTGGCGATGGGCTTGCCGATATGCAACGGCTGGCCCGCCTCGATCTTGCCGGCGGTGGCGACCACCGTGGCTTCGGTGGGGCCATAGTTGTTGATCAGCTCGAAGCGCTGCGCCCGCCCGAAATGGCGCAGGCGATCGCCGCCGATCAGCAGCGTGCGCAGGGTCGGGTGCTCGATGTTCTGGCTGAAGGCGTACTCGGCCACCGGTGTCGGCAGGAAGCACACGTCCAGCGGTTGCGCGCACCACCAGGCGAGCAGCGCGTCGATGTCTTCAGCGCCGTCGTGGGCCGGCGGCAGGTGCAGGGTGGCGCCCGCGCACAGCGCCGGCCACACTTCCCAGGCCATCGCATCAAAGCCGAAACCGGCCACGCTGGCGGTATGCCGCCCGGCGCGCAGGTCGAAGGCGCTGCAATGCCAGTCCACCAGGTTGGCCACGGTGTGATGCTCCACCATCACCCCTTTGGGCAGGCCGGTGGAGCCGGAGGTGTAGATCACATAGGCCAGGTTCGACGCCGTCATGGCCACCTCGGGATTGCTCGCCGCGTGGTGGTGCCAGGTGTAGCGGTCCAGGTTGATCACCGGCACCTCCAGCTCCGGCAGGCGCTCGAGCAACGCGTGCTGGGTCAGCACGGCCACCGGGGCGCTGTCGCTGAGCAGGTAGTTCAGGCGCTCGGCCGGGTGGGACGGGTCCACCGGCACGTAGCAGGCGCCGGCCTTGAGGATCGCCAGCAACCCGGCCAGGGTGTCCAGGCCACGGCGTGCGACGATGGCCACGCGGTCATCGGGCTTGACCCCCAGCGCCAGCAGGTGATGGGCCAGCAGGTTGGCTTGCTGATTGAGTTCGGCGTAGCTCAGCGTGCGGTCCAGGCACACCGCCGCGATGGCATCCGGGGTCAGCGCGGCCTGGGCCTCGATGCGCGCGTGCAAGGTGCTGCCCTGAGGGAACACCGCCTGGGTTGCGTTGAACTGCTCGAGCAACAGGCGCTGCTCGGCCAGCGGCACCACCGGCAGCTGGTTGAGCGCGGTGTGCGGGGCCTGCTCCAGGGCGCTTATCAGGTTTTCCAGTGCGGTTTGCAGGTAGGCGCAGACGCGGTGCGGGTCGACCTGGGTGCAGGCGAGCAAACGCAAGATGAAGCTATCGCCCAGGTCATCCACGCTCAGCGTCAGCGGGTAGTTGGTACGCTCCTGCGAGCTCAACATTTCGATGCCGTTCCATGCCGCCACCGCCTCGGCCTGATTGCCGGAACCACTGTGCCGGTAATTGAGCAACGCACTGAACAGTGGCGTGGGCGCAGTCACCCCACTGCAGCGCTGCGCCAACGCCAAAGGGGCATGCTCATGGCGCAGCAACGTCGTCAGCCGTGCATGGGTGTCCCTGATGCCGGTGCGCACATCCGCATGACCGACGTCCACACGAAACGGCAACGTATTGATGAAAATCCCCAGTGCTCTGTCGGTCTGCTGACCGCCCTGCATGCGCCCCATCAACACCGTACCGAACACCACGCTTTGCTTGCCTGCCAACACACTCAGCACTTGGGCCCAGGCCATATGGAACACGCTCGCCGCGCTTACGCCCAGATGGCGTGCCTGCTCGCGTACACGTTGATTGAGCGCTGCCGACAGCGGCAGGTCCGCTTCGACGATATCGCGGCCGTCGCCCTGCACATCCTGCAGACCGAAAGGCAAGGTCGGCTCGCAGATATCGCTGAGCATCTGACGGAAAAACGCCTCGTGCTCCTGCTCGCTGACGCCCAGTCGCGCCTGCGCCACGTAATTGCGAAACGGGATGGGCTGGCCCAATTGTTCGCCACGGCCTTGCAACAGCGCCTGCAGTTCATGGCGCACCACGTCCAGCGCGCTGTGGTCCAGGGCCATATGATGAAACAGCAGCATTGCCACCACGCGCTGGCCGGGTTCGTCCCAGGTGCGCACCAGGCGCAACATCGGCGCCTGGGTCACGTCCAGGCGGTAATGGCGAACATCGAACAGCTGGCGCAACTGCTCTGCGATATCGCCCTCAGCCGGGTCCAGCTCAAGGGCTTGCACCGGTAACCGGGCCTGGCGCCAGACCACTTGCGAGGGCTGTTCGAGGCTTTCCCAAACCACGCCGGTACGCAGGATATCGTGCCGATCCACGACGCTCTGCAAGGCGTTGGCAAACTGCTCGAAGCGCGCCAGGCTGTCGAAGGCGAACTGCGACTGCATGATGTACGGGTCACCCTGCTCCGTGCTCGCGTGGTGGTAGAGAATGCCTTCCTGCAACGGCGCCAGCGGGTAGATGTCCTGGATATTCGCCACCCCGCCCTCGACGGTGGCGACGATCCGCTCGATCTCGTCCTGGCTGAGGGTGGACAGGGTCAACATGGCCGGGGTGATGCGCTCGGCGCCCGGGGCGATGCCGTTGGCCGGTACTTGCACCTCACCGGCTTTGCCGGCCGAGTATTCACCCGCCTTGATCCGTTCGATCAGGGCCGGCTTGTGTTCGCGCAACGCAGCGAGGATCGCCGGGTCGCTCAAGGCTTGCTTGTTGCCTTGTACGGACAGTTGCTCGCCTTTGAGCGCCAGTTGCACATCCTTCGTTTTCAGGGTTGCCAGCAATTGTTGGATGTTCACAGGACGATCTCCATTCGTTCGGTCATTGCGGCGTAGCCGGCCAGGGTCGGTTGCTCGAACAGCCCTCGCACATCGGCTTCCATGCCTTCCTGGCGCAAGCGCCCGATCAAGCTCACGGCGAGCAGCGAATGCCCGCCCAGTTCAAAGAAATTGTCATGGCGCCCTACTCGCTCCACCTTCAGCAGCTCGGCCCAGAGTCGGGCCAACAGTATTTCGCAGTCGCCTTCGGGCGCTTCGTACTCACGCACACTCAACGACGCCGTACCCGGGGCCGGCAGCGCCTTGCGGTCGAGCTTGCCATTGGGGCTCAGGGGCAGCGCGTCGAGGTGCATGAACAACGCGGGCACCATGAAGTCCGGCAGGTGCTGCAAGAGCTGGCTGCGCAGGGCGTCGATGGCGGTGGCCGCGCCGGTGTAGTAGGCGACCAGGCGATCTTCGCAGGCCACGACCACGGCATCTTTCACCGCTGGATGGTCGATCAGTCGCGCCTGGATTTCCCCCAATTCGATGCGCAGGCCGCGAATTTTCACCTGGTCATCGTTGCGGCCCAGGTACTCGAGATTGCCGTCCGGCAGGTAGCGGCCAAGGTCACCCGTGCGGTACATCCGGCCCGCGCTGAACGGGTCCTCAAGGAAGCGTTCGGCGGTCAGCTGCGCACGGTTGAGATACCCCCGCGCCACCTGCACGCCACCGATGAACAGCTCACCGACCACCCCCAGCGGCACCGGCTGCAATTGGGCGTCCAGCACGTACATGCGTGTGTTGGCAATCGGCTTGCCGATCGGCGTGTTGTCCGGCACGTCGCTGCGTGCGCAGTTCCATGCGGTCACATCCACTGCGGCTTCGGTCGGGCCATACAGGTTGTACAACCCGATGCCCGGCAGTTGCTGCTTGAAGCGTCGCACCAGGCTGCCCGGCAGCGCTTCACCGCTGCAGATCACGCGCACCAGCCCGGCGGCCTGGCTGACATCGCCGTGGGCCAGGAATACGTCGAGCATCGACGGCACAAAGTGCAGCGTGGTGATGCGCTGCGCCTCAATCACTTCACACAGATACGCCGGGTCCTTGTGGCCGCCCGGACGTGCCATGACCAGGCGGGCGCCGGTCATCAGCGGCCAGAAGAACTCCCACACCGACACGTCGAAGCTGAAGGGCGTTTTTTGCAACACCGCATCCTGCGCGTTGAGGCCATACGCGTCCTGCATCCACAGCAGGCGGTTGACCACCCCGGCATGTTCATTAATGACCCCCTTGGGTTGGCCGGTGGAGCCGGAGGTGTAGATCACATAAGCCTGATGCCGGGCGGTAAGCTCCGGCACGCTGGGATTGGTGCTCGGCTGGTGCTGCCAGGTGTCGCAGTCCAGATCAAGGGTGGGTATATCACCGAGCAAGGCGCGGGTTGCGCCGTGGGCCAGCACCACCACCGGTGCGCTGTCGTGCAGCATGTAGGCGAGGCGCTCGTGGGGATAGGCCGGGTCGAGCGGAACATAACCGCCGCCGGCCTTGAGGATGGCGAACAAGCCGATGACCATGTCCAGGCCACGCTCCAGGCACACCCCAACCCGCGACTCGGGCCGTACGCCCAGTTCACGCAGGTGATGAGCCAGACGGTTGGCCCGCTCGTTGAGTTGCCGATAGCTCAGGCGTTGATCCCCCGCTTTCACGGCCTCGGCATCCGGCGTGCGTAAGACCTGCGCCTCGAACAAGCCGTGCAAGGTCTGGTCAAGGTTGTAATCGACTGCGGTCGCGTTGAAGCCGTGCAACAGTGTCTCGCGCTCCTGCTGCCCCAGGATCGACACGCGGCTGATCGGCAGGTGCGGCGCCTGTTCCAGCGCCTCGACCAGCCCAAGCAACGCCGTCTGCATATAACCGCAGACGCGTTGCGCTCCAATGTGCGCGGGGGTCATGACGGTCAGGCGGAAACCCTCGCGCTGGTCATCGACGTTCAAGGTCAAGGGGTAATTGGTGCGTTCTTCACTGGCCAGGGTGTGAATCCCTTGCCATGCCTGCGACACCGTCGCCTCCTGGCTGGCGCTGTGGCGGTAATTGAGCACTGCACTGAACAACGGCAACGGCGCGGCGACGCCACTGCAACGCTGGGCCAGAGCCAGGGAGGCATGTTCATGGCCGAGCAGTGCCGTCAGGCGCTCATGGGTGCGCTTGACGGCCGCGCGTACACCGGTCTCATCAATATCCACGCGCAATGGCAAGGTGTTGATGAACATCCCCAGTGCACGGTCGCTGCCTTTGCCCCCCTGCATACGGCCGAGCAGTACCGTGCCGAAGACCACGCGGTGCTGGCTGCTGGTGCTGGCCAGCACCCGGGCCCACGCCAGATGAAACAGACTGGCGGCGCTGACACCCGAGAGGCGGGCCTGCGCCCTCAGACGCTGGCTGAAGGCCGGGGCCAGGCTCTGCTGCACCTCTTCGATTGCACTGCCGTCACCTTGGACGTCCTGCAAGCCGAACGGGAGCGTCGGCTCGTCGATGTCTCCCAGCATCTGGCCAAAGAACGCTTCATGTTCGTGCTCTTCGACGCCCAGGCGCGCCTGAGCCACATAGTTGCGGTAAGGAATGGCTGCTTCAGCGATCCGGGGCTGCCCGAGCAAACTGGCTTGCATCTCCTGACGTACGCTGTCGAGTGCCGTGTGATCAAGGGCAATATGGTGGAACAGCAAAATCGCAACGACCCGCTGCTGACCGGGGTCCTCGGCATACACCAGGCGGATCAGCGGCGCCTGGGACATCGGCAGCCGGTAATGGCGCGGGTCGAAACGCTGGTGCAACTGCTCGATGACGTTGCCTTGCAGCGATACGCATTGCACGGCCAGTTCAGCCTTGCGCCACACCACTTGCAGCGGTTGCACCAGGCCCTCCCAGACCACTGCGGTGCGCAGGATATCGTGGCGATCGATCACCTGCTGCAGCGCCTGGGCAAAGGCGTCCAGGCGTTCAAGGCTGTCAAACGCCAGGTGCGATTGCAGCAGGTACGGGTCGCCCCGCTCGGCGCTGATGTGATGGTAGAAAATGCCTTCCTGCAACGGCGCCAGCGGATAGATATCCTGCACATTGGCGGCGCCGCCGGGCACTTGATCGATCACCTGATCCAGCGTCGATTGCTCCAGCGTCACCAGCGACAGCATGTCCGCCGTGATGCGTTGGCAGCCGTCAGGAATACGGTTGGCCGGCACCTGCACTTCGCGACCACTGCCCACGGCGGCGGCCAGCGCGGCCAGGGTCGGCTGGCTGAACAGCACGCGCACATCGGCGCTCAGGCCGACCTGGCGCATGCGCTCGATCAGGCTGACGGCCAGCAATGAATGCCCGCCCAGTTCGAAGAAGTGGTCATGGCGCCCCACCTGCTCCACCTGCAGCACGTCGGCCCAGATCCGCGCCAGGCGGGTTTCCACTTCGCCCTGGGGCGCTTCGTAGTCACGGGTCAGCAGCGCGGCTTGATCGGGGGCCGGCAAAGCCTTGCGGTCCAGCTTGCCGTTGGCGGTCAGGGGTAAGGCCGCAAGTTTCACGTAGGCCACCGGCACCAGGGCCTCGGGCAGTTGCGCCTGCAGTTGCGCGCGCAGCGTGTCGATCGACAGCGCCTGGCGTTCGGTGAACCAGGCGATCAAGCGGCCTTCGCGCACCAGCACTACCGCTTCCGCGACGCCGTCGAGCGCGGCCAGGCGGCTTTCGATTTCGCCCAGTTCAACCCGCACGCCGCGTAGTTTGACCTGGTCATCGTTGCGCCCCAGGTATTCCAGGTTGCCATCGGGCAGCCAGCGCACCAGGTCGCCGGTGCGGTACATGCGCCCGGGGTTGAACGGGTCTTGCAGGAAGCGCTCGGCGGTCAGGTCCGGGCGATTCAGGTAACCGCGCGCCACGCCGCGGCCCCCCACATACAGCTCACCGGCCACGCCCACCGGCACCGGACGCAGGTGCGCATCCAGCACGTAGCTGGTGGCATTGGCCACAGGCCGGCCGATATGCAAAGGCTGCCCGGCACGCACACGCCCGGAAGTGGCGACCACCGTGGCTTCGGTGGGGCCGTAGTTATTGATCAGGGCAAACCGTCGTTCCTGGCTGAACTGGCGCAGGCGGTCGCCACCGATCAGCAGCATGCGCAAGGTCGGGTGTTGCAGGTTCAGGCTGAAGGCGTACTCGGCCACCGGGGTGGGCAGAAAGCTCACGTCCAGCGGCTGCGCCAGCCACCAGGCCAACAGTTCGTCGATGTTTTCATTGCCCACCTCGGCGGGCGGCAGGTGCAGGGTCGCGCCCACGCACAGCGCCGGCCAGACTTCCCAGGCCAGCGCATCGAAACCGAAACCGGCGACGCTGCTGGTATGGCTGGCAGCCCGCAGGCCGAAGGCCTCGCAGTGCCAATGCACGAGGTTTTCCACGTGGTGATGCTCCACCATCACGCCCTTGGGCTGGCCGGTGGAACCGGAGGTGTAGATGACGTAGGCCAGGTGCGCCGGGGTCAGTGCGCCCAGTTGCGGATTGCTCACAGGGTATTGCTGCAAGCCGGGGTCGTGCAGGTCGACACTGGCGACGCCGCCGAGCAGGTCGCGGGTGCAGGCTTGCGAGAGTACCGCCACCGGTGCGCTGTCCTGCAACAGGTAGGCGATCCGCTCCGCCGGGTACGCCGGGTCGATCGGCACATAGCCCGCGCCGGCCTTGAGAATGCCGAGCAGGCCCACCAGCATCTGCGGGCCGCGACGGCAGCAGATCGCCACGCGGTCATCCGGCTGCACGCCAAGCCCGAGCAGGTGATGGGCCAGTTGGTTGGCGCGTTGATTGAGCTGCTGATAGGTCAGCGCCACTCCGTCCTGCATCACCGCAATGGCCTCGGGCTGACGCTCGGCCTGGACTTCAAAGGCGCCGTGCAGGGTGTGCCCGCGCGGGAAGTCATGGGCGGTGGCGTTGAATTCGCGCAGCAGCGTGTCGCGTTCCGCCGTCGGCAGAATCGGCAGGTGGTGCAAGCGGGTGTCCGGCGCGTTTTCCAGGGCGTCGACCAACTGCGCCACGGCGTTGTGCATGTAGTCGCACAGGCGCTGGGCGCCGATCTGCGGCAACGCCAGCACAGCGAGAGCAAAGCCTTCGCCCAGGTCATCCACACTCAGGGTCAGCGGATAGTTGCTGCGCTCTTCGCCGCCGAGCAGCTGTACGCCCTCCCAGATCCCCTGACCGTCGCGGGCCATTTCGCCGGGGCTGCTGTGGCGGTAATTGAGCAAGGCGCTGAACAGCGGCGTGGCCGTCGCCACCCCACTGCAACGCTGGGCCAGGGCCAGGGAGGCATGTTCATGCCCGAGCAAGGCGCTCAAGCGTGCATGGGTGGCCTTGACCGCGTCGGCGGCAGCGGCCGCCACATCGACCCGCAGCGGCAAGGTGTTGATGAACATGCCCAGGGCGCGGTCCGCACCATCGCCGGCCTGCATGCGGCCCATCAGGACGGTGCCGAACACCACGTCGTCGCGCCCGGACACCAGCCCCAGCACCTGTGCCCAGGCCAGGTGCATCAGGCTCGCGGCGCTGACGCCCAAGTGGCGTGCCTGCTCGCGCACCCGCTGCGCCAGCTCGGCCGGCAGCTGCCGTTCGGCTTCTTCGATGCTGCGGCCGTCACCCTGCACATCGTGCAAGCCGAACGGCAACGTCGGCTCGTCGACATCGGCGAGCATGTCGCGGAAGAACTGCTCATGCTCGGCCACGCTGACCCCCAGGCGCGCCTGGGCCACGTAGTTGCGAAACGGCGCGGCTTCGGGCAAGTCATCGGCCTGATCCAGCATGAAGGCACGCATCTCCTGGCCCACCACTTCCATGGCGGTATGGTCCAGGGCCAGGTGGTGGAACAGCAGGATCGCCGCGACACGCTGATTGGCCGGGTCCTGGGCGTAGACCATGCGCAGCAGCGGCGCCTGGGTGATGTCCAGCCGGTAGTGCCGCGCATCGAAGCGCGCATGCAGTTGTTCGATGATGCCGCCGTCGGCCGGGTCCAGGCTGACGGCCTGCACCACCAGCTGCGCCTGGCGCCACACCACTTGCACCGGGCTGTCCAGGCCTTCCCAGACCACCCCGGTGCGCAGAATGTCGTGGCGCGCCACCACCTGTTGCAGCGCGCCCATGAAAGCGTGCAAGCGCTCAAGGCTGTCGAACGCCATGCGCGATTGCAGCAGGTACGGGTCGCCCTGTTCGGCGCTGATGTGGTGATAGAGGATGCCTTCCTGCAACGGCGCCAGCGGGTAGATATCCTGCACGTTCGCCGCACCGCCCGGCACGTTGGCCACGATGCGTTCAATGGCGGCCGCGTCGAGTTGCACCAGGCTCAGCATCGACGGGGTGATGTGCGTGCAACCTGCCGGGATGCCATTGGCCGGCACCACGATTTCGCGCCCGCTGCCCACCGCCGCCGCCAATGCCGCGAGGCTAGGCTGGCTGAACAGCACGCGCACATCGGCGCTCAGGCCGACGCGGCGCATGCGCTCGATCAGGCTGACGGCCAGCAACGAATGCCCGCCCAGTTCAAAGAAATGATCATGCCGGCCGACGCGCTCGAGCTTGAGCACGTCCTGCCAGATCTGTGCCAGCAGGGTTTCCACCTCGCCCTGGGGGGCCTCGTAGGCACGACTGAGCAGGGCCTGCGGGTCTGGCGCGGGCAAGGCCTTGCGGTCGAGCTTGCCGTTGTTGGTCAAGGGTAAATGGGCCAGCGGCATATAGGCCGAGGGCAACATGTAGTCGGGAAGCAGGCCTTGCAGGTGGGCGTGTACCTCATCGATGCCCAGCGCGGCGTCGGCCCAAGTGAAATAGGCCACCAGGCGCTTGTCCCCCGGCACGTCCTCACGGGCCAGCACGGCGACGTCGCGGATGCCCGCGCAGCTCGCCAGACGCGCCTCGATCTCGCCCAGCTCGATACGGAAACCACGGATTTTCACTTGGTCGTCGTTACGCCCAAGGCATTCGAGCAAGCCGTCCACCGACCAACGCCCAAGATCACCCGTGCGGTACATCAAGGCGTGGGGCTGTTCGGAAAACGGGTCGTGCACGAACTTTTCGGCGCTCAGGTCCGGGCGGTTCAAATAGCCCTTGGCCACGCCATCGCCGCCAATGCAGATTTCGCCAGTGATGCCCAGGGGCACCGGCTGCAACTGCGCGTCCAGCACATAGATCTGCGTATTGGAAATGGGCCGCCCCACCGGCACGCTCTCCACGTCATCGGCAAGTGCGCGCACTTCGTAGGTGGTGGCGTAGGTGGTGGTTTCGGTCGGGCCATAGCAATGCACCAGGCGCAGTGCCGGTGCCTGGGCCAGCAGGCTGCGGAAGGCGGCCGGGTCGGCGCGCTCGCCGCCGCACAGCAAAATGCGCAGGCCAGCCAGTGCCTCGGGGATCAGTTGCACATACTGGTTGAACAGCGCGGTGGTGACGAACAACACCGTGGCACCCGCCAGCTCGGCGCCGAATGCCTGCGGGTCGAGCAAGGTGGCGTGGTCGATCACCAGCACCTGCCCACCGTTGAGCAGCGCGCCCCACACGTCCATGGTGCTCGCATCGAACGCCGGGTTCGACGCAAAGGCCACGCGGTCCTGGGCATTGAAGTCGGCGTAGCCGTTATTGATCACCAGCCGGGTAATGCCGCGCTGGGGTACCAGTACGCCTTTGGGCGTGCCGGTGGAACCGGAGGTGTACATGATGTAGGCCACGCTGTCGGCGGACTGTTCGCGCTCGGGGTTTTCCGCCGGCAGCCCGTCGAGGTTCAGCCCGGCCAGGTCGTCCAGCACCAGGCGGGCGCCGCTGTCCTGCACCATGAAGGCCTGGCGTTCGGCCGGCGCATTGACGTCCAGCGGCACGTACACCGCCGCGCACTTGAGCACGGCCACTTGGCTGACCACCAGGTCGATGCCGCGCGGCAGCGCCAGGGCCACCGGCTCGCCGGACTGCACGCCCTGGCCGATCAGGTAGTGGGCCAGGCGATTGGCGCGGCGATTGAGGTCGCGGTAACTCAAGGACAGCTTGCCCTGCACCACCGCCACTGCTTCAGGCCGTGCCAGCGCCTGGGCTTCGAACAGCTGGGCGACGCTCAAATGCGCCGGGTAGTCGCGGCGACTGGCGTTGAACTCCACCAGCAGTTGCTGGCGCTCTACCGGCGGTATGATCGACAGCGTTTGCAGCGCGGTGGTCGGCGCCTGTTGCAGGGCCGTCACCAGGTGGCGCAGCGCGGTGAGCATGTAGTCCGCCACGCGCTGCACGTCCAGCGTGGCAATGCCTTGCACGGTGAGGGCGAAGCCTGCGCCCAGGTCATCGACGTTGAGCACCAGCGGGTAGTTGCTGCGCTCTTCGGAGCTGAGTACCTGGATGCCGGACGCGGCGAACGGGCTGTCACCCGGTGCTTCATCCGGTGCGCTGTGGCGATAGTTGAGCAAGGTACTGAACAGCGGCAACGACGCCGGCACGCCACTGCAGCGCTGGGCCAGGGACAACGAGGCATGTTCGTGACCGAGCAATTGCGCCAGGCGTGCGTGGGTGGCGCGCACACCGGCCTGCACGCCCGTGGCGCCGAGGCTGACCCGCAGCGGCAAGGTGTTGATGAACATCCCCAGCGCCCGATCGGCGCCCTCGCCGCCCTGCATGCGTCCCAGCAACACGGTGCCGAACACCACGTCGCGCTGGCCGGACACCTGGCTCAGCACCTGCGCCCAGGCCAGGTGCACCAGGCTCGCGGCACTCACGCCCAATTGCCGCGCCTGTTCGCGCAGGGCCAGGCTCAGCCCCGACTCCAGCGGCAGATGGGCTTCGACGATGCCGCTGCCGTCGCCATTCACATCCTGCAAGCCGAAGGCCAGGGTTGGCTCGTCGATATCGCCGAGCATCTCGCTGAAGAAAGCTTCGTGCTGCGCCTGACTCACACCCAGGCGCGCCTGGGCCACGTAGTTGCGGTACTGCACCGCGTCGGGCAACTGCGCGCTGTTGCCGCACAGGCTGGCGCTCATCTCTTGCACCAGCACGTGCAGGGCGGTGTGGTCGAGCAGGATATGGTGCAACAGCAGGATGCCGACCAGGCGCCCCGCTTCCTCGCTGTACGCCAGGCGCATCAGCGACGCGCGTGACAGGTCCAGGCGATAGTGACGAGGGTCGAAGCGCTGTTGCAGAGACGCCAGGGCATCGTCGCCCGTGACCTCGACCCGCTCGACCGCCAGCGGTGCCTGGCGCAGCACCACCTGCACCGGTTCATCCAGGCCTTCCCAGAGGATCGCGGTGCGCAGGATGTCGTTGCGCTCGATCACGCTGTGCAGCGCCTGGACAAACCCGTCCACCGCCGTCTGGTCAGCGAAACTGAACTGCACCTGCAACACGTAGGGGTCGCCCTCTGCGGTTGCCAGGTGATGGTAGAGAATCCCGGCCTGCAACGGCGCCAGGCCATAGATGTCCTGCACATTGGCGATGCCGCCGGGTATCGCCTGGATGATGTGGTCGATGGCGACCTGGTCGAGGTCGACCAGGGGCAGCATGTCCGGGGTGATGGCCGCGCTGTGTTCTTCAATGAGATTGGCCGGCACCTGCACTTCGTGGTGCCCGCCGACCGCCGCCGCCAGTGCCGCCAAGGTCGGCTGGCCGAACAGCACGCGCACATCGGCGCTCAAGTCTACCTGGCGCATGCGCTCGATCAGCTTGACCGCCAACAGCGAGTGGCCGCCGAGCTCGAAGAAATTATCCTCGCGCCCCACGCGGTCGACCTTGAGCAAGTCCTGCCAGAGCGTGGCGATGGTGGTTTCCACCACGCCCTGGGGCGGTGCATAACCGCGCCGGGCCAACGCGTCGGTATCAGGTGCGGGCAAGGCCTTGCGGTCGAGTTTGCCGTTGGTGGTCAGCGGGAACCGCTCCAGCAGCACAAAGGCAGCGGGCACCATGTAATCGGCCAGGCTCTGCAGCAAATGGTCGCGCAAGGCGGCCGCAGTGGGCGCGCCGTCGGCAATTACGTAGGCCACCAGGCGTTTGTCGCCGGGGGTGTCCTCCCGGGCAATCACCACGGCGTCGCGCACGCCGTTGGCGGTGGCCAGGTGGGCCTGGATTTCACCCAGTTCGATACGGAAACCGCGGATCTTCACTTGGTCGTCGTTGCGCCCCAGGTACTCGACGCTGCCGTCGGCCGACAAGCGGCCAAGGTCGCCGGTCTTGTACATGCGCAGGCCGGTGGCCGGGTCGTGCAGGAAGCGTTCGGCGTTGAGCGCGTCACGGTTCAGATAACCGCGCGCCACCCCGGCGCCGCCCACATACAGCTCACCGACCACACCGAACGGCAGCGGCTCGCGCTGTGCGTCAAGGATGTACAACTGCAAGTCCGGAATGCGCACGCCAATCGGGCTTACGCCGACCAACTGCGCATCGGCCGCTTCCAGCGCGCGGTAGGTCACGTGCACGGTGGTTTCGGTGATGCCGTACATGTTCACCAGTTGCGTACCGGCATTCACCGCCCGTGCATACCAGGGCTTGAGCATGCCCGGTTCCAGCGCCTCGCCGCCGAAAATCACCTGGCGCAACGAATGCGCCTGGTCGCTGTTGCCCTGGGCCGCGATCAACTGGCGGAACGCACTCGGCGTCTGGTTGAGGATGCTGACCGAGGCTTCGCAGAGCAGCGCGTAGCACTCATCCGGTGAACGGCTGACCAATTGCGGCACGATCAGCAACTGACCGCCGTGCATCAGCGCGCCCCAGATTTCCCACACGGAAAAGTCGAACGCGAAGGAATGGAACAGCGCCCACACGTCGTGCTGGTTGAAGCCGAACCAGTGCTGGGTGGCGCTGAACAGGCGCGCCACCTGGCGGTGTTCGATCATCACGCCCTTGGGCTGGCCGGTGGAACCGGAGGTGTAGATGACATAGGCCAGGTTGGCCGGGCTCAGGTGCAGGCACGGATTGACCGTGGCCTGTTGGTGCAGGGCGTCGAGGTCGATCTGCGCCAGGTTGCCCACCAAGTGCCGGGTGTCGGCTTGCACCAGCACCGCCACCGGCGCGCTGTCGCCCAGGGTGTAGGCGATGCGTTCCTGCGGGTACGCCGGGTCGATCGGCACATAACCGGCACCGGCCTTGAGGATGCCGAGCAGGCCGATGATCATCTGCGGGCCGCGCTCCACGCAGATCGCCACGCGCGCGTCGGGGCGCACGCCCTGGGCCAGCAGCGCATGGGCGACCTGGTTGGCGCGTTCGTTGAGTTCACGGTAGGTCAGGCAGCGTTGTTCGAAACGCACGGCAATCGCGTCGGGGCGGGTGGCGGCGTGGGCTTCGACTTGCTGGTGGATCAGGACGGTGTCGGCGTAGTGCGCGGGGCTTTGGTTTACGGAGCTTTGGTTTACTGAACTTTGGTTTACTGAGCTTTGGTTCAGGCGGTGCAGCAAGGTATGGCGTTCGGAGTCAGGCAGGATGTTCAGGCCGCTGAGCGGCATATCCGGTCGCTGTTCAAGCGCATCGGCCAGACTTTCCAGCGCCGTGTGCAGATAACCGGCCACGCGTTGCGCGCTGATGGACGCATCGACCATCACCGTCAGCGCAAAGTCTTCACCCAGGTCATCGACGTTGACCGTCAGCGGGTAGTTGGTGCGCTCTTCGGCGCCGAGCACCTGGATGCCTTCGGCCACGTCGATCACCGCGTGCATGTCGCTGGCGGCGCTGTGACGGTAATTGAGCATCGCACTGAACAGCGGTGCAGGCGCCGCTACGCCGCTGCAACGCTGGGCCAGCGCCAGGGAGGCGTGCTCGTGCTCAAGCAAGGTGGTGAGGCGCTCGTGGGTGGCTTTGATCGCGGCGCGCACGCCTTGCTCGCCGACATCCACGCGCAGCGGCAAGGTATTGATGAACATGCCCAACGCGCGCTCACCGCCCTCGCCCGCGCCCATGCGGCCGAGCATCACGGTGCCGAACACCACCGACTCCCGGCCGGAGACCACCCCCAGCACCCGGGCCAGCGCCAGGTGCATCAGGCTTGCCACACCCACGCCCAACGGACGTGCCAGGCTGCGCAGGCGCAGGCTGAGGGCATGCTCAACCGGCAGGCGCGCTTCGTCGATGCCAAGGCCATCGCCCTGCACGTCCCGCAGGCCGAAGGGCAACGTCGGCTCGTCGATGTCGGCGAGCATGTCGCGGAAGAAGGCTTCGTGGGCCTGCTCGCTCACACCCTGGCGCACCTGGGCGATATAGCTGCGAAACGCTACCGGCGGCGCGGCCTGCGCCTGATTGCCGGCGAGGTACAACTGGATTTCCTCGCGCACCCCATCGAGGGCGGTGTGATCGAGGATGGTGTGATGAAACAGCAGCATCGCCACCACGCGTTCGTTGGCCGGGTCGTCGGCGAACACCAGGCGCAGCAACGGCGCCTGGCCCAGGTCCATGCGATAGGTGCGCGCATCGTAGCGTGCGAGCAGTTGCGCCAGGCGGTCGGCACCGTCCAGATGCGCCTCTTCACAGGCCAGGGTTGCCTTGCGCCACACCACCTGCAACGGCTCGTCGAGGCGCTCCCAGGCCATCGACGTGCGCAGGATATCGTGGCGATCAATCACCCATTGCAACGCCTGGGCAAAGCTGTTCAGACGTGCGCGGCTGTCGAACACGAACTGCGCGTGCAGCACGTAGGGGTCGCCCTGCTGTGCGCGAAGATGGTGGTAGAGCATGCCTTCCTGAAGCGGCGCCAGGGGGTAGATATCCTGCACATTCGCCGCCCCGCCGGGGATCGCCGCGACGATGCGGTCGATGGCCGGCTGGTCGAGCGTGACCAGGGGCAGCATGTCCGGGGTGATGCCATAAGCCGGGCTCGACCAGTCGCCGCCATGCGCCGCGACCCACTCAAGCAGTTGGGGTTTATGCGCGATCAGTTGGTCCCACAGCGCGTCATCCAGCGCGTCGTCATCGCCCAGGACGATCAGGTCGCCCTCTTCCGTCTGCAGACGGATCGCATGGGTGGAAATCGCTGCCAGTAATTCGCTGAACTGCATGGGGAAACCCGCCTGATAAGTCACGGTTGAAAAGAATGTCCGTATTCCGTTGTGCCGCTTGAATCGGCTGCTCTGCGCCCTGAAAAAACAACGGGCGCAGCCGGGGGCCTGGAGAGGCTTCCGGCAGGCTTGGAAAATTAAGGGATTTGCGGGGCGGGGGGTGACATGGGAAGCGGGGACAAGGGAAATGGGGAATGGTTCCGGGTTGGTTGAGGGCCAATACTGATCCGGTGGTGTGAGAGCCACTTTTGAGCGTCGTTTCCCACACCTGCATCGCCTGCTCGACATGCATTGTTAAAGGCCAGCAAGCCATATCCCTTTAATTTGCAGGACGTTTCCTAGACAATCCTTCGGCCTTGCGCCTGCTCAATCCACTGGCTAGCCTTCGCTTCGTCGCTGCATATCAGCGATCGGGTGTGGAAACCCGGGAATGAGTAGGCGTCATGATCGTATGCAAACGCTCAATGGCGGCTGTACGCGGGCAGACTTCGGTCTGACTGGGTCCTACTCCCCGGTTTCCACCCCGCGTATGGCTGCCACCCAATCTGCCGTGTGGAAACGGCACCGGATGGCGCCCCAACCGAGTAGGAGCTATATCCATGAGCAAAATCGTCCCCGATCCACCCTATCCTGTTTTTGTTGCCCACGAAGACCTGAGCTTCGAAGACGCCATCGCCAACATTTCCTCGCTGCTACGCTGCGCCGCCACCACGGCCACCGAAACCGCCGAAGGCCTCAAAGGCACCCGGCGCGACATGGCCTGTTCGACCGCGCACTTGATCGACATGGCCCGCACCCTCGCCGACCGCGCACTGGATTGCCTGCAAACCGGCCCAGCCAGCAACCCATAACCCATGTGGGAGGGGGCTTGCCCCCGATGCGGTGGGTCAGCCAATTGATCGTTCCCACGCTCCGCGTGGGAATGCCGCCTAGGACGCTCCGCGTCCCGCCGACAACTCAATGCGTACAGGTGACGCGGAGCGTCACGGGATGCATTCCCACGCGGAGCGTGGGAACGATCAAAAGCCCCCTCCCACAGTTGGCCTGTGTCGCCTGTCTGAATGCATCGATGACTGCTCGGAAAGTGGTACAACAGGGGTTTGCGCCAATCCTTATCGGAGGCCTGCACGCATGACGTCCAAACTCGAACAACTCAAGCAATTCACCACCGTGGTCTGCGACACCGGCGACCTGGAAGCCATCAGCCGCCTGCGCCCGGTGGACGCCACCACCAACCCTTCTCTGCTGCTCAAGGCCTCGGCCATCGCGCATTACGGCGATATCCTGCGTAGCGCGCTCGACCTGTCCAAAGGCGATCTGGGCCTGGCCTGCGATCAGTTTTCCGTGGCGGTGGGCTGCGGCATTCTCAAGGTGATTCCGGGACGCATCTCCACTGAGGTCGATGCACGACTGTCCTTCGATGAAGACGCGCTGTGGGCCAAAGCCAATCAGTTGATCGCCCTCTATGACCAGGCCGGGGTCGGTCGCGACCGCGTGCTGATCAAGCTGGCATCCACCTGGGAAGGGATCCGCACCGCCGAACGCCTGGAAAAAGTCGGCATCCAGACCAACCTGACCCTGCTGTTCTCGTTCGCCCAGGCCCAGGCCTGCGCCGATGCCGGTGTGTTTCTGATTTCACCGTTCGTGGGCCGCATATACGACTGGTATCGCAAGCACACCGGCCTGGACTACACCGGCGCGGACGACCCGGGCGTGCAGTCGGTGACACGGATCTACAACTACTACAAGGCCAACGGCATTAAGACGGTGGTCATGGGCGCCAGCTTCCGCACCCTCAGCCAGATCGAACAGCTGGCGGGCTGTGATCGCTTGACCATCAGCCCCGAGTTGCTGCAAAAACTCGATGAAGACCAGGGCACCCTCGATCGTAAACTGGTGCCCGGTGCCGCCGGCGAAGCGCGCCAGTCCATCAACGAGGCGCAGTTTCGCTGGGCCTCCAACGAAGATGCGATGGCCACCGAAAAACTCGCCGAAGGCATCCGCCAGTTTGCGCGTGACCAGGAAAAACTCGAAAAGGTACTGGCTGCGCTGTGATGCCCCCTATCGCCACCGTTACCGATACAACTTCGGCGTTGCACGGGCCTGTGGCGAGGGAGCTTGCCTTGCACTGTAGGAGCGAGCTTGCTCGCGAAAAACGTCAACGATAACACGTGCATCCTGGATGAACGCGGTGTCTGTGAGTTCTTCGCGAGCAAGCTCGCTCCTACAGTGGAGAGCAACCCACTCGCCACCGTATAAGGCATCAAGCCGGCTTTTGCTCGCCCAATGTGCGAGCTGCCAACGCCCCCAAAACCCCGCCAACAATCGGCGCCAGCCAGAACACCCAGAGCTGCGAAAGGTACTCACCTGCGGCAAATAATGCTGGCCCGGTGCTGCGTGCCGGGTTGACCGACGTATTGGTCACCGGGATCAGCACCAAGTGAATCAAGGTCAGCGCCAGGCCAACGGCAATTGGCGCAAAGCCCGGAGCAGCCCCCGGTGCAGTCACACGCATAATGATGAATACGAAGAAGAACGTGGCGATCAGTTCAGCCAACAGTGCGGCCTTCAGGTCAAAGAGGCCTGGGCTCAAGGGGCCGTAACCGTTGGCGGCAAAACCACCCACAGTGAAACCAGGCTGCCCGTTGGCAATCAGGTACAGCGCCGCCGCGGCAGCAATCGCCCCAGCAACCTGCGCCGAGATGTACGGCAGCACATCACCGGCAGCGATCCGCCGCCCTGCCCATAGGCCAATAGTCACCGCCGGGTTGAAGTGCCCACCGGAGACACCCCCGACCGCGTAGGCCATGGTCAGTACAGTGAGACCAAACGCCAGCGCAACACCCACGAAACCAATGCCCAACCCAGGAAAGGCCGCCGCCAGAATGGCGCTGCCACAGCCGCCGAACGTCAGCCAGAAAGTACCGATAAACTCGGCGATCAAACGCTTTTGCACAATCGACTCCATTGCTGTTCATGCCGTCACCACGGGAGGTGGGCGGTCCCGCGAGACGGTAGCAATGGGCATTGATGGCTCCTGTAGGAATTGTCCGATTTTAGTCAGGCGCCGGATCAGCGATGTCCGGTGTCTGGGCAAACTATCCAAATCTGTAGCACCGGTGGATACGCTGTTGGTTTTGTGTGGGAGGGGCTTGCCCGACTAGGGAGAGTCAGCAAGTGCATCAGTGACTGACACACCGCCATCGGGGGCAAGCCCCCTCCCACATTTGGATCGGGGTCGACACGAAATACCGGTCGGCTCTAAGGCCGCCGCGCTTTTGCTTTTGATCTGGGCGCCCCGTTAAACCACGCTGGCACAGCGAGCCCAGGCGAGGTGCCGAGTGGTGGGGCAAGAGCGTTTTGCTTACTTTTGCGCTTTTCAAAAGTGAGCCGCTGTAAAAGCGGAACCCTAAGCAGCCATCACCGCAGAAACGGATATGTACTCGGTCCAATCCAACATCCTGGTCGGCCCAGAGGCCGCCATCGGGGGCAAGCCCCCCTCCCACAAGGGATCTTCGCCAACTGATCGGCATCAGGACAAGCCCCCTCCCACATTTGGACCCAGGTGTATCAGATGGATAACCGTCGATTCAGCCCTGCACCACCCCCGTCCCAAACCGCCGAATCGCCAGGCAATACCCCACCAGCGCCAGCCCCGCCAGCAACCCGCCCGCCGCGCCGATCCAGGCGAAGCCGAAGTGGCTGCCGACCCAACTGCCCATCAACGCACCGCCGCCGATGCCGATGTTGTAGATGCCGGAAAACATCGCCATGGCCACGTCGGTGGCGTCGGGTGCCAGCACCAGCACTTTGGACTGCATCGCCAGGCCGAAGCCCATGATCGCCATGCCCCAGAACACACTCAGGCCCACCAGATAGGACTCGGCGCCGCTCAACGGCAACATCAGTGCCAGGCAGGCCGCAAGCAGGAACACGCTGCTGACCACGAAGACGTGCGGGTTGAAGCGATGCACCAGGCTGAACAGCAGCGAGCCGATGATGCCGGCGCCGCCGAACACCAGCAGGATCAGGGTGACCGCACTGCCACCCAGGCCGGCAACGCCTTCGACGAAGGGTTCGATGTAGCTGTAGGCGGTGAACTGGGCGGTGACGGTCATCGCAGTGAGCACGTAGAGCGCCACCAGTGCCGGGCGCTTGAACAGCAGCGGCAGGCTGCGCAGGGAGCCGGAGTTCTGGCTCGGCAACGGCGGCAAGGTGCGCCACAGCCAGAACACCAGCGCGGCGGCGAACGCGGCAATCACCAGGAAGGTGGTGCGCCAGCCCATGGCCTCGCCCAGCAGGCGGCCCAGGGGAATACCGAGCACCATCGCCAGGGACGTACCGGTGGCGAGCAGGCCCAGGGCCTGCACTTGCTTGCCCTGGGGTGCCAGACGCACCGCCAGGGAGGCGGTGATCGACCAGAACAGCGCATGGGCCAGGGCGATGCCGATCCGGCTGACCATCAGCAGGCCAAAACTGGTGGCCACGCTGGACAGGATATGACTGACGATAAACAGGCCGAACAGCACGATAAGCAATTTGCGCCGTTCGACGTTACGCGTGAGCAGCATCACCGGCAGCGACGTCAGCGACACGATCCACGCATAGATAGTGAGCATCAGGCCGACGCTGGCCACGGGCATGTCAAAGCTGGCGCCGATGGCGCTGAGCAGGCCGACCGGCACGAATTCGGTGGTATTGAATACAAAGGCGGCCAACGCCAGGGCGATGACCGGTTGCCAATTGGCTTGGGGGGTTGCGGCTGAAAGGCTCATTGCGGGGCGAGGTACTCTGACAGTGATCAAACGGCCGCGCAGGACACACGGGGCCGTTGAGCATTCTATAGGTTTCTCGCGGCGCTGTTGGCCCTGATCCTGCCCGGTTATCGCATGACGGGTCAGCGCGACGCCCTAAGCGCCCGGTTGAATCGACCTGATCAGCCCCGACTCACGGATCCACCTGCGTCATCAACTCGGGAATGCTTTCCGGGCGCCTGGCATAGCGCTGGGCCAAGGCCGCGCACACCATCAACTGGATCTGATGAAACAGCATCAGCGGCAGGATCAGCACACCCATGCTCGCCCCGGCGAACAACACCTGGGCCATCGGCACGCCGGTGGCCAGGCTTTTCTTCGAGCCGCAGAACAGGATGGTGATGCGGTCTTCCTGGCTGAAGCCGAACGCCTTGCCCAGCAGCGCGGAGGCCACCAGCACCAGCGCCAGCAACACGCAGCACGCCAGCACCAGGCCGCCCAGCTCCCACAGCGGAATCTGGTGCCAGATGCCTTCGTTGACCGCCTCACTGAAAGCGCCGTAGACCACCAGCAGGATCGAGCCCTGGTCGACGAACTTGAGCCAGGACTTGTTGCGGCCAACCCAGTCACCGATCCAGCGCCGGGCGATCTGGCCGGCGACGAACGGCAGCAGTAACTGCACGCTGATCTTCAGGATCGCGTCGACGGTGGAGCCGCCATCACCGTGCACATTGAGCAGCAGGGTCACCAGCAAGGGCGTGAGAAAGATGCCGAACAGGCTCGAGGCCGCCGCGCTGCAGATGGCCGCCGGAATATTGCCGCGCGCCAGGGAGGTGAAGGCAATCGCCGATTGCACGGTGGCCGGCAGCGCGCAGAGGTAGAGGATGCCCATATACAGGTCGTTGCCGATCAGCGGCGACAGCAGCGGCTTGAGCGCCAGGCCCAGCAGCGGGAACAGCACGAAAGTCAGGCTGAACACCAGCAGATGCAAACGCCAGTGCCCCGCCCCGGCGACGATGGCCTGGCGCGACAGTTTGGCGCCGTGCAGGAAAAACAGCAGCGCGATAGCAAGGTTGGTGACCCAGCCGAAGGCCACGGCGGTCTGGCCGCTGGCCGGCAGCAGGGAGGCGAGGATCACCGTGGCGATCAGGGCCAGGGTGAAGTTATCGGGCAGGAAACGCGGACGGGTCATAAGCAAATCTTCCAGGGGTTGCCAAGCGCATGGGGCGACTCTAACGTAACGTCCTATTACCGACTAACGCCAATGAGCCAGTAAATGCCGCCTAAAGGACAGCACAAAACCGTCCGACGCACGATTCCCGGGCTGTCCAGCCTGCCGCGAGCGGTGTATGGGCGCACCGAATCGTTGCCTGATCGTGCGCTGACGCGGCGGCACAGCCATCCGTGGGTGCAGTTGTCCTACGCCATTTCCGGGGTGCTGGAGATCCAGACCAGTGCCGGCCGCTTCGTCGCACCGCCCCAGCGTGCGGTGTGGATTCCGGCGGGCATGCCGCACCGCGTCTACAGCGCGCCCCACACCGAGATGCGCAGCCTGTACCTGGATTGCAGCGTCACGGCGTGGGCGGCCGGGCACTGTCACGTGCTGGAGGTGAGCAGCCTGTTGCGCGAGTTGATCCGCAGCTTCAGCGAACGGCCGGCGGACTATGCCGAAGATGGCCCCGATGGCCGCCTGGCCCAGGTGATACTCGACCAACTCGCCGCCGCGCCCCAGGTGGACTTGATGCTACCCCTGCCCCATGACGCCCGCTTGCGGCAGATCTACCGCAGCCTGCACCTGCATCCGGAGCAGCAGACCACCCTGGGGGATTGGAGCCGCAAGCTGGGGATCAGCGAAAAAACCCTCAGCCGCTTGTTTCTGAGTGACACCGGGCTGACCTTCCGCGCGTGGCGCCAGCGCCTGCGCCTGCTGAGCGCCCTGCCCGCCCTGGAGCAAGGCGAGCGGGTAACGGACGTGGCGCTGGGCTGTGGTTATGAATCGACGTCGGCGTTCATCAACGCGTTTCGCCAGCAATTCGACGCCACGCCGGGGGAGTTTTTCCGTTGAGGATTGGCCCGCCCACTGCAAAAAATCCCCAAACGCGCGCTCGGCTGGTATTGTGCCGCGCTTTGGAACACCGCTACCGACTTGCGAGGAATGGACGTTGAACACTGACGAAAAAATGACCGGGGACCTGTTCGAGGTCGATAAGCGCCTGTCACTCAAACCCGTGGTGGACTTCAACGCCTACCTGCGCGACGCGTTTGGCGACGGCCCCTGCACCTGCATACGCTGCACCGCCAGCGGTGGCGATGAAACCGGCTACGGCTTCCAGCACACGTTCAACTTCGACGGCAAGCCGATGCACCGTCGCTTTGCTTCGACAGCGGGCAGTGATGTGCTGATGGTGCTGAAAAAGGCCTGGTTGTCGTACACCAAGGCCGAGCTGCCGCTCAGCGGTGTGTTGGCGTTGGAGACGGTGAAGGAATTTGTCGAGCCGCAGTTGCACAAGCGCGTGGCGCCACTGCTGTTGGCCAGTGGGTTGGTCAAGGACATGGACGGCCAATTGCACATTCAGCCACAAGCATTGGCTTGAACACACTTCAAATGTGGGAGGGGGCTTGCCCCCGATAGCAGTGTGTCAGCCAACCAATGCTTAGCTGGCTCACCGCAATCGGGGGCAAGCCCCCTCCCACATTGGTTTTGTATTCGCCGATTAAAAACCGGGGACGCCTTGCATGCGGAGCTCGGGAGACAGTTCTTCCAGCGGCTCGGTCAGCGGCCGTTCGCTAATCCCCGGCAGCAGAATCACCTTGCGACATTCCTCCTCGGCTTTATCAAACAGTTCATAGCCCCGCGCGGCCTGTTCCAGAGACAGTCGATGGGTAACGATTGCCTCGGGATTCAAATGCCCGAGTTCAATGTGCTCAAGTAATTCCGGCAAGTAGCGCTGCACGTGGGTCTGGCCCATCTTGAAGGTCAGGCCCTTGTCGAACGCATCGCCAAACATGAAGCCATGGATAAAGCCGGCATACACCCCGGCCACGCTGACCACCCCGCCACGGCGCACGGCCGCGATGCACTGGCGCAGGGCCTTGCCGCTGCTGCCTTCGATCTTCAAGGTGGTGAGAATGGTTTCGGTGGTGCTGCCCTTGGCCTCAAAACCCACCGCATCCACCACGCCGTCGACGCCGCGCATGCCGGCGGTCTGGCGGATGATGGTGTCGGCCGGGTCGTCGTCCTCTTCAAAGTTGATCGGGATCACGCCATACATCTTTTGTGCGTAGGCCAGGCGATAGGGATGATCGTCGACCATGAAAATTTGCTCTGCACCGAGCATCTGCGCGCACGCCGCGCTGAGCAGACCCACGGGGCCGGCGCCATAGATCGCCACGCTTGCGCCTTTGCCGATACCGGCATTGGTCACCGCCTGCCAGGCCGTGGGCAGGATGTCGGAGAGAAACAACACCTTTTCATCCGCCAGCAACCCAGGCACCTTGAACGGCCCGGCATTGGCCTTGGGCACCCGCACCAGCTCCGCTTGGCCACCGGAGATGCCGCCGTACAGGCGGCTGTAGCCGAACAACGCGGCACCCGATGGGATCGCCTTTTTATTCAGGATTGCGCCACGCCCGTCGTTGGTGGTTTCGCAGGCGGCGTACTGCTGCAACTGACAGAAAAAACAGTCGCCACAGGCGATCACGAAGGGGATCACCACGCGGTCACCGCGCTGCACCGCCGTAACCGCCGGGCCGGTTTCCTCGACGATGCCCATGAACTCATGCCCGAAGATATCGCCATGCTCCACCGTGGGGATCTTGCCCCGGTACAGGTGCAGGTCCGAGCCGCAGATCGCGGTGGCGGTGACGCGCAAGATGATGTCGTCGGGTTGCTCAATGATCGGGTCAGGGACGGTATCGACCTGGACTTTATGGGCGCCTTGGTAGGTCATCGCGCGCATGGGCTGCACTCCTGTGATGGGGACTTACTAGTTAAGGGCACGCCCCGCGCCGGGTGTTCCATCACCGTGCGGCGGTAAGCGATAAATGGTCGTTCAGCGCAGGCGCGTGACCGTGAGCGCCACCACAGCGATCCGCTCGACGCGTTCATACCCGGGCTTGTCGAGTTCTTCGCCGAAGACGTCCGGGTCCAGCTCACGGTAGGTCCAGCCATAGGCATCGCTGGCCAGCAACGGCTTGACCGCGTCCAGGAACGGATCGCCGCCGGCCACCATCGCCACGCCGGTATACAGCAACAGGCTACCGCCAACGGCCAGACGCCCGAGGGATTCGCCGGCGATGCGCACCGACAACTGCTCGCCCAACGCACCACCGCCATGGCGATAGGCGCGCTGGCGGTCGTCATTCATGTACGGCGGGTTGGCGACGATCAGGTCGAATTCGCCTTCGACGCTGGTCAGCACGTCACTCTGGTAGACACTTACATTCGCGAGGCCGGCCAGCTCGGCATTCACCGCAGTCAGGCGCAGGGCGCGCGGGTTGATGTCCACCGCGAGCACCTCGGCGTCGTGCCGCGCATGGGCGACGACCAGCGCACCGACCCCCGCCCCGCAGCCAATGTCCACCGCGCGCTTGAGCGGCTCGAAGCGTTGCTGCAAATAGGCTTCGATCACCTGGGCGAATCGATAACTGTCAGGGCCGAAAAACACCGCGTCCGCCTCGACCGTGGGATAAGGCGAATGGGCAAACAACAGGTCACCCAGGCTCGACCAGCGCACGCTGCTGCGCCACAGCGCGTCGTGTTTTTCAATCACTCCGGCCTGCTGCAGCTCTTCACGAAAGGCCTCGGGCAGCAGGTCGTTGTCGAACGGCATGGACCAGCCGAACACATCGCGCAGGTTCATCGCCAGCGGGGTCGACAAGCGCCGGAACACGCGCTCGTGGGTCAGTGGTGTCGGGGTGATAAAACGGTAACCGCTCTCCTTCAAGCCTCGGCCAAGGTTGAGCAGGGCACGATCAGCCAGTTGTTGTGCAGACATGGACAGATTTCCTTAGCGCAGACGCGCGCGCAGTTGGATAAAACGGCGGGTGGCATACAACCCGGCAGGGCTGCAGTGGCGCCGCGCCGACATCCACGGGATCAGCGCGCCCAGTTGCTGCTCATCGGGCAGGCTCCAGAGTGATTCGACGAGGGCCTGGGTATCCGGATCAGCCGGGCGGTGCTGTTCGCGGCTGAAACGGCTGCCGCGCCCCGGTCGTACCGGGGCCACACGCTGGGTGCCGATCCAGTCACCGGCGATCCAGTCATGCAGCACCTGTTTTTCATAGCCGCTGAACACCCCGAACATCGCCGCGCCCGCGCCTTCGATCAACTGCCAGAAGCGGCTCTCGGCGGGGTCCTGGTTGCGTTTGATCCAACCCTTTTCCTCCATCGCCCTGAGGAATTCCCCCATCTGCCCGGGCTTGGCCAGCCACTGATTGACTGTCTTGCCTTCGAAGCGGCAGTAGTCCGAATGCATATGCTGGCCAAAGCTGCGCTTGCGTTCGAGCATGGCCATCACTTCATCCTGCAGATCAAAGCCCTCGATGACCGCAGTGGTGCCTGGGCCAAGGTCATTGAGGCGATAGCCGGCGGCGACACGACGGTAGAAGTCTTCCCTGCCCTCCCCCAGCGGCAGCAGGTTGAGTACCGACTGCGCGGCTTTGCTGGCGTGGCCGCTGCTGGCGTTGTCGATGGTCACGTGAAGGGTGAAGTAATAGGGGTCGATGCCCAGCTCGCTCAGTTCGTAGGCAGTGATCAGCAGGTGCAGCGGCAACTGCTCATAGCCCAGGTTGTAGCCGATGATTTCCGGCAGGAACTCCTCGGCACACAGGCCCAGGGCCAGTTGCAATGCGCCTTGCAGATAGTGGCCGTCCTCGAGCCCCGCCTCGCTGTCGGCATCATGCTCGCTGAGCAGCTTGCGATAGATCACCACATGGTTCTGTGCGGCTTCGCCGTCGCCCAACTCTTCAAGGTAAGTGGTCAGCAGGCCGTCGAAGCGCTGATCCTGCCAATAGCGCAGCAGGCCGTAGAGCCACGCACCGTCGACCTGTTTGGTCGGGGCCACGCGTTGCAGCACATACAGCGCGTGCGCCTTGCTGTGGAAGTAGCGGCGCGGCCGGCCTTGCTGGCGTTGCTCCAGGTACTCGGCGTAGGCCTGGGCCACGGCGGCGCAGCGCTGTTCCACCCAGGCCGGCAACTGCTCGGGCACCTCCGGCAGGTCGCTGACGGTCGCTTCCACCTGCGCCAATTGATCCTGCAGGTAGTCACGCGCCACTTGCGTGGCATCCGCAGATTCACCATACAGCTGTTGGTAGACCCGTTGATGGCGGCCCTGGGCCGAGTCTGTGACAGAGGCCGGTTGGCCCGACAGCGCTGTGAGGAGTGTCATGGTGGCAGTTTCCGCAAAGTCCGTTACAACGGGCCAGCCTGCAAGGCGGCCCCGCAAAAGCGCTTGAACCACGCGCCTATAAAATGCAGAGCCTTGGGAGGTGCGGAAAATTCAAATGAGGTTGTTGAAGGGGGGATAAGCGGTCGTGATGCCTGGGTTAGTGGCTTTTCCTACCGATAAGATTTGAGGCGCAGAAAATCAGGGATACTCTTCCCGGGCGTGCAATACGCTGACGATCTCAATGCGCTCTGCGGTGACTCGGTAAACCAGCACGTAATTAGGGTTAACGACGATCTCGCGAGTCCCTGGAACTCGACCGTTCGGATACAAGTACGGATGTTCCGTCAGCGGTAACGGCGCACCTTCAAGGCGGGTTTTGAGGCGTCGGGCGGCGCCAGGGTTGTGTGCTGCGATAAAGGTCACGATATCAATCAGGTCGCTGATGGCTTCATCAAGCCAAACAACGGACAGCATCAGGCATTCGCCCTCTGTTTACGCTCCGCTTCCTGAATGATCGCTTCAACCCTCGCCATGACCTCATCATGCGCGACACCAGGGCCGGGACTGCTCAGGCTTTTTTCGACCTTTTTACGAAACCAGCGATCATGGCTACTCGCCTGTTCTTCGGTTTCAAACTCCGAAACAATTGGGGAAAGTGGAACACCCATCAGATGACCTCCTGTATGAATGCTCAGCAGTCTAGTCGCAACCCGGCATGCTGTCTCGGACCACCAGATGAAATGCAGGCCAGCTTATCCGAGCGGTGAAAATGTGGGAGGGGGCAAGCCCCCTCCCACATTTTTTACATCCTGGGTTGCTGCGTTGTTATTTACGCGCCGCCTCCCACTGTTTGAGCAGGTCGTTGTAGTTCACGGTCTCGCCTTTGGGCTTCTCGTTGGCCAGTTTCGGTTTTGGCGCGCCCGGCTGGTCGAACCAGTATTGCGCGTCACGCTCGGGGTTCATTTTCGGGCCGCACACCGGTTGCACCTTGGAGCGTTCCAGGCGCGTCATGATCGCGTCCTGCTCCTTGGCCAGGTTGTCCAGCGCCTGTTGCGGGGTTTTCTCGCCGCTGGCGGCGGCGGCGATGTTGCTCCACCACAGTTGCGCCAGACGTGGATAGTCCGGCACGTTGGTGCCGGTCGGCGACCACTCGGTGCGCGCCGGGCTGCGGTAGAACTCCACCAGCCCGCCGAGTTTGGGGGCCATGTCGGTCATGGCCTGGGAGTTGATATCGGACTCACGAATCGGCGTGAGGCCGACGATGGTTTTCTTCAAGGACACGGTTTTGGAGGTGACGAACTGCGCGTAGAGCCAGGCCGCGAGTTTCTGTTTCTCCGGCGTGGACTTGAGGAAGGTCCAGGAACCCACGTCCTGATAGCCCTTCTTCATGCCCTTCTCCCAGTACGGCCCGACCGGCGACGGCGCCATGCGCCATTTCGGCGTACCGTCGGCGTTCACCACCGGCAGGCCCGGCTTGACCATGTCGGCAGTAAACGCGGTGTACCAGAAGATCTGCTGGGCGATGTTGCCCTGGGACGGCACCGGGCCGGATTCGGAGAAGGTCATGCCCGCCGCTTCCGGTGGCGCATAGGCCTTCATCCAGTCCACATATTTCTGCGTGGCGAACACCGCCGCCGGGCCGTTGGTGTCGCCGCCGCGGGTCACGCTGGAACCCACCGGGTGGCAGTCCTCCACGCGAATGCCCCACTCGTCGACCGGCAGGCCGTTAGGCAAACCCTTGTCGCCGCCACCGGCCATGGAGAACCAGGCATCGGTGAAACGCCAGCCCAGGGACGGGTCTTTCTTGCCGTAGTCCATGTGCCCATAGACGCGCTTGCCGTCGATTTCCTTGACGTCTTCGCTGAAGAATTTGGCGATGTCTTCATAGGCGGACCAATTCACCGGCACGCCGAGCTCGTAGCCGTATTTTTCCTTGAACTTGGCTTTCAGCTCCGGGCGCTCGAACCAGTCGGCGCGAAACCAGTAAAGGTTGGCGAACTGCTGGTCGGGCAACTGGTAGATCTTGCCGTCCGGCGCAGTGGTGAAAGACAGGCCAATGAAGTCCTTGAGGTCCAGGGTTGGCGAGGTAAAGTCCTTGCCTTCGTTGGCCATCAGGTCGGTGATGGATTCGGTCTTGCCGTAGCGAAAGTGCGTGCCGATCAGGTCCGAGTCGTTGACCCAGCCGTCATAGATATTCTTGTCCGATTGCATCTGGGTTTGCAGCTTCTCCACCACGTCGCCTTCCTGCAGCAGGTCGTGGGTCAGCTTGATCCCGGTGATTTCGCTGAAGGCCTTGGCCAGCACCTTGGATTCATATTCGTGGGTGGTGAGGGTTTCCGACACCACGTTGATCTTCATCCCACGGAAGGGTTCGGCGGCCTTGATAAACCACTTCAATTCCTCAAGCTGCTGGGCTTCGGTGAGCGTGGACGGTTTGAACTCGCTGCCGATCCATTTTTTCGCCGCATCTTCATACGCATCCGCCCAGGCCGAAGCGCTCAAACCACTGAGGGCCAGTACTGCGGCCAATGAAATGCTATGTCGCAGCTTATTGTTTTTATTCAACATAGAGACCTCCAGGTTAATTTCACACGGGACTCGCAGACACCCCTTTCTTGCAGGAGCGAGCTTGCTCGCGAAAAACTCACAAACACCGCGGGCTACCAGGAGCACTGCGTTATCGTTGACGATTTTCGCGAGCACGCTCGCTCCTACAGGGTGGTGCCTACCTAGCCCCAACGCATCACACTCAACAGCCATACCAGGGAGAGCGCGGACGCCACCCAGATGCTCCAGTCGGTAACGCCGATGACCAGCAGATGCAGGTAGGCGCTGCCGAGAAGACCGATAAACAAGCGATCACCACGGGTGGTGCTGATCGGCAGAAAACCGCGCCGAGGGATACTCGGCGAGCGCAACTCCCAGGTGGTCATGCCCGCCAGAATCAGCGCGATGCCGCCAAAGAACAGCGCCGTGGGGGTGGTCCAGGCCATCCATTCCATCATTGATTCCTCTAGACCCGGCCCAGGGCGAAGCCCTTGGCCACGTGGTTACGAACAAACCAAATCACCAGCATGCCCGGCAGGATAGTCAACACCCCCGCCGCCGCCAGCACGCCCCAATCGATACCCGAGGCCGACACCGTGCGGGTCATCACCGCCGCGATGGGCTTGGCATTGACCGAGGTCAGCGTGCGCGCCAGCAACAGTTCGACCCAGGAAAACATGAAGCAGAAAAACGCCGTCACACCGATGCCGGAGCCGATCAGCGGGATGAAAATCTTCACGAAGAACTTGGGAAACGAGTAGCCGTCGATGTAGGCGGTTTCGTCGATTTCCTTGGGCACGCCGGACATGAAACCCTCAAGAATCCACACCGCCAGCGGCACGTTGAACAAACAATGCGCCAGCGCCACCGCGATATGGGTATCGAACAGGCCGATGGACGAATACAGCTGGAAAAACGGCAGCAAAAATACCGCCGGCGGCGCCATGCGGTTGGTCAGCAGCCAGAAGAACAGGTGCTTGTCGCCGAGGAAACGGTAGCGCGAAAACGCGTAGGCTGCCGGCAACGCCACGCTCAGGGAGATCACCGTGTTCAGGCTCACGTAGTACAGCGAGTTGAGATAGCCGGTGTACCAACTCGGGTCGGTGAAGATCACTTTGTAGTTGGCCAGGGTGAAATCCTGCGGAAACAACGTCAGCCCGCCGAGGATTTCGGTGTTGCTCTTGAAGGACATGTTCAGCAGCCAGTAGATCGGCACCAGCAGGAACAGGATGTAAACCAGTAGCGGAATAAGTTTGCGCTTGCTCATGTTGGCGGCCTCAGCGGTTGGCGTCGGAGTGGGTCATGGCGGTGTAGAACAGCCAGGACACCAACAGGATGATCAGGAAGTACACCAGGGAAAACGCCGCCGCCGGGCCGAGATCGAATTGGCCCACGGCCATCTGGGTCAAGGTCTGACTCAGGAACGTGGTGGCATTACCCGGCCCGCCACCGGTGAGTACGAACGGCTCGGTGTAGATCATGAAGCTGTCCATGAAGCGCAGCATCACCGCAATCAACAGCACGCTTTTCATCTTCGGCAGCTGGATATGTCGGAACACCGCCCAGGCCGATGCGCGATCGATGCGCGCCGCCTGGTAGTACACGTCCGGAATCGCGCGCAGCCCCGAGTAGCACAGCAGCGCCACCAGGGATGTCCAGTGCCACACATCCATCACCAGCACGGTGACCCAGGCGTCCGCCGTGTTGGCCGCGTAGTTGTAGCTGATGCCCAGGGCATTGAGGCTGTAACCGAGCAGGCCGATATCGGCGCGCCCGAAGATCTGCCAGATGGTGCCGACCACGTTCCACGGGATCAGCAAGGGGATCGCCAGCACAATCAGCACCAGCGACGACCAGCGCCCCTTGGTCGGCATGGTCAGGGCGATGGCGATACCCAAGGGAATTTCGATCAGCAGCACACAGGCCGAATAGATGAACTGGCGCAGCAGCGAGTCATGCAGGCGTGGGTCGAGCAGCACCTGTTTGTACCAGTCGGCGCCGACGAAGTAGCGGCTGGACTGGTCAAAAATATCCTGCACCGAGTAGTTGACCACGGTCATCATCGGGATCACGGCACTGAACGCCACCAGCAGGAACACCGGCAGCACCAGCCACCAGGCCTTGTTGTTCTGCACCTTGTTCATGGCAGCACCTCCAGCAGGTAATCATCGGCGTAGAGCATCAGCCATTGCGCCGGGAAGCTGATGCAGGCGCGGCCTTCGGGCACTGGTTTGTCTTCGGCCAGGCGCACTTTGAGCGTGGCGCCGTCGAGGTTGAGGGTCATGATCTTGTAGGTGCCCAGGTCTTCCACGTGGGTGACGTCGGCCTGCAGCGCGTCAGGGTTGGGCTCGTCCCACACGTGGATGAACTCCGGACGAATACCCACCTGCAGTTTTTTGTAATCGGTGGCCTCGAGACGTCGCTGCAAGGCTTCGGACAGTGGCAGGTGGGTGCCGGCAAAGCGCACTCCGCCCGCCTCGGCCTGCACTTGAATCAGATTCATCCCGGGGCTGCCGATGAAATAGCCGACAAAGGTGTGACTGGGGCGCTCGAACAATTCGCGCGGCGTGCCGAACTGCACGATCTGCCCGCCGTACATCACCGCGATCTTGTCGGCGAAGGTAGAGGCTTCCAACTGGTCGTGGGTGACGTAGACCATGGTGATATTGAACTGCTCGTGGATCTGCTTGAGCTTGCGCCGCAGTTTCCACTTCAGGTGCGGGTCGATCACCGTCAGCGGCTCATCGAACAGGATCGCCGAGACGTCGTCGCGCACCAGGCCACGGCCCATGGAGACTTTCTGTTTTTCGTCAGCGGTCAGGTTGCGGGCTTTTTTGCTCAGCAGGTTCTGCAGGTCGAGGACTTCGGCGATTTCCTGCACCTTGCTGTGAATTTTCGCCTCGGCCATGCCCTGGTTGCGCAGCGGAAACGCCAGGTTGTCGAACACCGTCATGGTGTCGTACACCACCGGGAACTGGAACACCTGGGCGATGTTGCGCTTCTCCGGGGTGAGGTCGTTGACCACCTGGGTGTCGAACAACACCTGGCCCTCGGACGGGCTGAGCAGGCCGGAGATGATATTTAGCAGGGTCGACTTGCCGCAGCCCGACGGCCCGAGCAAGGCGTAGGCACCGCCCTGCTCCCACACGTGATTCATTTCCCGAATGGCGTAGTCTTCCGGCCCATTCGGCGTCGGACTGTAGCTGTGCGCCAGGTTGCGCAAATGGATCTCGGCCATCAGGCAACCCTCGCAATACGGCGCCCGGGGGCCTGGACCAAACGACCCTGACCATCGAACACAAACAGTTTATGGGTGGGGATATACACGCGGATCGGCGCGTCGACGTCGTACTCATGCACCCCAGGCAAGTGCAGCACCAGCAGGAAATGTTCGCTGCGCACGTGCAGGAAGGTTTCCGAACCGCTGATTTCAGCCACCTCCACGGTCACCGCCAGTTCCAGGTCATCGTCGTTGCTGGGTACCAGGCTGATATGGCTGGGGCGCACGCCGAAACGGAATTCGCCTTCGCCGATGGGACGCAGGTCGACATTCAGCGGAAAGTGCACGAAGTTGGCGAAGCTCACTTCATTGCCACTGATGCGCCCCGGCATCAGGTTGATCGGCGGCTCGGAAAACAGCTCGGCCGCCAGTACGGTCTGCGGCTGGTGATAGACCTCGGCGGCCTTGCCGCTCTGGATCACCCGGCCCTCGTGAAGAATGGTGGTGGTACCGCCCAGCGCCAGGGCTTCGTTGGGTTCGGTGGTGGCGTAAATGGCGATGGTGTGGCGCGCCTTGAACAGTTCGCGCATTTCCTGGCGCAGTTCTTCGCGCAACTTGTAGTCCAGGTTGACCAACGGCTCATCGAACAGGATCAACTCGGCGTCCTTGACCAGGGCCCGGGCCATGGCCGTACGCTGCTGCTGGCCGCCGGACAGTTCCAGCGGATGGCGTTGCAGGAATTTCTCGATGCGCAGCATCCGCGCCGTTTCCAGCACCTTGCTCTGGATCAGCTCATTGGACACACCGGCCTGGCGCAAGGGCGAGGCGATGTTCTCGAACACGGTCATGGTCGGGTAGTTGATGAACTGCTGATAGACCATCGACACGTTGCGCAGGCGTACCGGCTTTTGCGTGACATCCACACCGTTCATCAGGATGCGGCCGCTGTCGGGCTTGTCCAGCCCGGCCATCAGGCGCATCAGACTGGTCTTGCCGGACAGCGTGCGACCGAGCAATACGTTGAAGGAACCGGGTTCGAAACGCAGGGTGGCGTCGTCGATCCAGGTTTGACCTTCAACAACGCGGGAGACATGTTCCAGGGTCAATGACATGACACGACCTTTTTATTATTGGAATGAATCTGGCCAGTTGTCAGAGCGAGTTTCGTGCCAAGGATGGCAGGTGATTGATTCACAAGGGAATGGGCTCAGAGGCATGTTCAAGCGTGAATAAAATGAACAGTTCAGGCTGAACAATTGAACAGATTTGCAGTTGACAATGAACAGTTGTGAACAACACTTTATGGGCGATGAAGATTAAATGTGGGAGGGGGCTTGCCCCCGATGGCGGTACATCAGTAACGGAAGTGCTGACTGACCCACCGCTATCGGGGGCAAGCCCCCTCCCACACTTGAAACCATTCCAATAGTTGAATTGTGTAAGCCCTATAACAATAAAAAGAAGGTCACCCATGGCCGAACCACTGGCTCACGACACCATCATCCAGGACTCCTGGCGCCGTTGCCGCGCGTTCGGACTGGATCACCAAAGCGTCCCCAGCTTCGATCAGTTGCCCGCCGAGGGCATTCGGCAGTTGCTGGAGAGCCAGCATTCACTGGTGCAGACCACCCACCAGGAGGTGCTGCCCTACTACGAAAACATCCTGAGCAATTCCAACTGCCTGATCATGCTCGCCGACAACCAGGGCCAGGTCCTGACGTCGTGGGGCACCCAGCGGTTTATCGAACCCGGGCTGGCCCGTGGTTTCAGCGCAGGCGCCAGCTGGATGGAGCGCGCCAGCGGCACCAATGCCATCGGCACCGCCCTGGCCTGCGCCCAGGCGGTGCATATCGAACACGACGAACACTTCCTCAAGGCCAACCGCTTCATGACCGGTTCGGCGGCGCCGATTTTCGACGCCCAACGCGAGATCATTGCGGTGCTGGATGTGTCCAGCGACAGCTACCTGCCGCCCTCCCACACCCTGGGCATGGTCAAGATGATGAGCCAGACCGTGGAGAACCGGCTGATCCTCAACCTGTTTCGCGGCGAGCATTTCCAGCTGACGTTCAACACCGGGCTGAGCAACCTCGACAGCCAGTGGGCGGGCCTGCTGATCTTCGATGAAAGCGGCCAGGTGCTGTCGGCCAACCGCCGCGCAGACAACCTGCTGGGCATCAGTTTGTCGCGGGTGATGATCGACAGCTTGTTCAAGGTATCGCTGCTGGAGTTGTTGAATCAGCCGCAGGGGCTGCCGTTTTCCCTGCAGGCGCCGGGACGCAATCGTTTCCAGTGCCTGCTCAAGCGGCCCAGGCAGACGCCGGTACAGGCGCGGCTGTTCAATCAGCCTGCGCCGTCGAAGCCGACCGCCGTCAGCCTCAACACCCTGCACTTTGGCGATGCGCGCGTGGAGAAAGCCGTGCGCCAGGCCGAGCGCCTGCTGGAAAAAGACATTCCGTTGTTGATCCACGGCGAAACCGGCGTGGGCAAAGAGGTGTTCGTCAAAGCCCTGCACCAGGCCAGCTCCCGCAGCCGCCAGGCATTGATCGCGGTGAACTGTGCGGCGATTCCGGCTGAGCTGGTGGAATCGGAACTGTTTGGCTATGAAAAAGGCGCGTTCACCGGCGCCAATCAAAAAGGCAGCATCGGCCTGATCCGCAAGGCCGACAAGGGCACCCTGTTTCTCGATGAAATCGGCGACATGCCGTTACCCACCCAGGCCCGCCTGCTGCGTGTGCTGCAGGAGCGGTGCGTGCAACCGGTGGGCAGCAGCGAGGTGTTCGCGGTGGACTTGCGCATCATCTCGGCGACCAACCGCGCGCTACGGGAGCTGGTACAAACCGGGCGCTTTCGTGAGGATTTGTACTACCGCATCGGCGGCCTGACCCTGGAGCTGCCGCCGTTGCGCGAGCGCAGCGACAAGCAGGCGCTGTTCCAGCAACTGTGGCAGCAACACCGTGAGCCCACCCAGTGGGCCGGGCTGAGTGGCGAGGTGCTCAAGCTGTTCGACCAGCACCCGTGGCCGGGCAATTTGCGTCAGGTGAGCAGTGTGTTGCAGGTGGCGTTGGCGATGGCCGAAGAACAGCCGATTCGCCCGGAGCACCTGCCCGATGACTTTTTTTCCGACTTGAAACAGGCGGCGCCGCTGTCCAGCCGCGAACGCCTGGATGACAACCTTGACCTCAACCAACGCCTGGCCGCCGCTGGCGGGAACATTTCCCACCTGGCGCGGGAGCTGGGCGTGAGCCGAAATACCCTCTATAAGCGCCTGCGCCAGCACGAAGGTTGATTCAGCGCCAACGCCACGACACGCCGGTGTAAACACCACGCCCGTCAGCGGGTGTGGAACGGGCTACGTCCATGCCTTTGTCGTCGTAACCCGGCGTAACGGTGTTGGCATAACGCCGATTGGTCAGGTTGCGCAGATCGACCCAGGCTTGCCAGTCCTGCCTGGGCGCGTCGTAGCCGAACGTTGCGCCAAGGGTGGTGTAGGCCGCGGCGTAATAGGAGTTGGCGTAGTCCACCGCCACCCGCGAGGCATGCTCGGTGTTGAGGCTGGTGTAGAAACCGCTCGGGTGGCTGTAGCGCAGTTGCGCCTGGTAATAGTGCTTGGGGATGCCGGGCAAGGTGTTGTCGCCGAAACGATCATCGTCGCGGTAGTGGAAGTCATTGAAGGTATAGGCCTGGCGCAGCGCAAGCCGGCCATTGCGGCCGCCTTCCCACAACGGGCTGAGCAGGCTCAGTTCCACGCCTTGATGCACGGTGGGGCTGGCATTGGCTTCGGCGACGATGGCACTGGCGGTCGCGGTCTGGGCCTGGGTTTCCACGGTCAACAGTTCGTGGCGCACTTCGGAGCGGTAGAGCGCCAGGTCCCATTGGCCAAGCCAGGCCTCGCCGCGCCCGCCGATTTCCAGGGTGGTGGCGGTCTGATTGCGCAACTTCACGCCTTCGCGCTGCAAGCCGGTGGCCGCGCCGCTGCCGGCAGCGAAATATTTATTGGAACCCCAGATCATCGACCAGGCGTGCGGCGGCTCGACCGAGCGGCTCAGGTTGCCGTACACCTGCAATTGCGGGGTGACGTCATAGCGCAGGCCGATGCGTGGCGCGTAGTCCCAATCGTGCTGACGCGTCGGTGCCTGGCCGTCCGGATAGGTGACCTGGGTTTCGCGGCGGGTATAAATCGCGGCTACGCCAGTGGTCAGCCACAGGTCGGGGACCAGCTCCAGCTCGTTGCCGACATGCAGCACCGTGTCGGAGCCCAGGTAGGTGTAGTCACGGGTCTTGGTGCCGGGCGCGTAGCCCGCCGTGTTGCCGGCCGGGACGCGCACGTACTCCGAGGCGCCGTTGTTGGGCATCGCCTGGGTGGTGCGCAGGCCGAGGGTGGTGGTGCTGTCATGGCCGAACAGGCTGTCCTGGCGGATGTAATTGAGCGTGCCACTGATGTCGGTGTAAGCGACTTTCAGGCGATTGGTGCCTTCGCGCAGGTCCATCGGGTAGTCGTGATAGGCCAGCCCGACCTCGACGCGGGACGTATCATCCAGCTGCAACGTGGTCTTGTTGGCAAGCCAGGTGGAACCCGGTTGCAAGCGTTTGGAATCGCGGGCGGCGTTGAGGCTGTTGGCGGCGCGCGGGTCATGGCTGATCTGCTCGCGGGTGAGCTTGCCCGGCGTGTCATTGGTGGTTTCGCGGTAGCGCAGATAGAAGCGCGTTTCCAGGTTGGGGTTGAAGCGATAGCCGAAGTTGGCCGCGATGCCCTTGCCCGTCCCGGCACTTTGCTGCTGGTAACCGTCGGACTGCGAATCGGTGAGGCTGATGTAGTAATCGGCATCACCGAGCACCTGGCCGGAACTGATTTCGCGCTGGGCGTAACCCCGGCTGCCCGCCTCATAGCGCACTTGCAGTTTGGGCGCGTCATAACCGGTGCGGGTCACATAGTTGACGGCGCCGCCCAGGGCCAACGCGCCCTGATCGAAACCGTTGGCGCCGCGCAGCACTTGCACCCGGCTCTGCCATAACGGGTCCTTGAGTTCATAGGGCGTGCCGCCGGGGCCGGTCAGCGGCAGGCCGTCGAACATTTCATACAGCCCGGAGGCATGGGAACCCGGGCTGCGGTTCAAGCCCGAACCGCGAATGGATAACTTGACCCCTTCGTTATTCGCCGCCTTGGCGTACACCCCGGCCTGATACTTGAAGACATCTTCGTTGGTGCTCACCCGCCCCTGCTGCACGCTGTCCATGTCGATGAAGTTGGTACCGCCGGGCACGCTGTTGAGCTGTGCCTGGGCGATCTCGCCGGCGCTGGCTTCGGACGCGGTGACTTCGACCGGCGCCAACTGCAGGTCTTCGGCCTGTACCAGTGAACTGAGGGTCAGGGCGGCGAACAGCAGCGGGGGTTGGCGCAACAGCATGGGCAGGTCCTTGAAATACGGGAGCGGGCACGGCAATGCCGGCACGCGAGCAGTCATGGGAAGACTCCCACACCCGCCAAGTCACGCGCGATTCAAGTCACGGACTCTTCCCACAACCGTATAGGACCAGGATTATTTAAATGAAAACCCATTGATCAATCGCTGCCCCGCTTGCCCGACCACTCCAGCGTCTGCATCAGATCGTCAGCGTCTGAGCCGACGGGAAACCTGAAACCGTACATCTGATCGGTGGCCAATATGTCGGCCAGCGTGTCGCATAGCTGCGCCTCCGTCGGCGCGTCGCGCAGCAGTTTGTGCGCGGGTATCAGCACCTCCGAAGCGACCCCTTGGACACTCGCGGCGTCGATGACGGCAAACAGGATAAATCGCAGGCGGATTTCGCGATCAGTAGGCCAAACCGTTTTTCGCTTACCCAAGGTAGGCCCTCATGTTTAAGAAAAGTCCGAGGCTAGGGCCGACCGGGGGCAGGTTTCAAGCGGTCGAGGGCAGGATAGGCAACTTCCTACAGAGGAAAGGGACGCACCGTACCGATTAATCGTTCGTTGGCGCCGGCGTGTCACTGCACAGGCAAGAAATTCATCAGCAGCAGACTTTGCGCGTAGTTGAGGCCAATGCGTCGGTAGCGCTCATCGAGTATCTGGGTCAGCAGGTCGAGGCGCGCGACAATCTTGCCGAACTCGACGGCGAAACTGAGGTTGCTGCCCTCCTCCGAGATCTCATTGGAAAACAGCAGCAACACGCCGTTGGCGTCCTGGCGCTGGCCGAGCAGCCAGGTGGCTTTTTCGATATTACGTGCGGCATTGCTGACGAACTGCGGGTTGATGGAGTCGGTCACGTAAAACTGCGTGCGCCCACCGTGGGCGGTCACGAGCATGCTGCCAATCGCATAGATAAACGCCCCCACCCGATCACCACGAAACTCCGGGCTCAAGGAATAACTCAGGGCCGCCAGGTCACGACGCTCCCCCAGCGCTGGCAACGGCTGACGGTTCTCGATCGCCTGACGAATAGTCCGCGCAGCGGTCACCGCATCCGGGTAACCGGACTGGCGCCACTGGCTGGGGTTGCGCAGGTACAGCTTGCTCATCAGCAGATAAAGGCTTTGCAGATTGTCGCGCATGCCCAGGGTGGCCATGCGATCCACGCTGGTTTGAAAAAACTCATCAGGCTTGCCGTCGCTGAACTGCCTGGCGATGTCACGGCCCTGTTGCTGGCTGCAGCCAGTGGTACACAACGCTAACAGCGCAGCCAGCAACAGCGGCCAGCGGGTGATAAAAGCAATTGACGTTCGATCCATCGGCACCGGGTCTATGGCTGTTGGCCACCCGCAGGAATCGGGTGGCTGGGACAGAGGTAGATCAGGAGAATGGAAAAAAGTGCAGCCCCACGGGTTCAGATAAGCAATGGACTACAGGGCGTTGCGACGATGGCTTTCAGAGCGCATCAATCGCCGCTGTAGAAAATTTGAATTAGCGAGTTGCCCTCTCGGTCAAGAATTATGAACGCAGTCAATCTGACGAGGTAAGCGAAATGACTATCCAGGCAGAAACACTCGTACAACTGACCCAAGCCCTGAAAGAGCGTGGCCTGAATCTGGTGTCCGACGTGCACTTCACCCGCGCGCCCTATCGGCACAATCACCGCTGGATCTGCACGGTGGAGTGATGAGTCCAGACACCCGCTACGCTCCTCACGCACGAAGCGCCCATACGCGGGCATGCATCTGTTCAGTCGCACCATTAAAAGAGCCCCCACGCCTATTAAGGTGTGGAGGCTCATTGCCGATGTGTTCACCCTACGATGCGGGTAACACGCTTTAAAAAAACACTCGATACCTTAACTTACAGATTGGTGCACTGCCCTGTAGTCTTGCTCCGCCAAGACTTACCGCCGGACAACTTACAGTTATGTGCATCTTTATTGTTCAGGATCTTTCCAGAGCAATTCTTGGCCGACCAACATTGATTGCGGTCAGCCTCAACATCTTTTTGCTCCTGTTCTTGTGCCGTCTGTATCAGCGGTGGCTTATCGTTAGAAAACAAGGTTTCAGTATTGGACTTCTGTGTATCAGCAAAGACCATGCCTTGACATACAAACGCAATACTCATCAGTAAGACGCTGGAAATTTTCATGTCGACATTCCTGTTCAGGACATTTTTAATTGGGTATGTACACGGTAACTTTTGAAGAACTGCATCTGCGCCCATTCAGACACCGCTACCAGACTGACCTTGCCCTTCTTGGTTCGCCGGTAAACAATAACCGCCGTGCTGAATACCCAAGGCACAATCAATACATCACTGTCCTCCGGCGCCTTGAACTCCTGCTCGACAATCGATTCGGTAACCGACTCCCGGCTCACCTCCAGCACATCGGTCACACCGAACTCCATATCCAGTGTGGAGGCCACTTCAGAACCGGATACCGGTTCGACGGCTTTCTCTGAAAGGGAGGTCTTGAGCGACCAGCTGACGGTCAACACATTCTTTATTGCCGACGTGACGGTGATCTTCTCGCTGGTCTTGCGTGAAGAGCCTGCAGGGATATTGATGAAGCTTCTGGGATCAGTCCCGACGCTGTAGATCGCAACAGCAAAATATTCGTCGAGGAACAAATCCTGAGCATAAGGTGTTGGATAGTCCACATCGCCAATGCCATCCCAGAGTTCAGGCTCGATGACCAACGGCTCGGAACGGGCCAGCAGGCGCCGGCTCAGGGTCGGGCCATCCGGGATATATTGTAATGGATTGAAATCATCCACTTGCGTCAGGTCTTTCTCAACCTGATCCCAATCGCGTACATCGGGGTTCCTTGCCGCAAGCTCCAGCAGATATTCACGATATTCCTGCTCGACCGGATCAAGCGCTTCTTCTTCGAGTACCAGCTTCTTGTCTCGCCCTGCACGAATAGTGATTGAACGGTTGAAATCATGCCCACCCGAAGGCAGGTTTTGCCAACCATAAGAGGTCAGCGCACCGCCACTGGTCAGGCTCGAATCGTTGGAGCCCGAGAACGGAACATCAATCATCAAGGTGATCGCCCCGTAACCTTTCTCCCCCGGCGGCACCTTATCTTTCCACTGCGCGTGACACTCATAGCCCGTCCACGTGCCTCGCGCTGCGCGGATACCAAGTGCTTGAATCGTAGTGTTGGGCGCAATACTGCAAGGGCCATTGTCATCTTGAGAGTCACGATACCAAGTGCCCCACTCGATTGACTGGCTAGTTACTTCCAGTGTTCGGTCCGTACCATTGGTAATTGTTAAATAGAAAGTCCATGACATTTTTTCATCTCCTTGTTGAACATCCTGCCAAGGAGAAACTAGTCGCGAACCGGACAGCGTGCTGGCAATCTGACAGACGGCAAGGTTAAAAAGTGGGGGCAATTCCACATCCACCCTCCCCAGGCAGTTGCAGAACTTCACAAACACCAACACAAAACCGCTTATTTCCTCATATAAATCATCGACCTGGTTTTAACGGCCCCGGCGATACCCGAGTTGTCTTCACCCATTGCCAACTCATCTTTAACCGTGCCCTTAAATTGTGGATAACGGCGACAAATTACGAACGCCTGGTATTGTCTGCGCCGGTCGCTTACGTCGATGTCGACAACGCCCGTGAATCAAAGACTGCCGCCCCCGGCAGGGCCTGCCAGACGGCGGGGCCGGCGGCAATTTCCTCGGCACTCAGCAGGCAGGTGTCGAGCGCGCGTTGCAGTGCGGGGGTGTCCAGGTCCTGGCCGATGAAGACCAGTTCCTGGCGACAATCGCCGACAATGCTGTCCCATTTGGCCATGATGCCCTGCAACCGATAGTGGTCCTGCGGCCATTGCGATGGGTCGATGAAATTCCACCAGCGCCCGACATAATCCCACTGAAACTGCCTGCCGCTCTGTGCCAGCAGACCGGTTTCCTGATGCCGGCTGGCGAGCCAGAAATAACCTTTGCTGCGCAACAGGCGTCCGTTGCTCCAGGGACGGCTGAGAAAGTCGAGCAGGCGCTGCGGGTGAAAAGGTGCGCGCTCGCGGTAGACCCAGGACGTCACGCCATAGGTGTGCGACTCGGAGGCCGCTGCGTCGCCCTCCTCCATCTGTTTCATCCAGCCCGGTGATGCCGCAAGGCTGGGTAAATCGAACAGGCGGGTTCCGAGAATGCCGGCTAACGCGGTGTTGCCGTGGGTCATCGGCACGATCCGCGCGCTGGGGTTCAGCCCCGCCAGGATCGCCTGCACGGCCTGGTAACCCGGCGCATCGAGCAGGTCCAGTTTGTTGACGAGAATGACGTTGGCGTACTCCACCTGCTCGATCAGAAGATCCGCCAGAGGCCGCCTGGTCGTGCCTTGTGCGTCATCGCGGGCGACGCTGTCCGACGACTCCAGCAACCCCTGGAAACGGCTGCCATCGACCACCGTCACCAAGGTATCAAGCCGTGCCAGTTCGCTGAGGCTGAAGCCGTCGGCGTCGAGAAAGGCGAACGTCTCCGCGACCGGCATCGGTTCAGAGATGCCGGTGGACTCGATAAGCAGGTAATCGAAACGCTGCTGGCGTGCCAGGGCGCTGATCTGCTCCAGCAGATCGGCGCGCAGCGTGCAGCAGATGCAACCGTTGCTCATCTCGATCAACTCGTCGCGCCCCCGGTGCAGCGACACATCGCGCTGCACCTCGGCGGCGTCGATGTTGACCTCGCTCATGTCATTGACAATGACCGCCACCCGCAGGCCTTCGCGGTTGCGCAGGATATGGTTGAGCAGCGTGGTCTTGCCGGCGCCGAGGAAACCGGACAGCACCGTCACCGGCAGTCGGCCTGTCAAGGCGTCGTCCGTCATGCGCTCACCGTGCCGTCGGCGTGGTCCAGATAGCTTTCGAACAGGTCAACCACCACCAACCCCTCATTGGCCGCATCGCCCCACAGGTCTTTAACGCGAAACTCGACGTGGTAGGTCGGCTGATGCGCCGCACGCGTATCGCCATGGCCAATTGCGTCAGGAAACGGCCATTTTTCTGCCGTGCGGTGCAGCACCACGCCCGTTTTGCCCCGTACGTAAGCCGGCATGCGCACATGCCCGGCCACGTATTCGTTTCGCACCACCACCCGGTCGCCCACTTCGAAGGGGGCGCGGCCGGTGAGTGCCGCACGCCCACTCGACTGGGCAGGGTTCGCCAGCTTGAAGTGCGACCCCAGGGCCTCATCAAGCTCCGCCTGGGTGATCACACCTTTCTCGACCAGCAAGGTTGCGGTCGCAATTACATAACGCTCGTAGTACTGGGTACCGACGTGCTGGCGAACGTCCAGGCGTTCGACGGCATGGCGCACTTCGTCCACGCTGAACATCTTCAAGTGATCGGCACCGATGAACATCAGGCTGTAGGCCAGGTGTTCCCAGTCCTGCTTGAACACCGGTTGGTAGCTCAAGCTGTTGATGGTGTGGGGGACTTTTCCAAAGCCCTGGAAACCGCCGAGATCGTGAAAGCCATCCATACTGAAACCTCCGGGAATTGAACAAAAAGGGGCTGGGCTCAGCCAACCCGAGGTACGGCGACGCCAATCAGCACGTCCTTGGTGACCAGTGCCTGAAGCTGTTCTTCAGTCATATGCTCGGAGCCTTCAGGTCTCACCGGCACCACCAGGTAACGGGTTTCGGCGCTGGTGTCCCAGACCTTGACCACCACGTCGTCAGGCAGCTCCGTGCCCAGCTCGCGCAACACGGTGCGCCCTTCCCGGACCAAGCGTGCGCGGAACTCAAAGCCCTTGTACCACTCGGGCGGCAGGCCCAGCACAGGCCAGTTGGTGCAGGAGCACAGGCTGCACACAATGACGTTCTTGAGGCGCGGCGTGTCTTGCAGCGCGACGATGTACTCACCCTGCGGGCCGGTATAGCCGAACTGCGCGCACGCGGCGGTGCCGTCCTTGAGCAACAGCGCGTGGAACTGCGGGTCGACCCAGGCCTTGGCGACCACCCTGGCGCCATTCTGCGGGCTCCATTCGTGCGCCATCAGTTGCGTCATGTGTTCGATGTAGCCCTCGGGGATCAGGTCCTTTTGCTTGAGCACCTGCAATAACGCCTGCGCGCGTTCCCCCGGGGTTGATGTGGTTTTTTCAAGGGTGGTCATCGGTGAGTTCCTCATCAGTGAAGGTCGAAGCAGCGCCTGGCGTTATGGTTGTTGCGCTGCACGGGGCATTGTTGTTGCGCTGCACGGGAGCGGCTAGGCGGTTTTCCAGTCGACGGCCGCTTCGAACGCGGCGGCCGCCTGGTAGATCGTGCCTTCGGCGTAGTGTTTGCCCACGAGCATCAGCCCGACCGGCAAACCGTCCACCAGGCCACAGGGAATCGACATGGCCGGATGGCCGGTAATGTCCTGGGCCGAGGCGTTGCCGATCATTTCCAGGGCGCGGGCCACGTAATCGGTGATCGAGCAACCCGGTTCCGGGTGGGGTTGGGCGATGATCGGCACGGTGGGCATCACCAGCAGGTCATAGCGGGCCAAGGCCGCGTCATAACCGGCGCGCGCCAGGCGCCTGAGGTTTTGTGCCTTGGCGTAGTAACGCCCGTTGTAGCGCTCGACCCCGTATTGGCCGACGAACATGCACAGCTTCAGGGAGGCCGACAGGTCATCCGCCTGCTCGCGCCAGCCGGTCTGCTTGTCCAGCAAGGCGAGGTCATACAGCCCCTGCCAGTTAAACCCGGCGCCATTGCCGTGCATCATCTGCATGGTCAGGCCTTCGCAACCGATCGGGTGCCACAGCGAGCCTGCAATCCGGTGTTCGGCCACCGACACGTCTTCGACCTGTGCGCCCAGTTGCTCGAACCGGGCAATGGCCGTGCGCACCGAGGCGGCGACACGCGGGTCCTGGTTGGCCAGTTCGAAGCCTTCGCGCAACACACCGATCCTCAACCCTTGCACGCCACGGTCCAGGTAATCGCTGTAGATGTCGACCTGCGGCGCGGCCTGGCGCGGGTCGAGGCCGTCCGCGCCGGCCATGACTTCCAGCATCAAGGCGTTGTCGCGCACCGTTGCGGTAATGGGGCCGGCGTGGTCGAGGGTTGCTTCGATGGCCATGATGCCGGTGTACGGCACCAGGCCGTGGGTCGGCTTCATGCCGTAGGTGCCGCAGAATGCCGAAGGAATTCTGATGGAGCCGCCTTGATCGCCGCCCACTGCCATATCGACCTCGCCCGCGGCCACCAGCGCCGCGCTGCCGGAAGACGAGCCGCCCGAGGCATAGCCCTGGCGGTAGGGATTGTGCACCGGCGCCGGATCGGACGTGTGGCTGCCGCCGGACAAGCAGTAATGCTCGCAGGTGGCTTTGCCGAGGATGGTTGCGCCCGCCTCCAGCAAACGGGTGACGACGGTGGCATCGAACGACGGCACAAAGCCCTCCAGGGGCTTGGCGCCGTTCATCATGGGCACGCCGGCCAGTGAAATATTGTCCTTGAGCGCAACCGTCTTGCCTGCCAGTTTGCCTTCACGGGCACCGCTGACTTCGGTGCGGTAATACCAGGCGTTAAGCCGGTTGTGCACCGCCGAGGGGCGATAGCCCGCACTGCGCTCGTAGCGCGTCGGCGGAATGAAGTCGGGCAGTTCGTCGATCAGGTCATAAGCGTCAAAGCTCCCCTGCATCAGGGCCAGGTATTCACTGGCTTGCTCGGGGCTGAGCCGCATATGCAGGCGGCTCGTAATGTCCAATAGCTGCTCAAGGGTGGGGCGAACGATTGCCATGGAGGGCAGTCCTTATCGTTGGGTGGCCTGGCGCTCAAGATAATCTGCGCCAGTGGGCACAGGCTTGGTTGAAACGGACAGCGACTTGGCTGGGCCGGACACCCCGCGCAACCCTCGAGGGCAGCCGGCCACTGCCGTGCAAGACGGCGACCTTAAAACACGCGGGCGTAGCGCAGGTTCATGCGGAAATCTTCCCGGGGCCCGTTATCCACCGACAGGTCCTTGCCCAGTTGCAGCTGGATCTGGTCCTGGGCGGTGACGAACTTGGTGGCCGTCAGCCGGAAGTTGGTGGTGCCCAGCTCGTTATCCTGGTTGACGTGCTCGACGTTGGTTTCACCGCCCCAGGTGCGTCCAAAACCGATCCCGAAGGTGGTGGTGGCGTCAGGCATATAGCGCCCCATCAACTGCGCTGCGTAGGAAACATCCTGCTTGAGCCGATCGGCATTGGCACCGTAGTCGGTGTTGTCGCCATACCACGTCGCGCCGCCCACCACGTCCACTGCCCAGTGAGGCGTGAAGTGCTTGACGTAGGCGCTCTGCAGTTCGAATTTCCAGCGGTTCTCACCGATGTTCAGCCCGTCATCCTTGTCATAGGTGCCCGTTGGGACGAAGACGTAGGGCGCAATGCTGAGGGTGTCGCGGGCGTCGTTGAAGCGCCACTTCACCGGTGCGGTCAGGATCAGGTCGCCAATCCCGCGGGTACTGCCCAGCGCCGAGGCGTCACCGGCGCTGGAGACGTGCCCGAAGGGCAGCAGGAATTGCGGGTCGATGGTGACCGTGTCGCTCAGGGCGTACACATGCAGCAGACGCAGGATGCCGACATCCGAATTCAGCCTGAAATCCGAACTCGCCTTATGCCCCTTGGCGTAGGCCGAGTCCGTGGTGGAGTGCTGGTAATAGAGCGCACCGATAGTCGCACCAACGGGGTATTGCTCATAGTCGCCGGGGGCGACCTCAACGGCGTGCGCCGGTAACACCGGCAATACCGTGGTGAGTGTGAGCAGGCGGAGCTTGTTCATGGTGTATTCCTCGCAAACGGGTGCCGTGCCACCTGATGAGATGGCAAGCCGGTGAAGTCAGGGCTTTGCGTGTGGCCAGGCTCAGGCGGCTGCGGTTTGCGCGTCGCGCAGCATTCCGGTGTGGGGATGACAGTTGATGTATTCGAACAGTTGGCTCTTGGCGTCCGACACCGACACTTCGTGGTACAGGCGTAACTTTTTCAAACCCGCAGCCACACGAAAGAACGTCACGAAAATGCGCAGGTGGGTCGGGTGCGACTCGGCCCAGCGTTCGAGTTTCTCCACCGAGCGCCAGTGGCCGATGTTGTAGCTCACGTCGAGGAAGTTGCCCTCCAGGTCGATATTGCGCACGAACCGGTTGCTGTAGCAGCCCAGGGCCTGGCCGTTGTCACGCAGGAAATCCATGCCGTCCTGCAGGGTCGGCAGGATTTCGTCCAGATACAGCGAGCGCTCGTCCGCCTCGGCATCCGCCCAGTCCTGGCCTGAGCGAATCAGCGTGAGGTTGTCATGCCCCATGATCACCACCCGGCCACCCTTGGCCGGATCACCGGCGACCACTTGCAGTTCGCTGGTGGGCTTCATCCAGTCCGTCTGGGAGATCGGGAAACGGTCGCGCATCGAGCCCCAGTAACCGTGTTCCTCGATCTCGCCGCTGGTCGCATCCATGACGGCGCCGACGCCGGGCAGGTTGTCCTGGAAGGCATACAACGTCTCGAACTGTTCGGCGCGCGGTGCGCTGATTTCCCGGAAATAGCCAAGGCCGTCATTGAGCCGGTCCGGTGAAGCCCACCAGTCGTTCACCGGCGCCGAGCGCAACCAGCGGCAATACGCGCCGGGGTCTTTCCAGTAGCCAACGACCATCAGGTTGTCAAAGCCGCTGTTGTCGGTGTGGTGGGTCAAGTCATGGGTCTGCGGGCCGTCGGCCAGGCTGAAACTGCCGACAATGTGACGCATGGCTTGCAGCGCGGCTTCGCGCTGGGCCTCGCCTCGATACTGCACACCGAGATACGCCATCACCACTTGTTCAAGCTGCTCGTCTGCGCGGGCGACCCACATCGGGAACGGTGGCTGATACTCCTCGGGCACCCGGCGCGACAGGCTGCGTGGGCATTTGAGATGGGTGTCGATTGCAGATTCCATAGTGAGCTCCTCGTTATTTTCGTTCAGGCCTGCGGATGGGCGGTATGAGCGGCTGCGAGGTGCAAATTAGACCGGGACGACCAAGGGTCGCTTGGCTCGTCGAGACAACCGTTTGGTTGGGCAAGACAGGCGGCGGCCGCCGGGCCGTCCGTGATCGGCGATGGTGCATCCGTACTTTCAGTGGGCATGACCAGGGCGAATTCGCCCCCCTGCGGTTACAGATAACCGAGGCGGCAGGCACGCCAAGCCGGCGTGCAAACGCCTGGCCTGCTAATTGCTTGCCAAAAAACGCCCGTTACCCCTTCTCGAGCCCGCTGTACCGAGGTCCGTGCCATGAATCCGAGCACTCACTATTCGACCCTTGCCGTTCCTGCGCCGCGTCGCTTTGATTACTGGAAAGAAGTGGTCTGCCGCCACTGTCTGGCGGCCGACAGCAAACCCTTGTCCCAGAGCAGTTTTGATGGCGCCCTGACGGTCAACACCGTCGGCGATCTGGACCTCTGCTCGCTGTCCTCGCCGTTGCATTATTGGGAGCGATCCGAGCGGCATCTGCGCAGCGGTCCGGCGGAAGACTTATGGTTGGGTTTCGCCCGAAATGGCCATGGTCAAATTGAACAAGGTGCACGCAAAGCCAACCTCGCAGCGGGGAATTTGTTTCTTTACGACGCAACCCAGGCGTTTCGCTTCAGCTTCGGTGGTACCGAAAATCACTTGGTGCGTATTCCGCGGGCCTTGCTCACCGAGCGTCTGCCGCGCATTGCGCAATACACCGCGATGGTCCTCGACGACCGTCGCCCAGGGGTCATCCCCTTGCGCGAAATGCTGCGCCAGGCCGCGAGCACGCCGACGTCGATGCAGGATGAACACATCGCAAAGCGTTATGCCGCGACATTGCTTGACCTGCTGGTGATCAGCCTTGAGCTGCAGGACCTGACAACCACCCACCAGGAACTCGACCTGTACGGCCGCATCATGCAGTACATTCAACGGCATTTGACCGAGCCGGACCTGTCGATTGAGGGCATCGCACGGGCTCACCACGTATCGACCCGCACCGTGACGCGCGCCTTCGCGCGCTACCAGAAGACCCCCGTTGCAGAGATCTGGAAAGAACGCCTGAACGCCAGCCGTGAAGCGATCGAGCGCGGTCAGGTGCGCAGTGTGTCCCAGGCGGCACTGGACTTCGGTTTTTCCGACTTCTCCCATTTCAGCCACGCGTTTCGCAAGGCATTCGGTGTGGCACCGAACACGCTGTTACACCGCGGCTGAAGCGCACGGCAGTCATCTTCGGCACCGCCACCCCTGCGCGCCTGCGCCTGGTTGAACTGCCTCTGTACCCCTTCCAGCAAGGCCTGCGCGATTAGTAATCGCGCAATTATTTAGCGCGCCTATTATATCGATTCATTCTTTTGTATTCCTGAATGTGCACCTGCCCCCCAAGCTGCGAGTGAGCGTCACTGCGCCGCGTGGATGTTTTGTCCGCGCTCCACAAATGGACGTGGAGAAGCCACGCCACTGAATCCCGGCCCCCGGAGGCCTTTATGAAATTAAGATCCTTGAATATCGCGCGCAGGGCTTTCGTCTGCTTTGGGCTGATCACACTGCTGCTGATCAGCCTGGCAGGTTTCTCCTATGTACAGATCGATCACCTGCGTAGCGCAGAGCAGGACATCGAGCAAAACTCACTGCCCAGCGTCCAGGTCATTGACGATATTCAAATCGCCCTGCTCCACGCGCGCCTTGAAAGCATCCGCATGCTTTCGAGTACGACCAGGGAGGTGCATGACAAATCGCAGTCATTGGTCGAAGACGCCATACAGGCACTTCAGTCGAAGACCGCGTTTTACCGTGAACACCTCATCTCCGGCCAGCAGGATGAAATCCAGTTTGCGAAGACCATCCAGGCGATGAATGTATACATCGACGGCCTCAAGCAAGTGCTTGCCCTCGATAATTCCGATCATGACCAGGCTGTTGTTTTTGCAAACACCGAGCAGGCGCAGCGAGCAATCGCCTATCAGGATCAGCTCACCATCTTGCGTGAGCAGAATGGGCGTCAGGCGGTGGAGTCCGGCGAAGAGGCGACAGCGGTATACACCCATAGCGTGAGCGTGCTGATTTCGGTACTGGTCGTCGCATTCATCCTGACAATCGTCTTGGCGAGCTTGTTTACCAAAAGCATTGTCAGCCCCATCAACTCCTCGCTTGAGCTGGCGGAAAATATAGCGTCTGGCGACCTCACCCACGACCTTGAGGTGACAGGCTCGGACGAAGCCTCGCGCTTGATGCAGGCACTCAATCTGATGCAGAACAACCTCAGGAGCACTATTTCAGAAATCTCGGGAGCGTCTGCTCAACTGAGTACCGCAGCCGTTGAAATGACCTCGATCACCGAGAGTGCCGACCGCACCCTGCAACAGCAGAACAGCGAAATCGAGCAAGCGGCCACCGCCGTTACCGAAATGAGCGCGGCGGTTGAAGAGGTCGCCAGGAATGCCAACTCCACCTCCGAAGCGGCCATGCAGTCCAGCGTCTCGGCTGATCTGGGCAATCAGAAAGTGACTGAAACGCTGACGGCAATGCGTGGACTGACGGAACTGGTAGAAGTCTCGTCAGGCCAGGTAAAAGAACTGGCAGGCCAGGCTCAAGACATCTCCAAAGTTCTCAGCGTGATCAGGGCGATTGCCGAGCAAACGAACCTGTTGGCGTTGAATGCCGCCATTGAAGCGGCACGTGCAGGCGAGCAAGGCCGTGGTTTTGCGGTGGTGGCCGATGAGGTTCGGGCCCTGGCGCACCGCACCCAGACGTCGACCCAGGAAATCGAACAGATGATCTCCACGATTCAGGCCGGTTCTTCAGCCGCCGTCGAGTTGATGCAAAAGAGCACCTCAGAGGTCTACACCACCCGAGATACCGCAGAGCAAGCAGGCCACTCGCTGCGCCAAATCATTGATTCGGTACTGGAAATCAACGACCGCAATATCCAGATTGCAACCGCTTCCGAGGAACAGGCTCACGTAGCGCGCGACGTGGATCGCAGCCTCATCAGCATTCGCGACCTGGCCATCCAGAGCACTGAAGGCACCCGCCAGACCTTGATGGCAAGCAATGAGTTGTCACGCCTGGCCGTCAACTTGAACGACTTGGTGCTGCGGTTCAAGACTTGAAGCTGGATCAACACCGATCACAGGCAAAAAAAATCCCGCAGAGCAGCTGGCTCGCGGGATTTCTCTTGGATGTTTTGGCGTGCAACCCGGGATTTATTTGGCTTGGCGAAGCACAAGCTCAGACAGACGGGTCTTAACGCGGAAGCAGAACTCACGAATTTGAAATTGATAGGCAGGCATGACCATATAGTTCAAATCGGCGCCCAGTGAATCCTTAACTTCCATGTATTTAGCGGTCTTGCTGGCAATGGCCTGGTATTCGACCTCGTATTTGTCGTAAGACGCCTTGTTGTAAACCTTCAGAACATCCAACTCTTTACGGCACTGCTCAGCGCGATTCTGGTTGAGTTTTGTCTCTGATTCCGGCTCTTGCTCTGGCTCTGCCGCCTGCGGTGCGTAAGGCACTGCGGCGTAAGCACTGGCGTTCGCAGGTGCAGCCTCATATCGCGCAGGCGATTGTGCGGGTGCCGGAGTTGCGGCTTCAGGCGCTTCTTGCTGGACGACGGCAGGAGGTGGTGTCACTTCAGGTTTTTCTGGAGTTTTAATAGCGCATCCCGAGAGGGCAATCCCTAGCACTGCAACGATGCCACACATTTTATTCATCGGTTCCACCAACAGGTCATTTCGGTTAGCTGAGTCGTTAGGTTCTGGGTAAAAGCCATGACTCATTCAATGATCGAGCATGAATTTCTACCAGCCTCAAGGCGCTCAGCCGCTCTTCCTTGAGTACGCAGATTAACGATGGTAGTAAAAAAACAGCGAGGTGACGAGTAAAAGCTCGTCAGAAAGACCACGGATTTTATGGGGCAATGGCACTGGCAGTCGTGGTATTACGCAATCGCAGGCAAAAAAATCCCGCTGGGCGTTTGGCTCGCGGGACTTTTTTATGTGTTTGGCGGGAAACCAGGGATTCGAACTCTTATATAAGGTTCAACCCAATACCTCCTCAAGAGCCATTACGATAGCTTTAAGCTGCACCTTAGTCAACATCAATGAATCCGGGCTCTCTGCCAATGAAATATTACCGTAGCCCGTCGTCGCCCCAAAGTTTGCAAAGGTGCAACTCGTTGCATGTTAAGCGTTGCACCTTAACGAGGGGAGAAACTCAGGACAAAATACCTGAGCCAAGCCCGCCACCCGGTTCGGTCTGACGATCACTTGCGGTACTTTGCAGTCTCAGAGCGTGCTGGCATGAGGAGGCGGCTCCCAGAGTTGGAGGATCAGCATTGTGAAACTCTATGCTCACCGGCTGCCCACCGCATCGTAACCTCACCAAGGACTTGATCTACCGAAACACTACTCAAGTCACCACTCATGCTCTGCAATCGCTAACTCCACATTTTGTAATTTCGGCGTCGGTCTTTTACGGAAACTCGCACAATGGATAACCGGCCTCCGCTATAAATATAAATTGTTGACCGCCACTCAATTCAAAAGCAAAAGCCATCAACAAACTTTTAATCAATTGCATTCGAGGTAATCGCTGAGCAGCAACAACACTTAAAACTTAAGCAAAAAATAAAGCCCCCGCCACTAGAACTATACCGAAAAGCCAATAAAAAAAGCCGTACCAGAAACTTTCTAAAAACTACAAAATCAAATTAAGAGTCTACTTTTAATATACTGTTAAAGGATTACCATACGCCGAGAAAAGTGCAAAAATACCTTGACATCAGCGCAGCCACTCCTCTTAAATGGCAGCCCTCTCATGACGGTTATTGATGATGAGTCAAACAAAAGAAGATATGCAAAGCAAAGCGACCAGGCCTTTTAGTCGAGGTGAGCTGATGCAAATAAAAGAAACTCTCGAACAGAAAGGCTCGCTTACAGACCGGTTACTTTTCTCCCTAATGCTCACAGGCATGAGGCCCAGCGAATATTTGCCGATCAAATCGCGAGACTTAGTGCTTGGAGTCGAGAAAACAGTAAACTTCAGAGCAGTTTCACTGCCAAAGCAAGACATAGATCTTGCAGTAGAGATACTGAACCTGAGGAACAGCTCAAAGAACGACTACATTTTTCCCAGCGGCTCAGTTTCAAACTCTCCGATGAAGCCTGAAGAACTTCGTAAGAAGCTTGTGAGCTGGCTGAAGGCTGCGAACGTAAGCCATGGTGGACGCTCGCCACACGTCGTACGTCGTTCGGTAATTATAGCTAAGGCAGAAGCGGCGATGCAGGTATTCAAGCGTTTCAATCCTGCCATGGGCACAATCAGCCGGAACATGACCCATCACTACGCTATCAACAAGCGCCCGCCGCAAAACTAATACGAACAGTGAAAGGGCTAGACCGGGTCAAGCTTTTAAGCTTAAGGAATAGTCTTTAGTGGGGCTTACCTACCCGAAATTCTTGCCGAAAGACACCTGACAAGTTAGTCAATTGCCCACACCCCAAAAAATGGCGTCTTTCGCACCTCATAGCCCTGTTACGCCTACGCCTTAACTAAGAAGAAATGAATTAACAACCAACAAGCTGATTTAACTTTCGGACAGCCGTCACGAGGGAGACTGAATCCAACCAACCTGCTTCCATTTGAGCAATATGAAAACAACTGTGATATACCGCCCGAATGGATCGATCTTGAAGACGTTGAGTTAATCTGGTGGATTGTTGCCTCTAGAATTAGCAAGAAAGAGCTTAGAAATCGCTTAAGAAAGATTTCGGACAGCTACCAAGATTGCGGTTGTTTCGCATTCGCTGTAGTTGCGGACAGAGACGGTCGCGGGCGCTACCCCAGAGGGGTTGTCAATACTCTCCAATCAATTCTGAAACCACGCAAGCTGATGTGGCGGCACCCCACGGAAGATGTTCTCCGCATCCAAATGGTGATCTGGCATTTATGCATCTCTGCTGCGCTTGATTGGTGCCCTACTGAAGTTCTACCAATGAGACTTCAAAGCCTTAAATTTGAAAAAGCTTTGGACTGAGAATTGTAGAAGGCTAGATCGATATTTTCATAAAACGAAATCTTGCGGATCGTCGACACGGCAGACGTTCCTAGCCGCACTCTTCTTGACTCAAGCACCTCGAACTATCGGTAGCTTCTGGGAAACCCATTCCCTCGTTTCTTTAGACGCTATACCAATGATAAAGCATCAAAATACCACAGCAAATTCTGCCGCTAACTTCCAGCCATTACCAATCGATGTCTCGGCGCACCACAGTGACGCCCCACATATAAATTGAAAATCCTTCGCCAAAACGGTATCCGACATGATTTATTCCCGCTGGCTTTATACCGAACATGAGCAGCCTCACAACGATGATGGTGAGGGCGCGTACACGATTTTTTCTACAAAGCAGTTATTCGGCTGTTGACTGCATGCCACTCGAGGTCGTGTGCATTCAGAGATTCGTAGTGCTCTGGGAAGGACAACCTGACACAAGGGTGATCGATTTGATCGAGCAGTCTATTACCTTGGCAGTTCTCTCCCCCGTGAAGCTTTTGCATGCGTCCAAAGGGATGCTTGTCGTGGTGTATGACTCTGTGCTTGTCGACGAGAGTTATAAGTTGTTTCACCTCGCCTGGGCGAAAATTGCTGCCGGCGCATGGTATGAGAATTGGACTGTCCTTCTAATCAAAGATACGGATGCCGGACGTGGCGTTGATGGAGGCAGGATTTTCAGACATTTTGCTCGTGACATCCTGGACGACAGCGAAGTCGGAATCGCTGAATTTACGCGTGATATGTTCCTTTTCAAAGATGACTGGTCGCCTGAAAATATCTTCGGGCGGCCTCCTGCCGAGGAAGCGGACGCCGCCTCAGAGCAGCAGAGATGAGACAGCCCTGTTCGACGATGACTTGGATTCGTGGCTCCAGTCGGCGAAAGCGTGCGACTGAACCGCGAGACAAGGTGAAGGATCGGTAGCAAGGACGACGTTCTACATGTTCGACCGGTACAACCTTAAGATGTCTCGCCAGCAGCAACAGCTACTAATGGCATGGGGCAAGCAGTTTCCAGTTACGCCCTGGGAACAGGAGCGAAATAAACGTATCACCGCGATCATGGGGCATCCCAACCCTTTCGTAACTCAAGAAAGCATTTGGAATCCAGGCTATAAGACGGTGGGCGACGAAGTAGCCATCGGCCTTACGGCAAAATCGGCGCAATCACAAAAACCGACATCGGTATCCCCCTCCACATCAGTTGGAAGCATCATCAGGAATGGTAAAAGCCATGTTTACAATCCACCTGAAGGTTGCCCAAGCTACGACAAGGTGTCCTCGAAGAACCAGGTAACCTTCGACTCAGAATCCGCTGCTAAATCTGCGGGCTACCGAAAGGCAGGGAACTGTAAATGAAACAGCAGACTGAATGACCACGAAAACCGAATCCCCTGCCCCGTTCCTACAATCGGGCGACACGGCAGTTCTCTTCGATGGCACATGCAAGCTCTGCAACGGGTGGGCTAAGTTCATCATCCACTATGACAAGGCTCACCGAATTCAGCTCGCTGCGGTTCAGTCGCCTGAGGGCCAAGAGCTTTTGAGGTGGGCCGGACTGCCGCAGGACAAATTCAACACCATTGTTCTCATCTCAAACAACAAGGTGTCCATACGTTCTGAGGCGATGTTCGAGATCTTAGGTCGCCTAAATGCCCCGTGGCGCTGGCTCACGGCTGCACGTGTTGTACCAGCAGCAATGCGAGATTGGATGTACGACAAAATCGCGGTAAATCGCTATCGGTTGTTTGGTCAGTACGACTCCACCCACCTTCCAGCGTCAGATCACGATAAGCGCTTTTTGAAAGCAAACGTCGCATTGGTTCACTAGACCTCAGATTCAGGCGTCAGGGTCGGTGATATATGATCGAACGCATGGTCTTTTCGCTTTCCACTTTACAGATATCGCGAATGCCTTCTATTGCTGAAGGGGGCATTCGCGTCTCTGCAGCATCTGCACAAAAATCCTCCATCCAGCTCAAGTTTCGCCAAAACACACCGTTTTCAATTGTATGTACACGGTGAGAAACCAGCCTTGACCAAATCAAAGCCTGCATCCATTCAGATTCTGCGGGGAGCGATATCGTTTCCCGAGACGATCCTGGGCAACCGTCAGCGGAGAACCTGGGAACGACTGATTAGTTACATTGAGTCATCCGACTCACCTTCCGCATTCGATAAGGCAGCATCCCACGTCGAAGGCTATGTGCACGCGCTTGTCGATAGCGACCAGATCCACGTTTCTATCGAACGAGATCTGTTGATCATCGAAACGGTCGACGCCTGGCGATGCGCCCGTACTTACACGAATACTTCGACCAACCTGAGCTACCCAGGAAAACCATGACTTCCTTTTTTAAACGCTACGCCGACGGCGGAACATCAGACCGGCACATCCATATGCCACAGCGTCTTCTGCCCACGACCGTCAGTCATTGTCCCCTCGAGGTCTTAGTGGGCAACTGGGAAAACTATCTGGTAGACCCCTCCTCCGCTCGTGAGCATTTTCCATGGGCTGCGCGATTCGTTATGGGCATGCCCGTTACAACCTGGGCGCGCGGACTGGAGTGGAACCTCGGTCAGAAGTCTCGCTTCATCTCCGCAGTTTGGTCAGGCGGGGATCTGGGGAGCTACCTCACGAATGACTGGTACGAGCCAGTGATCGGTAGCAGGGCGTTAGCCGAAAACAGTGAAATTTTGATTGATGGCCAGCAACGCCTTCACAGCCTGGAAGAGTATTTCCTCGACCGTCTGGCGATCTCTGATGCACAAGGACAGCCGAGGATTTGGTCTGAGCTCGGCAACGGCGAAAGGAAGCGCTTTCTGTCGACGATCTTTACTCATGTCAGGGTGGCGTCTGGTGACGAGGCGGCATTGCGCAGGACATACGATCTTTGCGCGCACGGCGTAGTACCTCGGTCATTTGATCAACGAGCTGTTCGGTAAGCGTTTAATCAAGGCGGTCGGGCGTATCCCTTCGGGAGCGGCTGTCGTAAACCGAGCCCCGCTACGCTGGGGCTCAGCCCTTCGGGCTTCCATCCTTACGCTCTTCGACCATCATGGTCTGCGCGCTCCGCTTGCATACTGCCCGAGGTCACTTCCTTGCTTGGACATTACCTTTAGCTCGCACATACTGATCTCGAACCAATCGGAGATGAGGCCGGCTATGTCATGGCTCTTTTGGAAAGATAAACGCCCTGCCTGGGTACAGGCTGAAGAGCGAGAGTTCATCAAAGCGGTGAACAGCCTGCAAACGCTGCAGACAACTCCTGGTGGCGGGATGAGGATTGATCCTGAAGAGCTCAGGGATCAGATCCTAGAGTCACGAGAACGATACAAAGAACTGGTGAAGAGGTAGCGATGCGAAGTGTCAACTGGTTGGATGCCTGACGCAGCTGTCCACTCATGAGCGGATTGGTGCGTACCTCTGCGGGGAATGGCTGTCGTGAACCGAGCAGTGATGCTTAAACACTTCACACTCAATGCCTCGGGAAGGAAGCTCAATTCGGAGGAAATCGGGGTGCGGAGGTTGCACGTGGGATCTATCCATAGGATTAGTAAAGATAGTGGTGCCGACTGGCCAACCTACTCCAAGCTGCAACCTAAAAGGCACTGTTCGTCAGAAGACGAAGCAGGAGTAGTTGAGACTGTTACAGGGAGCACATGCTAAAGTCATCGCTTGGCTATGCAAATAGGACTAGGAAATGAGTGAACCCCCCCGCAGCCATAAGATTCGATCTGAAATCGTAGACGAAAACCATGGGCTCGAGCCTGAGATAGAAACCTCGGCAAGTATGTCGGAACCTTTTGATCCATCAAAAATACGCGTGCAAACCGAGCGTAAAACCATAGATTTAATATTTAGAAGGTATGTTCATAAAGAAATTGATTTAGCACCTGATTTTCAGCGTCGAGCGAGGCTCTGGCCGCTATTCCGACGCAGCCAACTGATCGAATCATTATTACTCAAAATTCCTTTACCGGTCTTTTATGTCGCTGCCGACCAATCAGATCATTGGGCGGTTGTTGATGGTTTACAGCGCATTACAACTATTGTCGACTTTCTAGGCAACGAATTCGCCTTGAGTGGCCTTGAATACCTGTCCGACTTAGAGAACTGTTACTACGCTGATTTAGACCGTGCAATGAAGCGGCGCATCGAAGAAACCGAGCTTGTGATAAACATCATTCAACCAGGCACACCTGATGAAGTCATGATGAATATTTTCAAGCGCATTAATACTGGAGGTATTGCTCTAAATGGTCAGGAAATTCGAAATGCCACCCATAAAGGGCCAGCAAGAGAATTTCTTCGAAAACTGTCCACCTCGGAGGAGTTTCTGCTTGCTACGGACGATAGTATAAATGATACGCGGATGGCAGCCCAGGAGCTTGTTCTGAGATTCATTGCATTTTTTAAAATGAGCAGCCGTGACAACCCCAAGAACCTAGATAACGTTTTAAATTCCGCGATGAAGCGACTCAACTCGATTGATGAATTTGAGAGATTTGATCTGGAAGTGCACTTCAAACGCGCAATGCAATTGGCGTATGAAATATTTGGAACCGACGCATTTAGAAAGCCTTCAGAGATCAAAAAAAACCCTATAAACAAAGCTCTATTTGAAAGCTGGGGAGTCAATCTTGCTGCGCTTTCAAAAAACAATATAGAAATCATTCTAAGACAAAAAGAACTTCTAAAAGAAAATTACTTTACAACATATGAAAATGACAAATTCTTCGTGGAAGCCATTACTACATCTACAGGCCATAACGCGAAAATATTAAAGCGCTTTATGACAATCGCAAACATTATACATGCCACTCTGAATGGAAATAGGACATGATCCAAAACATAGGGCTACTAAATTTCAAGTGTTTCCGCAGAGCATCTGTTAGCTTAAGCAACCTGACAGTTTTGACCGGCTTGAATGGCATGGGAAAAAGCAGTGCCATCCAAGCTTTGTTGATAGTTGCGCAATCCATCGCCGACGACTCAAACAAAGGCCGTTTGCTGACGAAGGGAAAATATATAGATCTAGGCACATCATCAGACATCCTTCACGACAACGCAAAAACCAATTCCATTGGCATCAGGATCTCTGGAGCTAACTCTCGAGCAACATTTAAGCTTCGAGCCAAAGCAACTCAAAAGAACAATTACGTTTACAACAACAATTTCAGCACACTGCGACTTGAAACTTTTAGCGATCCACTATGTGCACCCTCATCAGAAAATGGTATTTCAAAATTCCAATACCTTCAGGCTGAGAGAAGTGGCCCAAGAAAATATCTTCCCGTGGGAGATGATCAAAGTGAGAGTTTCGAGATTGGCTCTCAGGGTGAATTTGTGCTCCACCTGCTAGATATACACGGGTCAAGCCCATTAGACTTAGCAGACCCCAGGGTTATATCTGGGGACGGGCATCGACTGATTGACCAAACAGAAGCATGGCTCAAATTGGTCAGCCCTGGAGTCAGCCTTCAACTCAAGACACTGTACGAAGCTGACCTGATCCAAGCGGGATTTAGTTTTAGCTCGCCAGGTTCTTTAAATAGCAGAACATATCGCGCTACCAATGTGGGCTTCGGCATAAGTTATGTACTGCCTGTGATTGTAGCCTTACTCGCGACCCCCACCGGCGGACTCATCATTATTGAGAACCCCGAAGCGCACTTGCACCCACAAGGCCAAACTCATCTGGGTGAGTTATGCGCTAGGGCAGCAAAAGCTGGGATACAGGTTATTATTGAAACTCACTCTGACCACTTTATGGATGGCGTGAGAATCTCTGTCAAAGATAAAACGCTGACTCCATCCCAGGTAAAGTTTCATTACTTTCACCGCCAAGGGACTGAAACGGAGATTAAGTCACCCGATATTGACGAAAAAGGAAAACTGAGCGAGTGGCCGGAAGGCTTTAATGATCAGCATCGCAAAAATGCAGTTCAGTTGCTAAAACCTTAATCCAAGGATGGAAAATGTCTGACTTTGTGTTCAACCATTCATCGACGCAGCCACCGTTTAGAAACATCCAAGATGTTATTCCAATTTTGGCAGCTATGCTCAAAGCGATGGCCACATTAGAGGCGCACTTTCCAGAGCGACCAAACTTCAGACTAAGGGATAATCCTTGGGAAATCGAAATTGCCACCACAAATGATGTCAGCCATAAGTTGGGGGAAGCTGTAGAGTTACTTTTCCGCTCTAACCATGTTGACGAAGGAAGCTATTTCTTAGATCTTGCGCTGATGACTCCATCTTGGGATGAACTCGATGAAGCCGTGATCGAAAGCATTATCACCTTTGATGAACTGTTAGAACATCCGGAAGTTCCAGGCACGCACCTGTTAGCAACTGAAGCAGGAGAAGAAGCGCTCGTCTGCGCAGTGACCGGCTCCGTATTAGCAAGCCTTTGTCGTAATGCAGCGCATTCGGCCTCTCAGATCGGATTTATCTGCAATGGAAAGACCTATAAATTCGACCACACTTCCAATCCACTGACCAGTTCAAGCATTAGCGAGCGGTTAACTCATGACGCTTTCGCCCAGCTATCCGCGAGAAATTTTCCGCAACTCAAAAATGATATCTTTCCAAATTTACTTTTTGGATTAGAAACTGACGATCAAATCCTTAACTTTCCAAGTAATTTCATCAAATTGCTATTCACACGACTTAAAGATATTGACTCTCTTTCTCAGCATTGGCAACAAAATGGTACTCTGCCCGAAAACTGCATAACCTTCCAAAATGAGTCAGAGTTTACAATGAACAGATATGGGTACCAGCGGAATAGGAAAGGGTATGACGGAGAGCATCGGACTTTTGAACTACACGTGTGGGTCGGTAGTGGGACTCGAATCCATCTATTCAAACATGACAACTTAAAAAAAATTGAAATCGGGTATATTGGCCCTCACTTAGATACTAAGCTATTTTAAATTAACGGCAATTAACATCAACTTTCTAAGCATTAGCAAAACATGTCATTACTTGCCAGTTTCATCGGACAACCACTCATTCTAACATTTGAATAGGATTTATGACTAGCAGATCGGATATAGGTGGAGGTCTCGCATTACTCAGCGGCTTGGGAGGTATTTTCTTCGATGAGCGGCTGCACCGACGCCGTCCGCCACACTTCTTCCGTCCGACGCTCACCTAATGGATGTGTGCATAGCTGTAATTTTTCCGCTCAGCCTCGCGCTGTGAGGCTTTGTGGCTCAGCACGACTCTAGGAGCTCCAATTTCTGAGGTCGGGTCGCTAGTGCGCAACGTGCAGCTATTTGATTTTGATCTTCTGCGCGTTTATCGCCAGCACTCATCCAGGCACAGCTTACTTGAGCACACCCTGCCAGCGAGGTTCGGTCAGTACCCCGATAGCCAGTCTCTCAACGGAATAGCAGTATTTGCCTTTGTATCAAGCACCATCCAAAGCTCCTGTGGGTGTCCCTTTAATAACCCCCAGACGACTCTTTGATAAAGCCCCAGGTATTCCCAGCTGACCCAGCTATCGTCGTATGCAGTGTCCGATGCTGGAAATATTGCGATCTTTGAAAGCCCCTTCGTACCGTCAGCAATACCTAATTCCCAAGGTACCCAGCGGCTTTCCTTGCTGTTTTTGGTAGTAAGGAGCACGAATCTTTTCGTCTGAGCTATACGTTGCTTTAGTAATGCGGCTGTCTCCTCAGATGTGTAGGGTGGCATTTCAGGGTCAATTTCGTCTATGTACACAGAGGCTCCATGATTCTGAAGCACTTGTATCGCGCCGGGGAGAACTTCCTTGTCTTTACTGGAATGCGATAGAAACGTGCTCATAGAAGCCGTCGCTGCCAGAGATTTGAATAGGTGATCGCGACTAGCTTGGGAGCTGTTTGCAGAGCTATTTACTAGCTCCGCCCTAGTTACATTACGAGCCATACTTCTTTCCTGAGATAATGATATCAACCCACACGGGCGACCCTATTAATGATCTGAAAGACTAAATTCACCAAGGATGTCCGGCCTTCTGCGGTAGCTAAAGCATTAGTATCTGCCAGAGCTTTTAGCTCCTTATCGGTAGGTCGCATCGGTGAGCTCCCCTTGTAGGAAAGTGCTGAACCTTGAAGCTGGTTACATATTTTTTCGGCAGCCCCGCCTGTAGCACCAACAGGCAGAACGAAAACGCCAGCGGCCTTTGCAAACTCGAACTCTTGTTCAACTCCCTCTGCAGGTATGGGGAGGCCATTAACTAACTTTGCACCACCAATGAAAATCGCAATACCGGCCTGGCGTGCTAACTCCTGACGAAGGGCAGCCCACTCCTTGTCCTTGGGAACTCCTCCCTTAAGTGGCTGAGGAAACGGTCTAGCGATCAGTCGGCGATCTAAATCCCAACCTCCACCGTTGCGCAGAGCAGCAAGAAAGCCAGACAGAGACGCAGAGCCGACCAATAAGCCAGCACCCGTAACCAGATATCTATTGGTCTCACCTACCTTGCGGCCAACTTCTTCGGCCAAGGCATAAATATTCGCCGGTTCGGTGCCTCCGTGTTCAAGTGGCCAGCTACCGCTTACCCAAATTCTGCGCGCGGCTACCCGCCTTTCGACCTGCCGAAGGAGAGCGGGCACCTCATCATAGTTATCAATCTCTACTGCAAGCAGACCATAGCGCTTCAGGTCTTTAGTCCAAAGATTATGCTGAGCGAGCCTGGCTAAGAACTCATCCTTAGTTTTGAAATCTGATCTTTTCGGCGCTCTGACGATGGCAAAGTGCTCTGGGGGCGACTCAGTGAAACTTTCTCTGATCAGCGAAAGCACATGTCTAACATTTGGGTCAGTGAAACTGATGCCGATGAACAGCATCGACATGCTGGTCAGATGTGCTTGGAATAGCGGGAGGTATTGGCCACGCCGGGATCGGAAAAGCTCGTAGTCATCTGTGGATATCACAATATCGTCGAGACGATCCACCGAACCGTGCATTTTGTAGAGCAATGCCGCGCCAGGGGTGGTTCTCAGAGCAAGATCTTTTGGGGCGGAAATAGAGTTGAGCGGGCGGCAAATGGCCGCAAATGCGCGCTCCACGAGCCGATCATAGTTAGTCGTCCAAATATGCCTGACAGGCAGTCGGGCGAGGATATCCAAAGTTTCAGGAATAGGCTTGTCTGGGCCAATCTCTTTTCTGATGACATTGCGGACACGAGTGGCACCACCGCTCTCCTGGATGCTCCACTGAGCAAGAGCGGCGAGGTCGTGTACATTTCTTGAATTGATTTCCAGCTCATCGGCGATGTCACTCAGTAGGCCTGACCACGAAGGGTAGCCTGCAGCCATGGAGACACCAGCGCCTATAAATACAGCTCCGAGCCCATCATTCAAAGCGTCAGGATACTCGGTGAGAAAACGATTCATGGCCACTTTGGTCATATCGGGCTCTTATATGTGCAATTGGCAAGCTAAACCACCCATACGGACGAGTAGTGAGGTTTTAAGGTTTGTAATTTTTACGAATAGTGATGGCGTCCTCGATCCAGCTTTCGATATTGGCCTGGATGGAAGCATAAACCTCTTTGCTATCGTTCCCCGCTGGAGTCATCAGCTTCGCATAGCCGGATAGCCTCACCGTGCCATTTTTTAGCGTGACGGAATCGAAGGGGTTAGAGCCAGCGACGGAGGTATTCTGATGGTTATCTAAAAGACGGTTGATCCGAATGGCGACAACGCCTTTTCCTGCGTTCCACCCCTTAATGACCTCCTCCAATACCCAAGGCCGGGTAGCGGTTTCTGAGCCCACGAGGACAACTACACATGATTTTCCGACCAGGCTATCGTCGATCCATTTCCTAATCGCCGCGTCACCCTTTTTTTTGACCTCCTCCCATTCATTGGCGGTATAGAGCTTTTGCCCTTCCAAAGCGCCGATATTGCGTACCTGCTGAGTACGCCAGAAGTCGTTAGCGAAGTGGAAACTGAAGAACACATTTCGAGCCATGGATAATTCCTTCTAGACTTATGGAAAAGGTTAGGCGCTTTCTTCCTCGGCCTGGAAGGCCTCAATGAGTTTCTGGTTGTAATCATCCAGATAACTCTGAAGCCCATCCCGGTCGATCAGCCGCACGCCCGCCGTGCTGGCCAATTCTTTTGCAGACTTTGTGTAATAGGAATTCGTGACTACCATAGCCTCGTCGCACCCGTAGAACGCTTTAGCAGAGATGGCTTGCTGCACCGCCGCGTTTCCTACAGAGCCAGAGTAGTTCTTAGCCTGGATGACCATGTTTTTACCGAATCGGGTAACGAAAAGGTCGGCGCCTTGATCAGCCGTCTTCTTGGTCTCTTTGACGTCATAGCCAATGGTCTGGAAGATCTCAACCAAGAAGGCTTCAAACTGAAACCCATCCATGGCATCCACCAGGTACATAGTGATGAACTGATTCGGATTAAAATGCTCTAGCTGAGATCCCAGCCGCTCGACGAGAATATCGAAATAAATCTCTTCGCAGAGGCTCAGGCCATTCCGAAAAACCGGTAGCGGGAGGAGTGGCACACCAGATGTCGAAACCGCTTGGGGGTTGAATTGCACATTGGGGAAAGCTACGTCATTTTCCCACAGGTAGTAATAGAACAAGGCCAAGTCAGACCTGAAGGTCGTTCCTGCCTCTTCAATCCAAGAACGTAAGGTGTCGGCAAGGTCAGTTCGAATGTGTCGCGTCAACTCTCTGGAGAACCCCAGATAGGCAGAGTTGAAGGCGGTGGTCTGTAACAGCTTGTCCAGAAGAGATGGAAGCCCTTCAAGCTCGTCAAAGCCTTTGCGAATCAAGACTTCCCTGAACAATTCCCTCTCGCTGTACACACCATCCAACCGTGGGCCGGGTACGCCTGCGTCATCGCTGCTACCTGCGCGCTCGCGGGTGGTGTGAATGAAGTTCGTGAAGTACGGCTGCTTTAGCTCCGAATATTTTCTCAATACGTTGTTGAGAAGATCGTTGAGCTGGGCTTGCTCCTTCTTCTTCCCGAAAAAGTCTTGAATCAAGCCTTTGGATCTGTATTGAAAGTCGGGGTAAAAGGAAGGATCCAGTGGCGTAAGGTGGCGCAGCGTGAGCTCTGATGATGGCGACACCTGAGAGCCCATGCACCATGGGCACGCTGTCTCTAAGGTAGTCCTATTGCATCCATTGCATTGGTAAATCATCGCTTCGATTCCTTTCCTGAGTCATCGCGCGGTCTCGCGCTTTATCGTGCAAGCGAAAATAGCTCACTGCCATCACTCAGTCCATCAGCCTATCTTCATTGCAACGCGCTCGAGTCAGGATTAGAAGTATTCCGCCCATTCAATGCCCTTCTTCAGCTACTCGATGGCTCTGCTAGCTCCGCCTACAGCAAGCCCGCCTCGCTTAAGGGTAGCTATTCCTTTCCTAGTGCCGTGCTCTGCCGAACCACCGACCATATGGCGACAAGCGACTATCTCCGTTTGACAGCTATGGAGAGTGGGGATATTTTCTCTACCCACATGGCTGACCCCATGTCCATAGGCCACCTGTGGGAATCAAACAGTCGTAAAAGCAGAACTGATGTAAAGCAATGCAAATGAAGCGCTTTTCCAATTTGGCAAAGGGACTTTGTTTAGTGGCCTGACACTGTCCAAAACCCAAAATTTTGGAGAATGTGCTTATGAACACGAAATCAAAAAGCCTGCAAGAATTCACCCTCACAATCCTGGGTAAAGAACGGACACCGATTCAGCAGAAAGTCTTTGACAGCAATGACTTTATCCTGCCTGGCACACGGGTTGGCTTTGACAACCATGAGCCAAAAACCCGCAAAGACAAGATGAACGCCTGGGCACGAGCCCCTCTGAGTGAGCATGACATCGAGATCTCAAATCTCATGCATCTGCGCAACCCATTCGATCATCTCGTCAAGGCGATTGATACCTCTAAGCTCACACTTTCGATTCCCTACAAGGGCATCAAGGTCAAGGTAAAAGACCTTCGCGAGGCTGCTCTCAAGGCTGCACCGGAGGGTACGAAGATAGGTGTGGCCTTCGATACCTACGCTAAAGAGCAATACGGTCACTCCTATTCTGATCTGGTCAGCGATGCCCGTAAAAAGGTCATCGCCCGGTTCAAGGCCGCGTTTTCGGAGAACCTTAGTCAGCATCCGATGAGCGATGAGTACCACAAGGACAAGGATATTTTCCTGCACCTTCCTGTGTGGACGCCTGAAGCCACCCTGAAGGAATACAAGTCACTCGCAAAAAAAGGTCACGTGTACTCTCAGTACCTGGCAGGCCTTTTCCTAGCTTCGGACGCTGGTGGCTACAAGGTTGAGTGTGTTGAGTACCTGCTTATGGCGTATGAAAACAAGCAACCCGAAGCTATACGCGTGCTCGCTGAGTTTTTGCATTTCAAGAAAGACTACTACGGTGCTGCGCAGTGTGCGCTTCTGTCTATCGACGGCGGCGATGACTATTCGACGGAAATCTTCCGCGATGTGCTCGGCGATGCCACTCACCGGATGATGCAGACGAGTCATGGTATGGTGCCGCTTAGCCACGTGATCATTGAGACCCTTCGAGCACACGGGTTCGACTCAATCCTGGGGGAGCACTTCAGCGAGTTCAACCCTGACCCACAACCGCAAATGCGTATTCCTGTTTTTCTCAAAGGGGGTCGGTCATGAGCGGCGTTCAGATGTGGGATAGCAACGGATCCGACGAAGAGCTGGAAGATTTCGAGTGCCTCGATTGCGGGTGCATCACGTCAGAGGCTGATTTCGAGTCAGTCGACGATGAGCTGAACCGGCAAAGCCCGCGCTGCCCTAGTTGTCAGAGCGCGCACCGGATCTCCCGTGAAGAATGCGAATGTGGCGAGCCGGCAACGCATGAGGTTGAGTCAGGGTTCGTTTGCGACGATTGCCATGAGCACTATGTCAGCGGGTACATACGAGACTAATGCTTAGGGGTGTGGGGCGTGCATACTTGCTTGCACGCTCCCACTTACAGATGATACTTCGAGCATTCGACTTTCAAGCTCACTTGTCGATAAGCGTACGATTGATGGGAAATAATGTAGATCGGTCGACCACTGAAATCGAAAAGGTACACGGCCCGAAAAAGCTTACCGGGAAACGCAACGAAACTATCGGATTGCCCATCGGCCCAGGATCATCCAGCTTAGCGATTGAAATCATTCCTGCTGCTGTTAACAGAGAGCCGACCCAGCAAATGCGTCCCAGTTAAAGCTTCTTCAACCATACTCTTGCGCTGAAATCTTTCCAATCGCAAAGCATTCTTGAATCAAAGCATCTAGAAGTGCGCTGAGCTTAGAAGTGTCGTAGTCGCCGTTCAAAATGGACTTGTCGGTCTGCTTAAAAAAGTCTCTAGCATAGCTCTCTTTATGCTCAAGAGCTCCATGATATGCATTCAAGTCTTTTTTGTAAGTCGTCCACACTACCTTAGCCTGAGGATAACCACTTATTGTCAAATCCAAATAACACTCAATTGCAGCTGCTCTCTTATTAATATCAGCCATCGACTCCCCGCCTGGCCCCTTCGTTAAGAATGACTCGAAGGCCTTAAGCTCTGGCAACAGCATTACTCGCATATTTGCCAACAACGGCATTCTTGTTATCTTCAAATATGCTTCATAGCCCTCAGCGTCATTATCGAAAACAAAAATAACATTATTTTGGATATCAATCTTTATTAGACCATCAGCAAACTTCACCAAGCCTCCAGTCCCCGGAAATGGATGGCTTTCGCTAACATCGATAAATCTAAAAAAATCCTCAATCTCAGGCTTTAGCAGATGTAGGGCATGTTTTATTATATGAACATCAGAACTGCCTTCAGTGGCGATTAGGAACGCATGCTTTCGGCCAGCTCCTGGTTGAAAATCAGCTTCTTCAGCATAACCTTCCTCGACAACTGGCCCCCAATTCCAAAGGATTTCTGAATCCAAATTTTCCTCACACTCCGCACACACTCGCAATACTGCATAAGGATGAAGAAAGCCAACAAGAGCGCCAAATAGACTCGTCTCGGAATAAGCCAGATTATTGATATTAACGGGCACTTTTGAGGTTCTGGGGTCGTTAACGAATTGTTCTGTCATCACGAATTTAGAATCGTACGATCCGTCGAGAGCTTTAAGAGGATGACTTTTTACAAATTCGCAAAACTCGTCAAAGCTCAAGAAACTGCCAATGAGCTCTGCTTCCTCGGCCTCAAGAATTCTATACAGAGTTTCTTCCCACTCCGAAACATAGGAGTCGTATTGTTCTCGTACCGCTTCCAGTGTGAATCCTAGAAGCTCTAGTCTAGGGAATACGTCTTTAAGCAAGGCACACATCGATCTCTCCATGGAAGCAACGAACTCCGAAGGAAGGTCTGGATAGCTGTAATCCAGCTGGTCGCAAGTGACTCGCTTCTGGTGGTGACTTTGAAATAGCTGCCCATGATCATTACCTGGGCCATTTTTGCTCCAATCGATGCACACGCCTCCCATTTTCAATGTAACTTCCGTGCCCATCTTCTATATTTCTCCTCAAATCCATCAATTCTTAATCGTCAACGGCATCTGACCCATCGCACAACGGCGCGTGACTGACATTAGGATGCTCGCTTGCAAAGTACGCTCACGCCATGCTGGTGAATACTGCCTCGCGCACAATGCTCATCCCGGTACTGTGGCGCTCAATCAGAACTGCTTTGCGGACAGCATCGATATCGACGCTTTGATGATTCCGGTTCAAGTCGACGCGCTCTTGGTCTTCGATGTCGTCTAGGACATCCAGAATCGCGGCAGCCTTCGGATCGCTTGGCATCAGGTGCGACAGTGTCCAGAGAGCTTTGCGCCTGACAGACTCACGTGTACGAAGATCATCAGCCATGTTCAGTGCCTCGATTGGAACCGGCAGTCAGTCGACGATAAAGGTCGGCTAAGAGGCGAACATCCAGCAGCGCGTGATGTGGAAGTTCGGGGAGCGTCCCGTTGCCGATATCATCCGCTTCAAGATGCCTGCACAGCAGGATCAGGTTGGTTGGACGATTGGCGACGTTAGCTGGCCAACGATGATTTACGTAGGCCAATCGGCAGAAGAGATCCCAGTCCCAATCCGGAGCGTCCGAGCAAATCTCGAGCAGGCCTTCAAGGTTGCTCAGGAAAGCGAGCAGTGAGGTTTGAGCTTCGACCAAGGTTTGCCCGTGCGCAGCTAGATTGAGCTGAGGCAGGACGTTCTGGATCACGAAGTCGCTGCAGTCTCCGACTAGGTAGGTGTCTGTGAGTTCGACGTAGTATTCATGGCCGGCTTCGGACACGAGTGCCAGGGAAATCAGCTTCGTGTCTCGGTTGAGCCGAGTGAACTCACAGTCCAAAAATAGCTTCATCCTCTCCTCCGTAGTCCTTTAACCTTGGTTTACCTGGTCTAAAGATCGACATCGTCGAAGATATTCCGCCCTCCCCCTTGCGCAGAGGGCCGGATTAAATCGCTGCGTCCGACTGCAGGTTCTTCGCCCCGCTCCTGCGAAACCTCACTTATCCAATCGTCAACTCGACGCCTTTGGATATCGACCACATCCTCGACCCCGGGCCATTCCGGGAAGGCCGCACAGATCCCTTCTAGCTCATCAATGAAATCAGTAAAGTGGTAATCAGGATCGTTTTCATAGGAATACGACTCCTGCAGGGATTGGCGAACTCTGTCCAGGTCAGACAGTACATATTTCTGTACATCGCTGTAAAAGTCTTCACGCTCGTGGCTAGTGAAGAACTCATGCATATCGTTATCGTAGATGTGCCCGAGCTCATCATGATCAAATACAAAATCCCGAATCTTGGTGGAAATCGCTTCTCTCGCTGACTCAGGTAAGAGCCCTTGCCGTAACAGACGGAGAGCTAGATCAGACGACCTCGTGAACAGGTTTATCGCGAAGTCACGAACCAAGCTGGAGTGCAGCTTTCCATCGGTTTTCGAATAGAGCTCTAAGAACACGTCATTTGTCCTGCGCTGCAGAAAAGAATACAACCTTCCCCGCCTCGTGCGCTCCATGTCGCCCTCGCATGCAACGTATTCACAGCACCGGTTCGCGATTTCTGCGAACATACTTGAAGGTAAAATCGTAGCGTTTTGAACCCCTGTGTTGCCGCATATCACCAGTTCCATCAACCGCTCAATCGGTGTTCCATCCACAAAAACCTGCAGATGTTCAGGACTCTGGGCGAGTATCAACGCAAAAGCATCCCCAATCGTAGGATGCTTATATCGCCAGAAACGTCCATCAGCCGTATCTGCCATCTGAAGAAAACTACCCCGGAGGCTCTCCAGTGCTCGGATACACCCGGCCTGGCTACCGCCCAGCCTTTCAATTGTCTGCATCTCGCCGCTAGACAGACTCACCGGGCTTTCGATTGCTCCATGCTTCATGTAGAGAAGAGCAAGTGCGGCCTGGTTCTCGTCATCCATGCCCTGCATCGTCTCGACGAGCCATCGCTCCTGCTTAGCGACAAATTCGTCGATATTTTTCTGGTCAATCTTTAGCGCTTTGGTGAATTCAACGCTTCCCAAGCGCCGAGCAGTCTCGGGAGCGAACCGACTGTGAGCTGCCACTCCAGGAAGAAACCCCTTCAAGATCGTCCGAACCCGCTGTGGTTGGTTTCCAAGCTTCACATGGTTGTAGAGGATTTCAGACTTTTCCTGGGAGGTTAGCTCTTTCACGTCGATGACAACCTGACTCTCTTCCATCAGAGGAAATGCTGTTTTCTTGAGGTCACGCCGTGCGCTGTTGTAAATGTAGTCACGGCTGGTCAGAACTATCCGATGCCCACCTCGGATCATGGCCGTGAGAGCAGGAAGAATTCGGTTCCACTCCATCACCAAGTCTGCTTCGTACTGCATCGCCCCGAAGGCGTCATCAACCCATACGAACTGCGATGCTTCTTCGGTATTCCAGTGATCTCTAATCTGCTCAGGCCTCTCCAGCTTCAATACTAGGCTTCCCCATTTATCCATCGCACACATGGCCATGAGTGAGGCAATCGTTGTCTTACCTGCTGCGGGCTCTCCAACCAACAGAACAAAGCCATGCTGCTGAAGGGCTTGAAGCGCTTTGCGATAGGTGCCCGTCACCACGAGCTTTGAAAGGTCGGGAAGCTCCGTCAGCAACGCCTTCGTCTGCTTGTACCGTCTCTCATCCAAGATCTGGCTAAGGTCGCCAAGGCCGTAGAGTCGGGGCACATTCATGCGCAGATCACTGTTCACCTGGATCTTCTCGCAGATCCAGGTCGAGCCCAGCAAAAGCACGTGCTTGGCCCCAGCATCCTCAAACGCCAACCGTATTTTGAGATTGCTATCCCCTGTCCAGCCTGCGTTTGTCATCAGGACATAGACATCACACTTTCCTTTGGCGACGAGTCTGCGCACCTTTTCAAGCTCACCATTCACATCAGATAAAGTGAGATTGTGATCACGGCGCGATGTGAACTTGCACTGGATGACGAATTCGCCTGCATACACTTCGTTTGGTTGAGGAGACCACGTTCCCTTGAACCCACCATCGCGGCCTCCGTCATTTCCTTCAAGGAAAGTCTCGACTGTCTGGCCCAAAACGGTTGAAGCTACCGCCATGCACAGTTGCTGAAAACTATGCCAACCTAAGAGATGAAGGTCGTATTTTGGGGGCGTCATGGGCATTCGATCCTTGCAGCAAAATCTAGAGGTAGGACAGAAGCCATCATAGCGGAACTGCAATAATCCTGGGCTGTGGTAGCAGAAGCCGCACTTAGACAACCGCGACCCACCGTTCCACACGTGGTCTTTGCAGCCTCGGGGCACTTGCAACTTATCTGCGCAACATCCTGAAAAATTCATATCTCCACCGAGTGGTGACATGCAGGCACAAGACTATGCTCAGGGAGACATTAGAACGGATGCTGGGAAGAGAGGCCCAAAACAATGGCAAGGATTCGCAAGCTTGAGATCCAAAATTTTCGATCTATCAGACTTCTCACGTGGACACCTTCTCCAGGCATTAACTGCCTCATAGGCCCAGGTGATAGCGGAAAATCCAGCATTCTAGATGCCATTGATATGTGCTTAGGAGCACGCCGAAGCGTGCCCATCGGGGACACAGACTTTTATGGTTTGAATGTCACCACGCCAATTGTAATCAATACGACCATTGGCGCCCTCCCAGATGATCTGATCAATCTGGACACGTATGGAGATTTCCTGCGCGGATTCGATCCCGCCACAGGCAATATCGAGGACGAACCTAGGATGGGTCTAGAAACCGTTCTAACACTCCGACTGAAAGTCGACAGTGACTTGGAGCCCGTTTGGACTCTCCATTCAGAGCGAGCCGCCGAGCAAGGACTGGAGCGTGGTCTCGCGTGGAAGGATCGGGCCCGTCTCGCGCCTGCTCGCATCGGTAGCTTTGCCAGTATGAATCTGTCCTGGAGTCGTAACTCAATATTGAACAAGCTGACGGAGGAGCGCGCTGCGCTCGGTGGAGCGCTAGCCGCAGCGGCCCGAGAAGCTCGAGCAAGCTTTGGGAACCAGGCAGGAGTAGAGCTTCAACAGCCGTTGCAAATCGTCACCGAAACCGCAAACAGTCTTGGTGTACCCATCGGTGGTGGTGCTCAGGCACTGCTTGATGCGCACTCTGTATCAATTGGAGACGGCGCCATAGCCTTACACGATGCGGACGGTATCCCTCTTAGATCGCTTGGTACCGGCTCGTCCCGACTTCTGGTTGCAGGTCTTCAACGGCGAGCAGCTCAAGCGGCCTCCATCGCGCTGGTAGACGAAGTGGAGTTCGGCCTCGAACCACATCGATTGATACGTTTTCTGGACTCAATGGGGGCAAAGGAAAGTGTACCGCCCCTCCAGGTGTTCGTGACAACTCACTCCCCGGTGGCTCTACGAGAGCTATCGGGCAATCAACTTCATATCGTGCGTAAGCGAGGTGAACAGCACGAAGTACGCCTGGCAGGAACGTCAAACGACGTCCAGAGCACGCTGAGGGCTGATCCTGAGGCTTTCTTGGCAAAGCATGTGATTGTCTGCGAAGGCGCTAGCGAGGTTGGTCTCGTCCGTGGCCTGGATCTTTACTGGGGAACACAGGGACTACCCTCATTCATGGCGCTGGGAGGAGCCTATGTCGACGTTAACGGCGGCTCTACCGACAACTGCTACAACCGGGGTCTCGCTTTACTCGGACTGGGCTATCGCGTCCTCGCCATCGTTGACGCTGACAAACCACCCACCCCAGGGGTTCTACAAAGCTTTCTCGCTGCCGGAGGACGGTCGATAACCTGGGGAGTTGGCCGTGCATTGGAGGATGAGCTTTTTGCCAGCCTGCCCGACGCGGCTTTGGATGCCCTGATCACCAAGGCGCTCGAAGACCCAGGCCAAGAGCTGGTAGCTGAACATATCCGGTCGAAATCAGAAGGCCGGCTGTCCCTGAACGAAGTGCTTGATAGCCGCCAACAGCTCAACCCGTATCAACCTGAGCAGCGCAGGTTTTTGGGAATCGCCTCGCGGATCAGGAGGAATGGATGGTTCAAGTCGGTGACGTCCTATCAATACGTAGCGAAAGACATCATCGGGCCCCACTTGGCCAACTCAAATGTCGGCTTCCAGCAAATCATCAACGGGATAAAGGATTGGATTCATGCCGCCTGAGATCCGCCTATTCGACTTCCCTCGTGGCTCAGTTACTGCCCCAGCTGGCTGCGGAAAGACCCAGCTTATTGCCGATACCCTAGCCGAGCACCGAGAAGCCAAGCCGGTACTCGTGCTCACCCACACCAACGCCGGCGTCGCTGCTTTGCGGAACCGTTTGAAACGGGCAGGAATACCCGGCGCGTCCTATGACATCCGCACTCTGGACGGATTCTGCATTCGTATCATCAGCAAGTTTCCGATGCGAAGCGGGCATAATCCAGCGATTCTTTTGCTGCTGGATCGTCGCAATGACTATCCCGCAATTCGAGCAGCTGCAGGGCAGTTGCTGAGCGCAGGTCACATCAGCGGAGTGTTGAGGGCCACCTACTCGCGAGTAATTGTCGATGAATATCAGGACTGCAACCAAGCTCAGCACGTGATCGTCGCCTGGCTTGGCCAAGCGCTACCTACCTACGTTCTAGGCGATCCTATGCAAGCGATTTTCGGCTTCGGCGGTAATCGGCTGGTCGATTGGAATGACGATGTACTACCTCACTTTCCTGCTATCGGGATGCTGAACACCCCATGGCGTTGGCGCCGTGTAGGCAGGGAAGATATCGGCACTTGGTTACTCCAAGCTCGAAGGCTGTTGGAGGCCGGGCACTCAGTCGATTTGCGGGGTGCTCCTGCCGATATCCAGTGGATTCAAACGACGCATGCAAACGCAGATCAGCAACGCCGGAATGCTGCCATGGTGCGCGTGCAGGAAGGGGAAAACGTACTGATTATTGCAGACCCCATTAACGTAAACAGCCGCCATCGACTGACAAGCCAGATACCAGGTGCGACAGTCGTCGAAAACGTGGAGCTGACCGATCTCGTCAGCTTCTCAAGAAACTTCGATCCGGGCGTGGCGGGAGCGTTGGATGTCCTGGTTCGATTTACTGCAAGCCTAATGACCGGCATCGGCCCAGCTGCCTTGTTACCTAGAATTCAAAGCATCCTAAGTGGTAGGAACCGTACTGCGCCCTCCCCGCTTGAACACGCCACAGTCACATATGGTCAAGCGCCGAGCTTAGGAAGTGCCGCTGAGCTTCTAGAGCGATATTCGCGACTACCTGAAACCCATTTGTATCGCCCAGAAATGCTGAGATGTTGCGTAGCTGCGTTAAGAATGGCTATGTCAGGAACGCACACCTTCCATCAGGCAGTTCTTCAAATTCGTGACAAGGCCAGATTTTCAGGTAGGCCATTAAACCGTCGAGCTGTAGGCAGCACATTATTGCTGAAAGGGCTTGAGGCGGATGTAGCGGTGATCCTTGAACCTCAAGGGATGGATGCTCACCACCTCTACGTCGCGTTGACGCGAGGAGCCAAAAAAATTCTGATTTGCTCGGGCACACCTATTCTGCAGCCGGCCTGAACTGCAAAGACAACGCAGTGGTACCAGTTCCGGATTGATGAGCTTCCGCTTTGCTGAGAAGATCAGGTCTTTGATATGGAAATCTTATGCGCACCGCGCTACATCGAATCACACGCCAAGTTCTGACCGCTGCTCGGTATGAAGAAATTTATGGTAAGCCCATTGACGGGGCAGGTAATGAGCGGCACCGTGATTACGCGCTATGCGATATCTGTGACCAGGACGTTTACCTTCGCGCTGAGCATAGCCAGCACCGCATCCCTAATTTTAGCCACCTAGGCAATAGCAGCTTCTGTCCTGCAAAAGACTTCAACGCTGAGGCATATCGAAGGCTCAATCCGGTCGACGCTGACCCGCAAGCAGCACTCGCACTTAAAAACGCATTTTTCAAGACTTGGAAATTTCACTGGGTGGAGTTTAACCGGATCATTAAGTACGCCTCGATTTACGACTTCAGCAAGATACTCAAATACGCTAGCCGCCATGGCATGTGGGGTTACCGAGGAATGCGCCTTCAAGATGTGCTGGCTGTGCTGCTGACCCTCATGGACTTCATGCCATTGCCGAAAGATAAGCGCTATCTTCGGGATTACGGCTTCAGATTTTTCTATAAGGGCAGCGTTTCGAATACAAATGAGTATTGGAATCTGCCTGAGGGCCGCCGAAGTCTCATGCAGGTTAAATATGAGTTTCCTGGAAAAACAAGAACGTTCCAAGAGGTGAACATTTCTTCAAAAAATGACGTAATTTTTGATCCTGGATATTTGACTGGTGTTTATGTCGAGCAACCGCCTGTAAATTCATTCGTGGAGGATTTCATGGCGAAAGAGTTTCCGAACCTTTCGGGCCTCTAATTGGAAAGATTACTCGACGCAACAAGCGGTACCGCCCAGTACGAGACTAAGTTGAAATAGTGGGTTTGCTTCGGCTGCCCCGGATACTGCTACAACCTCGCGTTAACAATCAGCTCTGTTGCATGGAGGTATCGATGGAAAGAAAGAAGGTCGCGTTGGCAGAGGTCAACTTGTTTTTGATGCACCTGAAGCAACGAGCTCTGATTTGCTACTCGATGGTTGCTGGTGGGATGATCACCTTAATTGCCGGAATTGTGATGCTTTTCGTCGGAGTTGCCGGAGAGCAGGTCATCTGGTTTGAGTCCCCGAGCATCAAGATTACTGCCGGTGGCTTCGGCGCAATCACCATGCTGGCTAGCTTAACCTGGGGTTTTTTCGCTTATAAATCACGGCCAGAAATCAATTATATGGGCCTTACCAGAGGCATGTCCTTGACGAGAGAAGAGATTAAACGCGGTGAGCAGGTCAGCTCGGACGCCAAGCCTAAGCCGGTAGGAAAATAGGCTACACATTGGCTGAAAGCAACGCATAACCCTTTACCGGCTACACAACGGATGTGCTCGACTCTTTTATAACTTCATCGCTCACTAGCCACAAGCTGGACGGCAACCTCTCAGTTTAAGGACGACAAATGTTTCCACCGATGGCGAACCCCAATCTCGAAATCAAAGCCACCGAATTCGAGCGGTTGGTCAGGGACTGGATCCTCAAACAGGGTGGTGAGCTGACATCCCTAGAGGTTACGCACGACGCAAAAGTCGAGGCCTACGACTCGACCTACCAGATCGACGTGCTGGCGAAATTCCAAGCTTTTGCAGGCGCCGAATTCATCGTGCTGATTGAGTGCAAAAAATACCGCAACGCAGTCGAACGGGAGCTGGTTCAGGTACTGCACGACAAGGTGAGATCCGTCGGCGCTCATAAAGGAATGCTGTTCACCACATCAGGGTTTCAATCGGGTGCGATCAAGTATGCAACGGCACACGGAATAGCCTTGATTTCGATAATCGATGGTGTAGCTACCTATGAAACTCGCTCTGCGTATTCAGTTGCGGCGAAGCCACCGAGTTGGCTCAACCTTCCAAAATTTGCGCTCTGGCACGTCGGTGAAAATGATGCCGGCAACATCACGATGAAATCCTTAGGGCGCGCTGATACGGAGCTCAAGGAGATCTTCGGCGACTAGATATCTATCTCGAGTAAGGATTCTTGGGATGCAGAGCTCTGAAGGCTCTACCGCCCTCATTGGCACCAAGGGCCCCAAGATGGTGGATTCTCGATGATATCAATGGATGTACTGAGTTCGTGCTGCATGTGTTCGAAGACCCTATCGAGACTTGAATGTGCTTTCGATTCTCGCAGTGCATTCACTAACGCCAGAAGCTCTCGCCCTTGGGCTAGCGGCATCTGGATATCGCAGTACACTGTGTCATCGTCTTTTCCATGCCCTCACCCGCTCAGTCTTTTTTAGATTTATTTCTTGCGGCCCGATGCTGCTCCAGGTGTCGCATCTCTGCTTCCCAACTCGCAAGGAATTTATCCCAGCCTGAGGCGTATGGCCCATCGACCAACCTGGTCGACCCGACGCTTGCCTGGTAGAAACGCTCTCTCCAGGGTTGCGGAATGGTATGTTCCAAGATGATATCGATTCCGGAGTGATGACGCTCCACCGAGACAGAATTACGAACCTCAATGAGTTCGAGAGGCTTCTGAGTAGAGGACGTAGCGTTTAGATCTAGGTCGTCGAGCTTATCAAGGGTGGCAAGGAGCTCGGATGCAGTGGGATCGCCAGGACGGAGGCTGGCAAGCGCCCACAGAGCCCTTCGCCTAGCGCCCTCAAGCTGACGGAGTTCATCGTGGGTCATTTCAGCCGCATCCTTGTTGATTTGATATCGGGCAGTAGCTATGGCGTGCCGCCTGCGGCGGGTGGCTGGCGTGAACCGAGCCGTGGCAAGCCACGTCTCGGCCCTCCGGGCTTTCATCCAGCACGCCTGCGCGCTCCGCTTGCCTGATACTCGCATGGAAAGGAAATACTGGCGCAGCGAGTCCGAATCCGGGGCAGGTGCAACCGTCCCCTAGGTACAGGATTATTACTTATGGAGCTTACTGAAACGACTCGATAGCACTGCAGCTTCGGTAGTCTCCCAAGCTTCAGGGTCAGACGTAGCGTTGAACATCACCCATGCCCTCCACAGGAAAAAGGCGGCAACCAAGCTCGACTCAATTACTGCAAATACCGTAGTGGTATACATATAATCTGAATTTTCCCCGAAGAAAAACAGCACTGGAAATATCGAAGCTATCCAGCCGGCGACGAAAGTTAAGCAAAATGCGATGGCCGCAGTGACCGTCAGGAAAAGCGGGACTTGATATCTATACTGGGTTGCAAATGATTTCTCGCCGTTTTGCTTTGCTAAGCCGTACAAAATGCCTGTGTTTTTTTCTTTGTCATTATTTCTTTTAAACAAGCCATATAGAGTTACACTCTCGCCGACCTCTAACTCTTCGTAAAACTTGTTCGACACTTGCAAATTCGGGATAACTGCACCATCAATGCTGACTTTAGCTTTATGTCCGCCGTTCATTCGATCAACAGATCGGACGTAGTCAACTTTTCCTGAAACTTTCACGCAATCGAACTTCATCACTCACTATCCCTGCCTTCGCTTAAAAAACCGCATTCAGTTCATGCCAGGAAGCCTTCTATGATGGTTGCAGGGAGGCATGCGGAGGCTATCCAATGCACGCTCTATGGAGCGGCTCGCATCAAGGCCACCGAGCCATGTCCCACCACCCGCTCTCCTGATCAAACCATCGCCCCTGACACCGTGGCGCCTTGATCGACGACCGCCTGACAAACCTAATGCCACGATAATATCACCATAGTCTGTTTATCGAAACACGCTTGCCGTGGCTCTATCCTCAGTTTTGAGGATCCGACTCATGCATCTGAAAGAAGCGCTGGCAGGAGCATTGCGAGGAGCTCGTGCTCATCAGGGGTTGAGTTACGAAGAGTTGGCGGGGGCAACGCACAGAACGTACGTGGGGAAGCTTGAGCAAGCCAGAGCGAATGCGACGTTGGAGAAACTGGACGAGATCGCTGACTACCTAGGACTCGACCTTTTGACTATGGTCACTCTCGCCATTGCTGCGCAGGGTGAAGAACTCCCTTCAGAGGCTTTACAGCGTACTGCCTTGCGCGTCAGGGAATTCGAGATGTCTGGAGGGTGGCAGTTGGTGGAGGAGCAATTTAGTGACGGAAAGCTCATCAAGCGCTCCCAAGGCAAGCCAAAGCGGCCCGTTAATGCGAATTACATTCGAGCCCTGAAAACGCAAGGTTTCGACAAAAAAACAATCGCTGAAAAACTCGGCATTGCCAGAAGCACAGTCCAAAAATATTGGAATACATAAGTCTGCAGAACATCAGCAACCTTCAATCTGAGCAAATCGCGATTTATGGCGCGCCCTATCGGGTCGGCTGTCGTAAACCATGCCATGGCTGACGCCAAGTTATGGCCCTCTGGGCTTCCATCCTCGCGTCTCCGGCCTTACTGGCCTGCGCGCTCCGCTTGCTCTGGTCATTTCAATCGACGGAAGAAACTCGGGATTCCTCAGCCCTGCGCACTGGAGTTTAGTCATCCTGTCTGTCCATATTTCTGTTGGAAGGTGCGGTCGCGGGGTGGACAATACGGGTTTGGTCACTTGGTAGGTGGCCATTGAGGAAGGAAACCCGCGCATGAGTCAGAAAGTCCTGAGGCTTCCCCGGAACGAGGCCGGTCGCGACTTCGTCGTCGGTGACATCCACTTCAAGACGATTGATCTTCATAAAGGATTGTTGAAGCTAGGTTTCGACAAAACTATCGACCGAGTCATCGGAGTGGGTGACCTCATAGATCGCGGGCCGGGAGTCCTCGACGGTCTGAAGCTTCTTGGTGAGCCGTGGTTCTTCGCTGTTCAAGGTAACCATGAGCAGATGCTTATCAACGCTTACAGGGAAAACCCCAGCGCTCGTTATGTAGCTCATGGTGCAGGCTGGTGGTCGACCATCGCTGACGAATCAAAAGAGATGGTCATTGGGAAGCTCGAGAGCCTTCCCACAGTCATAGAAATCGAGTCCCCTCGCGGTTTGGTTGGCGTTGTTCATGCTGATGTCCCTGCCGGGATGTCATGGGTCGAGTTTACTCGAGACATATCAATCCCTGCTGTAGAAGAGATCGCGCTATGGGGGCGCGAGCGGATCAAAAAGCACCATCGAGAAGGTGTCAAAGGGGTCTGGCGTGTGTGCACGGGGCACACCTGGATTCCAGAGCCTGTTCGGCTAGGGAACGTTCTTGCACTTGATTGCACCGGAGGGGGTGAAGGGCCACTAGCTGTCTATTGCGTTCAGGCGGACACGATTTATGTGGAGGGGCGCCCCGTGTCACTTGACCAGTCGGAGGCTGTTACCGAGCTACTGGACGAACCTGAGCAGGCTTTAGGTCATCTTAAGGCCACCACCAACGCTAACAAGCTAATTGAGTCACAACGCTTGAGCCATGAGGCCGACGAGTTAGCTCGTCGAGTGAACACTACCTGGCAGACTTTGCGTTCGGAAATTGGTGAGTCTCAGAAGTTGCTGAATGCGCTTCACGGACTCAGCTTGCTCACCGGCGAACGAAGGGAAGCTAAACTCGAAGAACTGAAATTCAAGCATGCAGGCACCCAGATTGAGGGATTGCTGTCGAGGCTTCTTGATTGAAGGTTGAGTACCAGTAACCTTTGGGATCTAAGAGAAATGATGGCCGAATCTGTGCGAGTAGTTCGTAAATGAAGCATGTGAGACTAATACGACATGGAGAAAGCGCTGCGAACGCGGGCGAAGCCACTTTAGATCACGCGACTATTACTCTCACCCCGAAAGGAGTTGAGCAAGCGCAGCTGGTGGCATTGTCGTTCAACCATGCTCCGGCTTTGATCGTTGCCTCGCCTTTCACCCGAGCGCACTCAACCGCTATGGCGACCGCAGCGGTGTTTCCTCATATCCCTTTTGAAACTTGGCCCATCCAAGAATTCACTTACCTTGAACCCGCACGGTGCACTGGCACAACCGTCGCTGATCGGCGCGAATGGGTGGAGGCGTATTGGGCCAAAGCAGATCCTCGTTTCAGGGATGGTGAAGGCGCTGAGTCATTTCTAGATTTCATAGCTAGAGCTCAATCGTTCCTGGAACGTCTTGCTGAACATGCCGCCCAAGACATCGTAGCTTTTTCGCATGGTCAGGTTATCAACGCTGTAGCCTGGCTGATTGAGCGCAAGCCGCTCGGCATTGATGGCGCAGCTATGTTGGACTGGCGTGACTATGAGATCGATAACCACGTGCCCAATTGTGGTGGGTGCCTGCTTTCGATAGATCCGGAGGAATCCGGCTGGAGAGTAAGCCGGTCAGCCACTGAGAAGCCACGAATGGATGCCGCTTGGCCCGTGCCGGGCAGAGCCTATCAAGTCGCTCGTGATCCTGAGCGCCTGCTCATTGAAGATCGTGCCGAAGCTCTCTCAGTCGCAGGCTATCCGCTGCCAGGTGATGATCCGGCTATGTACGCTGAGCAAAGGCTGAAAGCTGCCAGAACGGCAGCTCGTTCATCCCAGGTAGGTAGCGTTAGCGAAAACACTGCGGCTGAGCTATCCGCAAGAGAGGTATCTCAGGTACTGAGGGAGGCGATTTTCGGTCGAAGCGTTATGAGTAAGGTTGGTCATGAATCGTGGGACGAGATTTATTCCGGCCACTTCCAGATCAATGTAGATGATTGGCAGATGTCGATTTATAACGACTGCGATCAGCTGGATTACTGCGAAGAATGCGTCAGTCCGGATGGACGGCGATGGTCGTTTGACGCGGGGGATAGATTTGGAACAGATCCCATTGCGTTGCTCAGCACATGGGAACATCAGACGCTTAAGCGTCTCCTGAAGGCGCTCTAGGGAGCCAATGTCGAGCGGGCCTCTGCGAGGACGGCTGTCGTGAACCAAGCCTCGCCGTTGCCGAGTCTTGGCCCTGTGGGCTTCCATCCTCCCGCCTGCGCGCTCCGCTTGCTACTGACCCCATGTCACCTTTCCACGAGCCAAGAGGCCCAACAGCCTCGCCTTAATTCAGACGCGGTGCTTGGATGGAAGTGAGTCGGGCACACGAGACTTCACGAATGAAGCGCCTCAACGAGCGCGGCAAGCAGCAAGCAGACGCTCGCCACGAAGGTAAGCCGTAATCGCATCGGCAGGTACCAGGCGGGCAAGCTCATAACCCGCAACAGCTGCCTGTCCTGCCGGAGGTGGATAACAAAGCCGATGACCAACAGCAAGCAACCCAATGGCATTGGCAATAACGTGGCAATCCAAGCAATAAGTGCAGGAGTGACACTCCAGATAAACCGGTCGGAGCGTTGCTCGGCGCTTATGTCTTGCACGCTCATGGCGAAGCCCCAGTGCAAGGCTCCGACGAAGCTCAGGATGACTGCGCCATAGTTAACAAGCGCAATTTCAAACAATGGCCGATAGTCGAGAGAGAACGGGATCAGCAGCGCCAGAAAAATAAACGGCAACAGACCGCCATAACCCAGCAGGCTGACGCGCTTTGGCATAGAGGTTAAAGGCAACGCGTTCATTTGTATTCCTTACGCAGTGAGCGACACTCAAGACTCTAGGCCCAAAAGCCCTGCTTGGGCGAAATATTGATGGCAAGGTGGGCTACATGAGAGCCCGCTTAAAAACGGGAGACACCATCGCTACAAATACTGGAGTTCGGGAGGTGTGTTCGACATCCTCTTACGACGGCCCCCCGTACGGATCCGGTTTAGGTTGAACCTCTGTTACTTAGGAGGACTCCCAAATCTAAATCCAGGATAAACGTATGACCCAGACAGCTTTGGTTGTGGGCGCCAGTGGCATCGTCGGCAGCGCCATCACTCAGTCACTAATCGACAACAAGTGGCAGGTCGCCGCGCTATCGAGGCACCCGTCGCAATCGCAAGGCGTGATCCCCGTCGCGGCAGATCTCCAAGATCCAGCTTCGCTGGAAGATGCGCTTGCGGATCTGAAACCTACTCATGTGTTCATCACCACATGGTCACGGCAAGCTACGGAGGCCGAAAACATTCGCGTTAATGCCGCCATGGTTCGCAATGTGCTCACCGCCATTCGCCCAGCCAAGAGCGTCGAGCACGTAGCATTGGTCACTGGCCTGAAACACTACCTCGGCCCATTCGAAGCCTATGGAAAAGGCAGCCTCCCGCAAACGCCGTTCCGCGAAGAGCAGGGTCGTTTGGACGTTGAGAATTTCTACTACGCCCAAGAAGACGAACTCTTCGTTGCTGCTGAAAAGGACGGTTTCACATGGAGCGTTCATCGCCCGCATACCGTCACCGGGGTTGCTGTAGGTAATGCTATGAACATGGCAACTACCCTCGCCGTCTATGCCTCGATTTGCAAACAGACCAATCGCCCTTTTGTGTTTCCCGGATCAAGGGTGCAGTGGGACAGCCTCACCGATATGACGGACGCCCGGCAGTTGGCGAAACAACAAATGTGGGCGGCCACCACACCGGCTGCGGCCAATCAAGCATTCAACGTCACTAACGGCGATGTATTTCGTTGGAAATGGATGTGGAGCCGAATTGCCGACTACTTTGACTTGCCTGCCGCCGATTATCCCGCTTCACTCTCCCCTCTTGAGAAGCAGATGGCTGACGATCAAGCCCTATGGACGCAAATAGTCGCGGAGAACGGCTTGAAAGAATCCGATATTGGTCGCCTGATATCCCCATGGCATACCGATGCAGACCTCGGTCGACCAATCGAAGTAGTAACGGATATGTCGAAAAGCCGTGTCATGGGCTTCACTGCCTACCAAGCGAGCGATCAAGCATTTTTCGATGTGTTCGACAAACTACGCGAGATGCGCTTGATACCCTAGGTCGTGCCACAACGGATATGCTCAGATGATTCCAAGGAGAGGAGAGGGAAAATGGCAAGCGAATATTCGTTATCAGACGTTCTGGAAAGAATGTACCAAAATCAGCTCGCTCTCGAAGCTGCACTCATGGAATTGACCCTCCATGTGGAGGCTCACGGACATGCGGATGTAGGAAACAACGTCCGTGGTGCCCTTGAAACCATTGGCGAAAACGCCGGACATATCAAGCAAGGTCTAGCCCGGCTCAAAAAACTCCCATGAGGCAGCCGCTTTTTGATTTTGATCTCAAACGTGTCTCACGCGAGCACTACGTCACAGGGAAAGCAGCCATCAACTTTCCGCATTCAGGAAGCACAACGGGTGGTTGGCATTACCTGTCCTACTTTGACCGAGTGTCCGGCGTAGCCAAGGTATCTCTCGCGGGTATTCACTATCCTGACACCACCGCCTTCTTTAGCGACCTGGGCATCATCGATGTCACTGAGCAAATGGCGAAGCCTGGCTGGTCTGTAGAAGGTCGACAGTTACACATGGCGGATCACTATCGAGCCGCCGCCGACATGATCAAGCGGTGGGCATTTAGTGAGTCTGCTAACTGCAATCTCGAGGTTGATGAGTGGTTCCCATCCCCATCAGAGAAACAACAACTCCTTAAGGTACTCGACGTGGCAGAGCCGGAGCTCTTCTAGGTTGGCAGGCTGCAGAAAGTGGAGGCTTGGCTAAGCTTGCAGTGAATACCGGCACGCAACCAGCAGCTTGGTGCGAACTGTACGAGGGCAATGGATATGCGCAAAAAATCCCAGTCATGGTTAGTCCCGCTTGTAATTCTCTTCGTGGTCTTTTGGGCAATAAGCAAGAAAGACACGCCTCCCGCTAAGGTTCCGCCCAACAAGCAGCCCACGCCGAACGCCTTAATTTCTGCTCCGCTACCAGCGATCCAGCCAGTACAGAGCGTACCAGTCGATCAGTTTGTAAATGCGGATAGGTTGAACCTGCGGAACCAGCCTGGAGGAAAGGTTATCTCGACCTTGAAACGTGGCGACAGGATTCAAGTCTTCGAAAAGAAAAATGATTGGGTTCGCATCAGCGTGGATGGTCAGCCAGCTAAATGGCTATCATCTAAAAGCCTCTGTGACGGGGCGAATTGCTACGCAGTCTCCAAGCAGGAACCAGTGCGTCAGACGAGACCTGCTCCTCAGCCTATTCCTCGGCAAACGCCGAGCTATGGATCCTCTTGCCCTTGTTCATGCGGAAACGTCTGTATCGGGCTAGAGGCGGTCGGTACTGCATCACTTCTGGGGGGAACAAACGTTACGGTGTTTGATTCCATCTCCATCACAGCACACCAGTCCTAATGGGCTGCGGCGACTCGCAGGGAGCTAATGGGCACAGCGACCTCGATGGTGTAGTCCATAGCCACCATCCTATAATCCGTGCCTGCAATCTCCCCAGGAGCTAATCACTATGGAAGCGAATATGCCTCAGCCTTGGTACAACACTCGTCCTGCCCCCGTCTTCATGATCGTCTTCTACTGTTTCATCGTCCTGCTTCAAGCTGGCGTCTGGGTGGTGGAGGAAGGTTTCGAGCAAACTCGCTTTGGTGACATTTCTATCTCGGTGTTTCTCAATATCTGCGTAGTAGCGCTGCTGATGTTCGTTGGCGGCTTGATGCTATTAGCCAGGAAAAAGAGTAGTTCGCTTTGCTTCATTCTTGCCTTGGCGTTAGGTGTAACGTTTTCCATTAGCCGAATGGGCAGCGGTTCTATAGTCCACCTGCTCACCCTTCCGATGTTCAAGGAGTACGCTTTGGTTTTCGGGATCTGGGTTTACAGCCTTCAACTGCGCACCACCGGATACTTCTTATCGAAGTAAACTGCTGACCATCATCAACGTGGGTGCCAGTGTGAAAAAGAGCGAGCTTCCGGTAAAAACATGCCTTACGTGCGGCCTTCCTTTCACTTGGAGGAAGAAATGGGCGCGCTGCTGGGAGGAAGTTCGTTATTGCTCGGAGCGCTGCCGGCGCACAAAAAGTTGAGCCAAAAAAGGGCCATTAGGGGCCCTTTTCTATCAATAGAGATTACTTCGCGAGCCAAGACTCTACAGTCGCCGCGCCGTGCTCACTTTTCCAATCTTTCAAACCTTTGTGATTGCCGCCCTTCGTTTCGATGACCTCGCCGGTATGCGGGTTCTTATAGACCTTTACCTGACGGGCCTTACGCGTACCCGCTTTCGGCGCCGCTACCGGAGCGCGTCGACCGGCTTGCGGATCAAGCAGGTTGATCACGTCTTTTAAGCTGTAGCTGTATTTTGCGAGCAAATCGCGGAGCTTCGTTTCAAACTCAATTTCTTTCTTGAGGCCTGCATCGCCCTTGAGAGCTTCGAGCGCCTGGAGTTGTTCAGCTAGATGTTTTTCGAGTTGGCGGAATTCTGCGAGTTTGGACATGGGAGTTTCCTGAGTAATTAGTATTGTCACGTTACGAGAGAATAGACACTCGCAGGAAGGAGAAGACTCAACTCTTAGACCCCTATAAAATGCTGGGTGTTAACGCGCTATCGGTAGGAGCGTAAGCAAAAGCTGGAGGGAGGCAACAAGTTGAGCTCCCCTTCTGTCGCGTTACAGCTTGAAACGCGAAACGACAGTACGCAGTTGCCCAGCCAGCAGCGAGAGTTCTTCCGCAGTCACAGCGTTGTCCTCTATCCCCTCCATCAATGCAAGGCTACCGTTACGAATCTCGGTCACATTGCGATTTATATCCTCCGAGACGGCGTGCTGCTGAACCGCCGCGCTGGCTATCTGGGTGTTCATTCCTACGATTTGCTCAACGCCGTCATTGATTGCATCCAGGCTGGTAGAGGCCTGATCAGCGGATTCGATGCACTCCTGCGCGCGTAGTTTTCCCGTTTTCATTTGCTCGACGGCGTCGCCTGTTGCCAGTTGCAGCTCTTGGATAATCCGGCGGATCTCTTCAGTGGAGTTTTGTGTGCGCGAGGCCAGAGTTCTGACCTCGTCGGCGACCACCGCGAATCCTCGACCCTGCTCAGGCTTAGGCACAATCATCGGCCCCCTGGTAACTTCTCGTCATTACCTGACGCTGCAAAATGGTTGCTTACCATTGGCATGCTGCTGGGACGGCTGGAGATACTCACCGTCCTGGTACTCGTAAAACCGGTTTTTTGGAGGTATTAGTCCTATCAATGAATAGGTGAATACCCATGGGCGCGAAAAAAGCCTGTCGAGCGACTCCGCCAAAGCTGTTTGGAACGAGCTGCTTATTTGGTTAGTCTTGCGGTCAATACAGCGACTTCAAGAGGAGCTCCTCGGGTGATCAAGCCGATAATGCTGTTACGCCGAGGCTTCGCCTCCATACGCTGGCGCACCAGGGTAACGCTATGGATTGCAGCAACCATTGCTGGGCTGCTGGTGGTGGCTTTCGCTAGGCTGGCAGACATGGCCTTGGCGCAGTTTGCTCAACAGACCGCTGAGCGAGCGTGGCTTCCGCTTGTTTACACCCCAATGATCGGCATGCTCGTAGTCTGGCTGACAACGCGCTTTTTTGTGGGCGCCCAAGGTAGCGGAATTCCTCAGGTAATCGCAGCAACACGACTTGCGCGTCAAGGTAAGCCCATTAACAGACTGGTTTCATTGCGCATTGCTTTCGCCAAGATAAGCCTTGGAACTCTGGCGCTGACGGGCGGCTTTTCGGCGGGGCGTGAAGGCCCCTCAGTGCAAGTTGCCGCATCCATCATGCAATTCTTTCACCGCTTCCTGCCCAATGCGCGAATCGTGCGCAGCGAGGATCTCATTCTGGCGGGAGGTGCAGCGGGTATTGCGGCAGCATTCAACACGCCCTTGGCAGGGATCGCATTCGCGGTAGAAGAACTTGGACGCAAGCTGGAGACCCGTACCAGCGGGGTTCTTCTCAGCACCATTATCCTCTCTGGGATGGTTGCCATTGCCTTGCAGGGAAACTACAACTATTTCGGTCACTTCGGCATTCAGGACATAAACCTCGACATTGTCGTCCCGGCATTAGTCATAGGAATTGGATGCGGGCTATTGGGTGGTTTGTTTAGTCGAATGTTGTTATGGCCGCAGCGGCATCCACACTTCATCATCTGGCAATGGCGGCGCCTGCACCCGGTGTGGTTTGCCGGCATCTGTGGATTGGTCGTCGCCATCTTAGGTTGGTTGAGCGGCGGAATGTCGTTCGGTAGTGGGTACGGCATTACTTCTCAGGTCATCGCATCCGATGTAGTCCTGCCATGGCACGCCCCCATTACTCGCTTCTTAGCGACCGTAGTGACCTACTTCTCTGGTATTCCAGGAGGTATTTTCGCCCCCTCGCTCGCTGTAGGGGCCGCAGTCGGCGCCAATACCGCAGAGCTATTCCATCTGGCCGCGCAGCCCACTATTGCACTCTGCATGGTCGGATTTCTGGCTGCCGTTACTCAGTCGCCAATCACCTCCGCAATCATTGTGATGGAGATGATTAATAGCCACAGCATGGTGATCAGTCTCATGGCGGTAGCCCTGATCGCCAAGGCTGTCAGTTCAAGAATGGGCCCTGAGTTGTATCAGCAGTTGGCGCGAGGCTTTCTCGAGAGTGCAGAACCTGCCACTAAGCCAAAGATTCCTACTCGATAAGCCTACCGCGTGGTCGTTCTAGCCAGTGAGCTCAGTTTATCCTTCTCATGCTGCAGCGCTAACGTGTCCTCTGCACGAGTGATAAGAAGATCCACGTGCCTGCCGCATGCATCCTTAAAGATCGCTGGGTTTATTCCAGCGAGACTGATGCACCTGCATCGCTTTGCCTTTCAGTGCAGCGTTGGCGATGGAAGAAGATCGTAATCATCTATCCGATCCCTGCAATGACTGGATGTGTACGGCAACGTCTTTCAGCAGGCTTTTGAGTAGGTATTCACCCATTCCTAGCCCGCAGAAACTATATTCGCTAGCTCTTAAATCACTGTCGATTTCTCGTAACCGTCCGGCCAGCACCCTCTCCTGACAGCCCTCCAAATTGGCCAAGATAGTGGACACCATTTTTTAGTGGACACTATCTTGGATACAGTTGCCCCAGCCCGTCGAGCCGGTCGCCGCCCCAACTTTCCGCTGGACTTTAAACGCCAAGTCGTCGAGGCCACCTTCCAGCCTGGCGCCTCCGTGTCATTGATCGCTCGCGAACATGACGTCAATGCCAATCTGGTCTTTCGCTGGCGGCAGCAATACCAAGAAGGGCTATTCGGCCCGGTCAGCCAGAGTGCTTCGTTTTTGCCAGTCCAGGTGATCGAGGCGCCAATGGATCTGCCGCCAGTCTTCCAGCCACAGGCAGAGTGTCATTCCGAGATCGCAGTTGAGGTAGGAAAAGCCAAGTTGCGTATCACCGGAGCACCAGACCCGCAGACGCTGCAACTCGTCTTGCAGCAGTTAGTGCGATGATTGCCCCTCCCGCTGGAACCCGTATCTGGATCGCCGCTGGCGTCACGGACATGCGTCGTGGCTTCGACGGTTTGGCGGCCATGGTGCAGACTCAACTGGAAGCCGATCCCTTCTCCGGTCAGATCTTCGCCTTTCGCGGACGGCGTGGTGACCGGATCAAACTGTTGTGGTGGGATGGCGACGGCTTGTGCCTGTTTTGCAAACGGTTGGAGCAAGGACGCTTTGTCTGGCCGCAAGCAACCAGCGGCAGCGTGTCGCTGACGACCGCGCAGTTGTCGATGCTGTTGGAGGGCATTGATTGGCGCCGGCCAATTCGTACAGCACCCGTCCTCGCGGTCTGACTTGCCGCGCTGAAAAAATCCCCAGTAATATTCGGGCATGACCCTCGTGACCGACTCCCTGCCGAATGATCTTCAAGCCTTGAAGGCGCTGATCGCTGCCCAGCACGCAGAGATTGAGCGCTTGAAGATGATGATCGCCAAGCTGCGTCGTACGCAGTTCGGTCGCAGCTCCGAGCAACTGGAAGCGATGATCGACCAGCTCCAGTTGAGCCTTGATGAGCTGCAAATCAGCCAAGCCGAAATGACACCTCCAGTCGAGCCGGCACCTCGCGCAGTTTCGCGCCGTAAACCATTGCCTGAACACCTACCTCGCGAAACCCACGTTCATCAGCCCGAGTCGCAATGCACTGGCTGCGGTGGGACGCTTCGCCATTTAGGTGAGGATGTGTCCGAAGTGCTGGAGTACGTTCCGGCACGTTTCAAAGTCATTCGCCATGTCCGTCCGAAGTGGGTTTGCCGCTGCTGCGAGCACTTCGCCCAGGTGCCGGCACCGAGTCGCCCGATCGCCCGAGGTCTTGCCGGCCCAGGGTTGTTGGCCCATGTGCTGGTCTCGAAGTTTGTCGATCATTTGCCGTTGTATCGGCAGTCCGAGATCTACGCCCGTGAGGGCGTGGAGCTGGAGCGCTCAACCCTGGCCGACTGGGTTGGCCAGAGCAGTCAGTTGCTGCGACCACTGATCAACGCCCTTGAGCACCACGTCATGAGCGGACACAAAGTCCATGCCGACGACACGCCGATTGGCGTGCTCGCGCCGGGCAACGGCAAGACCAAATCGGCGCGCCTGTGGACGTACGTGCGGGACGACCGACCTACGGGGGACGCGACACCGGCGGCGGTCTGGTTTGCCTACTCGCCGGATCGCAAGGGGCAACATCCCCGCGCGCATCTCAAGCGCTTCAGCGGGATCTTGCAGGCGGACGGCTATGCCGGTTTTGCTCAACTATATGCCACGGGCACCATTGAGGAAGCGGCGTGTTGGGCTCACGCCCGGCGCAAGTTTTACGAGGTCTACAAAGACCTGGCTTCACCACTTGCCGCCGAGGCGCTGCAACGGATTGCGGCCCTGTATGCCATCGAAAGCGAGATTCGAGGGCAACCGCCCAACCTGCGAAAAGTGGTTCGGCAAAGCCGAGCCAGTCCGCTGCTGGAACAACTCCACGCGTGGCTCAACCAGACGCTGACTCAACTGTCGAAAAAATCGGCATTGGGCGGTGCGATTCTCTATGCCCTCAATCGGTGGCAGGCCTTGGTGCGCTATTGCGATGACGGGCGAATTGAGATCGACAACAACGCTGCCGAACGCGCGCTACGTGCTGTCGCGCTAGGCAGAAAAAATTATCTGTTCGTCGGTTCCAACGCCGGCGGCGAACGAGCGGCTGCGATTTACAGCCTGGTGGGTTCAGCCAAACTCAACGACCTGAACCCGCAAGCCTATTTGACACACGTGCTGGAGCGCATCGCCGACCACCCGATCAATCGGGTCGACGAACTGCTGCCCTGGAACGTTTCTCTCGCCTCCACGGAACTCTGCGAGGCCGCCTGATCCATGGTCAAAACTGTTCGCTTGCCAAAACCCGAACCTGATTTGTTGCTACTGCACATTGAATTGAAGTGGATCGAACCTGCCATCTGGCGCCGTGTGGCGGTGCCCGAGAACATCACCTTAGGCAAATTGCACGCGGTGATCCAGATCGCAATGGGCTGGCACGATGACCATCTGCATGAGTTTGAAATAGCTGGTGAGAGTTACGGTATTCCCGACTCCGATGGATGGGGGCCTCCCGTGAACTCGGAGACCCGCAAGACTCTGATCAAAGCGTTGAACGGGAAAAGGACATTCCGCTAGGTCTATGACTTTGGCGATGGCTGGGATCACCGGATCAAAGTCGGAAAGAGAAATCCGATGCCCACTCCGTAGGACATTGAGTCGAAATCCAATCACGATGTTCTCATTGGAAGGGTCTGCAACAGATGTCGATTAAGCTCCTGGCCCACGCCGAACGCCTCTTGGACGCTTACGATAGTCAATCCTTGATGCTTGGAGGCCCAATCTTCTGCCGCTGGGATAGATGCGAAGAAATGCACATGGCAACAGAAGGACTGACGAACGTCGGCCGCCTCCTGCGGCAATACCAGTGACACTGCCACGTCGGCAGGTTCAACAGCCTGTATCTCGCTGGGTGAAACCGTAAGCGAAACGGGTGCTCCAGTTGCAGCGCAATGCGACGAGACGCGAGCTGTACGGCCGATTAACGCCGGGAGCATCAGGGTGTCCAGCGCGCACCAGGCATACAGCCGGCGGTTGTCAATTTCCAAGACATGCGACGTCTCGCGCAAGGTGAGGACATAGCCGATGATGTTCCCATCGTTGTCGTATTCGGTACTGGTGGCTTGTTCGAGCACAGCCGCCACTTGCTCAGCGGGCCAGCCAAGAGTCCTGGCAAGCGTAGTTCGCGAAATCGGGCGTCCCTTGGCAAGTTCACCCAGTAGCGCGACCAAGAACTCCGCAAAACCTTTGGGCCGGTTGGTCGGGGTGAGACGTTCGGCGATCTCGGTAATGTAGCGGGCAAATTTCATGGTGCTCTCCATTCATCCAGCGCAGCAGGACAATTGCTTTACGTCCTTGGTGAAAGTCTGCGCCGCGAGCTTCAGGCCCTCGACCATGGTTAGGTAGGGGAACAACTGGTCGGCCAGCTCCTGCACGGTCATGCGGTTGCGAATAGCCAGCACCGCCGTCTGAATCAGCTCGCCCGCTTCCGGGGCCACCGCCTGCACGCCGAGCAACCGACCAGAACCCGCTTCGGCGACCAGCTTGATGAACCCTCGCGTGTCGAAGTTGGCCAGCGCACGCGGCACGTTGTCCAGGCTCAGCGTGCGACTGTCGGTTTCGAGGCCTGCGCGCTGTGCTTCCGCTTCGCTGTAACCGACGGTGGCCACCTGCGGATCGGTGAACACCACCGCCGGCATGGCATCGAGATTAAGCGTAGCTTCGCCGCCGGTCATGTTGATCGCCGCACGGGTGCCAGCCGCCGCCGCGACGTAGACGAACTGCGGCTGGTTGGTGCAGTCGCCGGCTGCATAGATATCCACTGCGCTACTGCGCATGCCCTGATCGATCTGAATGGCGCCGCGTTCATCCAACAGTACACCCGCCGCTTCCAGGTTCAGGCTTTGGGTGTTGGGCGTGCGGCCGGTGGCGACGAACAGTTGGTCGGCGCGCAGTTCACCGTGGTTGGTGGTCAGTACGAATTCGCCGTTGGCGTGGGTCACCTGACTGGCTTGTGTCTGCTCAAGCACGTCGATGCCCTCCATGCGGAAGGCTGCGGTCAGCGCCTCGCCGATGGCCGGATCTTCGCGGAAGAACAGCGAGTTGCGCGCCAGGATGGTGACGCGGCTACCCAGCCGGGCAAAGGCTTGCGCCAGCTCCAAGGCCACCACGGATGAGCCGATCACGGCGAGCCGTTGCGGAATACTGGCGCTGGCCAGTGCCTCCTCCGAGGTCCAATAGGGGGTGTCTTGCAGCCCGCGAATCGGCGGCACGGCCGCACCGGCGCCGGTAGCGATCAGGCAGCGGTCGAACGCGACTTCGCGCCCGCCCCCCTCGACCAGTTCGACGCTGAGCGTGTGGCCGTCCTGGAAGCGAGCGGTGCCACGCAGCACGGTGATGGCTGGTGTGCTCTCCAGAATGCCTTCGTACTTGGCGTGACGCAGTTCGTCGACAAGGCCTTGCTGTTGCGCGAGCAGCCGCTCGCGCAGGACGGTCGGCGGCGTGGCGGGCATTCCGTCATCGAACGGACTCTCGCGGCGCAAATGAGCCACATGCGCGGCGCGAATCATGATTTTCGACGGCACGCAGCCGACGTTGACGCAAGTGCCGCCGATGGTGCCGCGCTCGATCAGAGTGACGCGGGCGCCGGCTTCCACCGCCTTCAAGGCGGCCGCCATTGCCGCACCGCCGCTGCCTATGACTGCAATGTGTAGCGCGTCGCCGTTTTTGCCGACCTCGGTGTCGCTGCGCAACCAGCCCAGCGCCTTATCGAGCTGGCCGGGGCGCGGTTGTAGCGAGGCGACTTCGAACGACGCTTGATACCCAAGGGCCTCGACGGCGGCTTGCATTTGTTCACGGCTGACAGCCGCGTCGGCCGTCATTTCGGCCTTCCCACCGGCGTAGGAGACGTCCGCCCGGTGCACGCCGGAGATTCCCTCCAGAGCATCTCTGACGCGGTCGGCACAGGAGGCGCAGGTCATACCGTGGATTCGCAGTGTGGTCATAGCGTTTACTTCCTCAAATGGGTCTCTTTGCGGCATTACTGTTTTGGCTGTGGTGGGCAGGCACCCGGGGCGCACCGGGGGTGGGCGGGCGACACGAGATCCCAGATCGAGCCCCCAAGCATGAGGGCCAGACCGATATAGAGCAGCCAACCGCTCCGCCAGCCATAAGCCCGCATCAAAAACACCGCAGCCAAGACCAGGACAGGGCCTATCAGGCCGAGTGCAGTTCGCTGCCACTGCCGATGTTTGAGCCAGCCAAGGGAATTGACGAGCAGCGCCAGGGCCGCAAACAAGGGCAGTAGCGTGGTGATGAACAGGCCTTCCCACTGGCTCAAAAAGCCCAGACCGATTGCAGCGCCTAAGCTAGCCAGAGCAGGAAAACACGCGGCGCAGCCTAGGGCTGAAACCAGCACACCGACGGAACTGGCTTTGTCACCGATCCGCGTGAACAGATTGAGAGGATTTCTCATTGGTATTTCCTCCTATTGCTTGATGGTAGATGGATAGCCGGCATCCTCGGTCGCCTTGGTCAGGGCCTCGGAGTTGGTCTTGGCATCGTCGAAGGTCACGATGGCTTCGCGTTTCTCGAAACTCACCTCGGTCTTGGTCACGCCCTCGACCTGGGTCAGCGCTTTCTTGACCGTGATCGGACAGGCGGCGCAGGTCATGCCCGGTACCGACAGGGTGACGGTTTGGATGGCGGCCCACACCGGGGAAACCACGGCAATGAGCGCGAGAGCGGCAAACAGCTTTTTCATGGGAGACTCCTGCCTGATCAGTAAAACAACGGGAGGATGTAGGGGAAACCGAGCGCGACCAGCACGAGTGCCATCACGAGCCAGAAAATGAACTTGTAGGTAGTTCGTACCTGCGGAATTGCGCAGGTCTCACCGGGTTTGCAGGCTTGAGCCGGGCGGAAAATGCGCCGGTAAGCGAAGAACAGCGCCAACAATGCCGCGCCGATGAAAAACGGGCGGTAGGGCTCCAGAACGGTGAGATTACCGATCCAGGCGCCGCTGAAGCCCAGGGCAATTAGCACCAGCGGGCCCAGGCAGCAGGTGGACGCAAGGATCGCCGCCAGACCTCCAGCGAGGAGTGCACCACGGCCCTTTTGTGATTCAGACATGGGTTCAACCTTTCGAATGTTTGATCGATGGGTTAAGGTTATTTCCGTAGTCAGGTACGGAGTCAAGCGGTATGAAAAACACTGCGGAAAGCCTGACCATTGGCGTCTTTGCCAAGGCAGCCGGGGTTAACGTGGAAACCATTCGGTTCTATCAACGCAAAGGGCTGTTGCCCGAACCGGACAAGCCCTACGGCAGCATTCGTCGCTACGGCGAGGCGGATATTGCACGGGTGAAATTCGTGAAGTCCGCACAACGGCTGGGCTTCAGCCTCGATGAAGTGGCCGGACTGTTGCGGCTCGATGACGGTACGCACTGCAATGATGCGCGTGTGCACGCCGAGCAGAAGCTCGAAGACGTGCGGGGGAAACTTGCGGATCTGCGGCGGATCGAGTTGGTCCTGGCGCAGTTGGTTGATGACTGTTGCGCGAGCCACGGGACGGTTAGCTGCCCGCTGATCGATTCGCTGCATGGAATAGATAGCCACGAAAACTTCGCGCCTTAGCCTACGATTTCCCGTTTCATTGCCCCCCTGTTTGTCGGCTTGAACAGGAAAAGAGCGGCGCTCAATGAGCCCCGTTGACTGGCCAAACCTACGGTCTGCTTTTAGCCACGCTCTTACCCTACAGAGCCGAGAGTCCTGATCACTTCGAATGCAAATGATTGGTCAGTTGCAACGCAAATGGGTGGTCAAGTGGGGTGCAATTTCGCAGTTTTTGAGTGTGAGCGCGTCAATCAGCGGTTAAAGGGGATTAAGGTCTGAGATGCAAGGCGGTGTAGTTCGGACGCTTACGATTTCTCGGTGGAGACGTCTGTGTAGTCAGCTTACGATAGCGCGATCTGCATCAGTCTTCTCTCTCCGGGGCACCACTGAATGACGCCACTAAGTGCGGTTTTCCGCAACCTTCACCAAGATAATTTGTTGGTACTCGCCAACGTGAGCGATGCTGGCAGCGCACGTATTGCCGAGAGCGTAGGGAGTAAGGCAGTCGCGACCAGCAGCGCCGCCGTTGCTTGGGCGCATGGATACCAGGATGGCAATCAACTTCCCCTAAAACTGCTGACTACTACAGTTGAGTCAATGGTTCGAGTGCTTACAGTCCCCCTCACGGTCGATGTCGAAGGGGGCTATTCCGACGACCTTGAGTCGGTTGCTAAAGTTATTGACTGCGTAGTTAGGGCTGGAGCCGTTGGAATCAACATTGAGGACGGAACAGGCAGCACTGATCTGATTTTGCGAAAAATCGAAGTGGCAAAGAAGGTAGCAAACAAGCATGGAATAGACTTGTTCGTGAACGTACGAACTGACGTTTATCTGAGATGTTTGGTAGAGCCAGCGCGACAATTGCCAGAGACCCTCTTCCGTGCATCGCTGTTCGAGCAAGCAGGTGCAGACGGCATCTTTGCGGCTGGAATGGTTGAGGAAAACGACATTGCTACACTGTGCGAGGCAACACGGCTACCCGTCAACCTGCTTGCCTGGAACGGCCAACCCGGCATGGATGAATTAACGAGTCTAGGCGTCAAACGGCTAAGCGCTGGTTCCAGCATTGCTGAATTCTTATGCGGCGCCAACAAGGCGTTCGCCAAGAGCTTCCTGCGAACGGGAAAGCTTTTCGAGTATCCATTGGACGCATATACCTACAGCGACCTGAATAACCTTATGGCAGCAAAAAAACACCTAAGCGAAAAGTTATCTTCGCCCTATTAATCTGTGATCCGCATGAAAATCGCCGCTGTTTTCCGCACCTCGAAAGCGATTTTCACACCCATTCGAAGACGAGGCTACGCTCTAATGAGATCTTACAATCACGCTCTTCCGCCCAGAAGCGAGATGGTAAATGCGATGCTATGCAGCGACACCGCCTATGAAGGCGTTTTTTTCACTGCTGTCAAAACTACAGGTATTTTTTGCCGCCCTACATGTGGTGCACGTAAGCCAAAGCCCGAGAATGTAGAGTTCTTTTCGCAGGCCAACGAAGCGATGGCTGCAGGTTATCGGCCTTGCTTACGATGCAAGCCATTAGATCTCGCGGCTTCCGCGCCAGATTGGGTCAAGGGGCTACTGGCCTCTGTATCTGCATCACCTGACGCTCGCTGGAGTGATGCTGAACTAACTACGCGTGGTATCGATCCGTTACGCTTACGCAGGTGGTTCAAACAAAATTTTGGCATGACTTTTCATGCATGGATGCGCTCTAGAAGGCTCGGTGTCGCCCTAGGCCGGATTTCTTCGGGCGAAACCCTGGATAACACAGCATTTGACTTAGGATACGAGTCATTGAGTGGCTTTAGGGATGCTTTCAAAAAAACATTTCAAATGCCCCCCGGTAAGGCAACTGAAACGTCCCTCCTGCTTTATCGCCATCTGACTACACCGTTGGGCCCAATGATTGCCATGGCAGAGGAACGAGGTTTGGTACTCCTCGAATTTCTTGACCGTCCAGCGCTAACCGCTGAATTAAACGAACTGCGTGGGCGTCATGGGTATTCAATTGCGCCTGGCGAGCATCTCCACATCAAGCAAATCGAAGTGCAACTAAAACTTTATTTTGAGGGAAAGCTAAAGAAATTTTCAGTACCGCTCCATATGCCAGGCAGTTCTTTTGACAGGCTTGTGTGGGCAGAGCTTTTAAAAATCGACTATGGAACCATTTCAACCTACGGTGCCATCGCTGGGGCCATCGGTAAGCCAGGTGCAAGCCAAGCAGTGGGCAATGCAAATGGACACAATCGCTTATCCATTATCGTTCCCTGTCACCGTGTCATAGCGACGAATGGAGCACTCGCCGGATATGGCGGAGGACAGCCCCGAAAAGAATTTTTACTGCGTTTGGAGAAGACTGCTTTGCAGATAACTCAACAGGACGAATTCCTGTTGGATTAGCTGCTAATCGGAACATATGCAGACACAACTAAAGAGTTCCGGAAACAGCCCCTCCGAACTCCAGAACTAATGGCGTAAGTCCCCACGTGTCAGCAGGTTAATTCCACATCACCTATTTCCCAACGGTGCTGGATTGAGTGATACGCGATGAGACATCCCGGGCTAACCACAAGACGTGTTGGACAGAACCTTACGATCAGCTATTGTCGCACCAGTTTAAGCTTGGCTTCTAACGTATCAGCGAGCGTTCTAAATGCAATCAATACTACGCTTCAGGACTATCACGTTTGGTCTGATGCTTTTTGCAAGCCAACCCCGTGCAGACTCACTGGTAAGCGAAGAACAACTCTTACTGCCCATCCAGGTTGACTCACATATTGAGAAAATCGAAGCATTAATCGTTCGTCCCGTAAAGGAGGGTAAGTACCCCATTGCACTGATTGTTAACGGCTCGGCGGCAACATCTCCGTCCGCCGCACATGCCGATTGGCTTGCTCATATCGCTCACGACTTTGCGCACCGTGGCTGGCTTGCCGCATCTATTGTATGGCCCGGCTATGGTCGTTCGACCGGAAACTTCATGAATGAAGGGGGAACTTGCACCAATCCCAACGTGGCACGATTTCTCGATGCGCATGGCAGAGAGCTTGGCGCCGCATTGGCGGCTGTGCGTGAGCGTCCAGATGTAGATCCATCCTTGGCAGTAGGTGTTGGTATCTCTATCGGCGGAGCGTCAATGCTAGACCTCGCGGCTCAACCAAGTCACCCATTGACGGCGGTAGTTAACATCTCTGGCGGCGTTTACCACTACACAAATGTGGGCTCTGCGGACTCTAATTGCTCGTTATATCAAACTGATCTTGTGCGAAACCTCACGAAATTTGGCAAAGGCAACCCAACGCCAACGCTCTGGATTTACGCCGAGAATGATCCGTTTTTCAGCCCAGATCTTGTAGGTCGGATGATCGCGGGCTACCGCTCGGCGGGAGGTAATACTGAACTGGCGCTGCTACCCCCATTCGGTAGGGATGGGCACTCGCTCTACAAACAAGAGGCCAATACCCTTTTAAAGCCTCATATCGAAGATTTTCTCAGGAGCAACCGGCTTCCTGCCATGGACGACAGCGCATTAATGCTGCTGCTTTCGAAGCTGGCGCCCGAAGACCGTGCGAGCGCTGAGGCTTATCTTCAGAGCGTTACCGAGAAAGCCATGGCCATGTCCAAGGAAAGTAGCAGCATTTACTGGTACTACGGCGCGCGCTCACTCAAGACAGCACGAAAGCAGGCGCTTAGCAATTGTCGCAAGGCAACTGGCAAGCCCTGCCAGCTCGTTGCGCAAAATATGGAGTTGATTGATGGCTGGCAAGATGTGGTTTCCCCATCGGAGAAATGACGAGCTGCTTGGCGTATCGACCATATCGCACTGAGTAACCAACGCAAGCGGAGCGCGCAGGCTGGCACAGCCGAAGGCGTGAAGGATGGACGCCCGCAGGGCCGAGATACGGCGGGACGCGGGAGCTCGGTTCGCCACAGCCTGCCCGCGCACAGCGGCTCGCCAACTGAAGTAAGTCAGTCAGATCTTGCGGCCCGACTCAGTAGCGCTAGAGAAGCCACCAACCCCACATCGGTAAACTCCCAAATTTTCCCACCAGGATAAGCAATCAAAATGGGGAGTGTATCGTAATGATAAATTGCGACTGCTGCTTTGCCAGCTCAGCGATACCTCCATTGCAGTGCGCCAGAGTAGTAGAGCACTGATCACAAGGTAGTCAGGCGATTAAGCTGCTCAACCGAAGGAAATCCCAGTGTCCGATAGCGACGTGGATAGCCCGCTTCTGTAGCCAGCAGATCGCCAAGCTCGGATTCAAGTTCACTCCAGGAGACGGTTTTGACTGTCGCTTCCCCACCCTCAACAGGTTCAACCAACGCGACGCGATCTGTCTTGGGCAACAGCGTCAGCACACCTTTTGTCCAGGCGCTCATCGATACCGTCTGGTTTGGTTGGTCAGCCATTTGGAAGAGATTGTAGGAGGCGACGAAGATGTCGATGCCCTTTTCCAGATTGAGCTTGTCGAGCAACTCTTTCTGATTGGCATAATTACTCTGCAGCAGCAAATGCTCCAGTGTAACCAACCGACTGCTGACCCCTTCATCATCACAGTTAAACGGTATGATATCGCGACCTTCGTAGGTGTAAATATCGGTAGAGACAGCACGCCCCCTTTCAAGAGCCTGGAAAGCAAGCTCTACCATCTGACGAATTCCCTGTTCGTCCTTGTCTCCAGTGACCATCAGGACGTCTCGACTGGGCACCATGAACACTGGCCGACCTTTAACTGGCACGCGCTGAAGGACATCTGGCAACAACACCCTGCTGGTGTCGTACCCATCCGCCCACTCCCCAGCGTATAGGCCTGGAATAATCTCCCCGAAGGCTTCGTTTGTCGTATCACGCAGGTTCTCGATGGAGATCTTTACCGCCTCTTCCATCGTCACACCCCAATGTGCTTCGGGGCCATTGGTAAGGGTGGCAGTGGACTCGGGCGAATCGACAGCAAGCAGAATAACGCAGTCTCGGCCCAAAGGCTGTGAAACATAATCGTACTGCTTGTCGCCATTTTTACGGGCGTGTTCCAGTCGAATTTCTTCAAGCATGGCAAGGTTGCGAATCACCGGACGCAGCTGTGCTTTGACATTATCAAACACAGTCTCGGTTTTTCTACCCGCCTCTAACAGCGTCGATACGTATCCGGTCAGAACGGCGGATTTCTGTGCTTTGTCTGCATTTTGATAGTCGCGAAAGGCATTATGGAGATTGAAGTACGATCCATCCCCATGGCGGATGCGGAACTCGTTCTTCTCAAAATTCAGATTCTCGCTGAATCCAGCTTTACGAGTCGAATCCATAAATTTTTTGGCAAATGCTTCATCAGTTAGCGGTCGATTGAAAAATTTGTCGAGCAGGGAAAAAAGCATGTACAGAATCCTTTTTGTCAGCAGGCAATTGTAAACAGCGGGAATTGGGCAGGCTTAAACTTGTTCAGCGCTTGGGACGGCTGCTCTCCATATCGACAGCTATCAGACGAAATTGACGTTACGTAGCGGAAAACGAGCAGCGCCAATCATGTGCCTGATTGTAGTGGATGTGTGGATACTGCCCTCCTACGAGGCGGCAAAAAGCTCCAGACCTCTCACAAGCTTTGTTAACTATTCAGCCGGACTTTGGATGCGACGAAGCTCACTCCACGTAACGGAGCCAAAGATGCGTCCGACCGGAGATCGCCTGCGCAACTTTGGAAACACGTCCCTGTAGGTTTTCATCGCTAGTGTTATAGAGCGCACAGAAGTCTTTGGCTACGACGTTAGCAAGTGATGTATCAGGCGGTTCAGCACGAATGAAGCCGATGTAAGAAGCACCTACGCCCATCAACTCATAGCCATGCGCTTCTGAAAAATGACGCGCAACGGCAAAGTTTTTCGCGGGATCCAGATCCGAAGTGAAATAGCCATTCGGAAAAGCCGCGAGTGCCTGGCAGGACTGCTGAACGGGTACCAGGAGCGCTGAAAGAGGCTGCTCTAGAAGAGAGATAGGGTTGTTCTGGTAACCGATCCACTCCTGGAGGGCCTGCTGATCTAGCGTCAAACCATGAGTACAAGCATCCTCGAAAGACGTGGCTGCAACCAGGGTCATGAAATTGCGAAGACAGATTGCGAACTCCTCTTTTGTAGTCGGATAGCCTATGTATTCACCATTCTCAAAGCACTCTGGAGGCAAGCCCGCTATGTCCTGCTCCGATGCATCGTCCATCCCTAAATTATTGCGCACATGTCCCGAGGTGTAGCGGGCTTGGTGCAGATCATCGAGCGAGAACAGAGGTTTAAAGCCTGGATGCGCCTCAGCAATCTTACGACGAGCTTCGGTCAGATCGTCAAAGCTGGTAATCCCGCTCACGCCGTACTCATCGCATGTACCTACAGACGGATTATCACGCTTGCCGTTACCGCGAAATTCGATATCCATAAACCGTGGCCTGCTCCATTTTGGTACTGAATTGAGTGAGTAATCCTAAGCGTTTCAGGATCATCATTGAAGGTCTGCCGCCAAGCGACAATAAGTCTTCCTGCCATCACATAGCAGCGCGCTACGCTAACTTTGACGTTCGCACTTCGAGGTAATGTTGATGTCCGAAACTGGCCTACCATGCAATTTCTAATCGACTCAGGGAAGAACTGATGTAAGCGTCTGCCAAAGTCACCTTGTATGACTCAGAACGGTATAAGCAGTCCTTCAGAAAGCCGTAGGACGGCTGATAATCCATGGCCTGACCTCATCCGGCGTCATGAAAAGCCTCGTTTATCGCGTTGAGCAAAGTAGCCCTTATAGGCGCGTCACCCTCTCACCTACCAATCCTCAAATACCCGAAAGTCATTCTCTCGGGCATTTGAGCATCCGGTAAAAAAACTTGTAACTCAGTTCACCTTGAACCGTCCCACCAGCCCCTGCTGTTGCTCGGCCAAGCGGGCTAACTCGCGGCTGGTGACGGCGGTTTGTTCAGCACCGGCGCTGACCTGGATAACCAGAGTGTTGATGTCGTTTACGTTGCGGTGGATCTCCTCGGCAACCTGACTCTGTTGTTCTGCCGCCGAGGCGACCTGTATGTTGCTGTCGCTGATGGTCGCGATGCCCTCGGCTATTTCTTCTAGCAACTCCCCTGCGCGCACTACGTTGCTCGCGCCTTCTTGAGCCTTCCCTAGAGTTTCCTGCATGGAAGTGGCGGCACGGTCGGAGCCGGATTGCAGATTGGCGATCATCTTCTGGATACTGACGGTGGAATCCTGAGTCTTTTTGGCCAGATTCCGCACCTCATCGGCGACCACGGCAAATCCACGACCCTGCTCACCGGCACGGGCAGCCTCAATGGCAGCGTTCAAAGCTAGCAGATTGGTTTGCTCTGCTACACCACGAATCACATCCAAAACCGAGGAGATGGAATAGCTTTCACCCTTGAGCTCCTCAATGATTCGGGATGTTTGTTCGGCCTGAACCTCAAGCCCTTTGATCAAGCTGATGGTGTTCTCGATTTCAGCCTTGCCCTGCATAGTGCTGGCATTAACGCGCTGCGACATCTCTGCGGCGTCGGTAGTGCTGCGCGCCACGTCTTTGACCGTGGCGCTCATCTCGCTGATGGCAGTGACCACCTGATCGGTGCCTTGACGCTGCTGGACGACGTTATTGCTAGTTTGCAGGGCCACAGCCGAAGACTGCTCGGCGGCGGTCGCGACCTGCGCCGTGGCACTCCCGATCTCACGGATCACTTCACCGATCTGTATGGCCATGTTATCCAGGTTACGCGAGATCTCGCCAAACTCGTCTCTGCCGGTGTAACGGGTTCTGGCAGTTAGGTCACGCGTGGATAGCGAAATAAGGGTGCGGTTCACGTCGACCACAGCGATTTTGATATTGCGAATAATCACCGAAGCGAGCCACAGCACCGCAATCAACATCAGAATGACGGTGGCTATTGCGACATACAGACTGCGCTGGGCATCGGTACGCGCGACATTGGCTAGGCTCACGACCGTCTGGCCCAGTTCAGCCTCGACCTGAGCCATCATGTCGATACGGCTGGTGGAAAGGTTGAACCAGTCTTCGGGTTTGATATTAAGCGGATCGCCTAGAGGCGTATCAAATCCGAGTTTTTGCAGGCGAGCTACATCGACGGATGCGGGCTGTTGTAGAACCGCATCCAGCTTATTTTTGAACACGGCAGGAGCCCAGCGTTGAAAGGCCTCGAAATAGCCGGAGAACTCGCCCATGTTGCGGCTGAAACGTGACAACAGCGGCGCATCAAAACGGTTTTGGTTGAATGCCAGGCCAAGCAGTACACGCTCTCGACCAGAGCGCTCTTTCATGTCTACGAACTGATTGAGTGAACTCAGCCCACGCAGGATTTCCGGATCCTCAATGCTGGTTTCCAGTGAGTAAGAGAAGCCGATCAAATTTTTGATAAGATCGGTGAATCGGGTGCCGGACTCGCCGTTATTGATTGCGAGCGTGTCCACCTGCTGACGCAGTCCGGCCAAACCATCAATTGCGCGCAGCATCTTGTCAGGCGCGATAAGACCCTCGGTCGATTGCGCATGCATCGCGCTCACCGCACGGTCGGTTTCTTGGCGTAAGACTTTCAACTTGTCCTGCATCGTCTTACCACCGCTGCCCAGAAACACGCCGCTTGCGCCGCGCTCACGCTGGATAGTGGTTACTACGTCACTGAGTTTCTGCGCGGTGCCGGTAGCGGTGACCGCTCGGTTCATCTCGCTCAGTGTCTCTCGTTTGTCAGCTACAAAAATCCCGGCGAAGACCAGAAAGCCCAACAGGGGAAACATCAAAATAAGCAGTAGCTTTGTACTCAAAGGAGCATTTCTAAGCATGGCAGGCCTCAGGGCTTGAAGATGTTGTTTAAAGCTATCCAAGGCGAACGTTCTATGAAGTCGACGTCTGATAGAGCCCAGGATGGTTCAGTAGTAGCCTGCCGTAGCCAGTTTTTTCTCCGTTCGGAATGTTTCGGCTGAAACCAGCAAAGCTTTACCTGTATCTGCACAGGATTAGGGTAACCGTCCGGGCAACACACCTTCCTAACACCGTCGCTTGAGGCGATGGTGTCCACCTAAATTTAAGTGGACACCATTTTTAGCCTTTTTAAGCGGACGCCCATGCCACAAGAACGCCGTTCCTATTCAGAGTCCTTCAAGGCCCAGGTCATTGCTGAGTGCGCCCAATCTGACACTTCAATTGCCAATGTCGCCTTGACCCACAACCTCAATGCAAACCTCGTCCATAAATGGATTCGGGTGCATGCGCAGAAAAACCTGGCACTGCAAACTGCCTTCATCCCGGTCAATACTTCGCCGCCGGTGCCGATGCATCAGGCCCTTCTTGCCACGATCCGAATCGAAGTGCCGCATCCAAAAGGTGTAGTCGTGGTGAGTTGGCCAGCAGAAAACGCAGCGGCGTGTTCTGCTTTCCTGCGAGATCTGCTGCGATGATCCGCGTCGATTCCATCTGGCTCGCCACCGAGCCCATGGACATGCGCGCCGGCACCGAAACCGCGCTCGCACGGGTCGTGGCGGTGTTCGGTGCGGCGAAGCCGCACTGTGCCTATCTGTTCGCCAACCGCCGCGCCAATCGAATGAAAGTGCTGGTGCATGACGGCGTGGGGATTTGGCTTGCCGCCCGGCGTTTGAATCAAGGACGCTTCTTCTGGCCGGGTGTGCGGCACGGCTCTGAAGTCGAGTTGGATGCAGAGCAACTTCAAGCCTTGGTGCTCGGCTTACCTTGGCAACGCGTCGGTTCCGGAGGAGCCATCACGGTGCTCTAACTTGTCTGCCATGGCGCGCTTTCCAGCGCAATTGGCCCATCAGTCTATCGCCGCCACTAGCCCTCTCTGGCAAAATCGGCGGCATGACTTCGCATCCGAATCTCGATCAATTAAACCCTGAAGAACTGCGTGCCTTGGCGGCGCAGTTGATCCAGCACGTCGAGACGATGGACAAGCAAATCACTCATCACAAGTCTGTCAACGAGAAACTGGCCCACGAGATCGCGCTGCTCAAACGCTTCAAGTTTGCCAAGCGCAGCGAGCAGTTGAGCCCTGATCAAGCCAGCCTGCTTGACGACTTGATCGATACGGATATCGCCGCTATCGAAGCCGAACTTGAGGCGCTGCAACCGGCACCTGTCGAAGCCAAAGTGCGCCAGCAACCCAAGCGCGCACCGCTGCCACCGCAGTTCCCTCGCACACTGATCCATCACGAACCGGACAGCAGCTACTGCCAGTGCGGCTGCGCCCTCAAGCGCATCGGCGAAGATGCCAGCGAAAAGCTCGACTACACGCCAGGCGTGTTCACCGTCGAGCGCCACATCCGTGGAAAGTGGGCCTGCGAACAGTGCGAAACGCTGATCCAGGCGCCGGTACCGGCGCACGTCATCGACAAAGGCATACCGACAGCGGGCCTGCTGGCCCACGTCATGGTGGCTAAGTTTGCCGATCATCTGCCGCTGTATCGGCAGGAGAAAATCTTCGGCCGCGCTGGACTGCCTATTGCTCGCTCGACCTTGGCGCAGTGGGTGGGCAACTGCGGCGTGCAATTACAGCCGCTGGTTGATGCGCTGCGCGAAGCCGTGCTGACGCACGGCGTCGTCCACGCCGACGAAACGCCAGTACAAATGCTGACGCCTGGCGCGAAGAAAACTCATCGCGCTTATGTCTGGGCCTACGCCACCAGTCAGTTCTCCGATCTGGCGGCGGTCGTTTACGACTTCAGCCCGAGCCGTGCTGGCGAACATGCTCGAAACTTCCTCGGCCACTGGAACGGGAAGCTGGTCTGCGATGACTTTGCTGGCTATAAGGCAGGCTTTGAACTGGGCGTCACGGAGATCGGCTGCATGGCTCATGCACGCCGAAAGTTCTTCGACTTGCACGCGACCAACAAGAGCCAGATCGCCGAAAAAGCGCTGCACTACGTCGCGGCCTTGTACGAAGTTGAACGAGAAGTCCGCGAGCTGGAACCGGGTGATCGACAGCGAATACGGCACGAAAAAGCAGCGCCGATCATCGACGCACTTCATACCTGGATGATCGCCCAAAGACAGCTTGTGCCTGAGGGATCGGCCATCGCGAAAGCCTTGGATTACAGCCTAAAACGCTGGATAGCGCTGACGCGCTATCTCGATGACGGTGCTGTGCCCATCGATAATAACTGGTGCGAGAATCAAATCCGGCCATGGGCTCTTGGGCGCTCAAACTGGCTGTTCGCTGGCTCGTTACGCAGCGGTAAACGTGCGGCGGCGATTATGAGTTTGATCCAGTCGGCGCGGCTCAACGGACATGATCCGTACGCTTACTTGAAGGATGTTCTTACTCGCCTACCAACGCACCGGGCGAACGAGATCGATCTACTTTTGCCTCATAACTGGACTCATCTTCATTCAAGGAGGCCCCGTATTGTCTGAGATCGCTCTCGTTGCCCGAAAGCATCAATCCAGAGGGTTGAACGAGCGGTTCATGGCTACAACCTCGCTATGACTGGCGTTGGCCCCGAGCTTTGCAAAGTGCTTGGGCAACTCATCTCGCTTCGCTGCTGCCTGCCCTTTAACAGCCATCAAAAGCGCTTTCTGCATAGTCGCCGCGTCATAGTCGCAGCAGTAGCTTGGTGTGCATGGTTGTTGCCTCCAGGACACATCAAGTGAACCTCCATCGACCGGGTCGAAGCCAACTTCACTCACCAGAGACATTACCGTTTGTTTCGCTTTGGGATCGTCACCTGCCACCGCTGCTGCCAAGCGTCCAGGGCTACCTTCTGGAAGGCCTAGCTCTGCCAAAGTATAAGCCAGCACGTTGTTGAAGCCCTTGATCACAGGCCGTCCAATCTGTTTGGCAACCCAGACGCTTTCTGTCATCCCTTCATCAAGTTCTGCAATGCGAGGGTCGCGCAACCCAGGGTAATAATTGCTGGTATCTACCACTGGGACGCTGTCAGATACGGCGCTGAACAGATTAGAAGGAAGCGCGCTCAAAGCAGGTAGCGGTATGGACAGTACGATCAGATCGACCCAGTCGACCGCGCCCCGAACATCTACAGGTTCGGCGCCTATCTCTTCGGCAAACGCGCGAACGCCGCTGACGCCCCCCGAATTTGCTACGCGAATTTCATGGCCAGCAACTTTAAGCTTACGGGCGAGGGTGGCGCCGATGTTACCAGTTCCAATGATGCCGATTTTCATGAACTAAGCCTCAATAATCGTATGTCTTGCACCGATTCTAGAGCGCTGATGCGATAATGGTAAGTACCTACCAAAAGGTGGGTAACACACTGTTGAGAAAGAAATGGAACGGGACTGGAATTGCGGTGATCCGCAAAATCGTCGGAATTGGGCTGAGGCAACGACCGAGACTCTTCGCGTGCTGGAGGGTAAGTGGAAGATTATCATCCTGTGCCAGCTTTTCGCGGCGAAGGGGGCACTTCGGTTCTCGGATATAGAGAAGTTGATTGAAGGGATCAATCAGAAAATGCTGATTCAACAGCTCAAGCAGCTAGAAAGGGACGGCATCGTGCTGCGGACGGTGTACCCGCAGGTGCCTCCTAAAGTGGAGTACCGGCTCACGGATATCGGCCACGCACTCGGGCCCTCAATACAGGCATTGATAGAATGGGCGGAAATGAGGCGCAACCACGCCTGAGCGCAACCGTGCATTGGAGCACTCACATGCCTCAGCATGCGGCGCTCTTCGACTGTCGAGGCGAGATCGCCGGACGCTTACGTTTTAGTCTAAGCGTTCGGCTTGAAGCGGGCGCTAGGGCTACAACTGATTGTGCCGTTTTGACCGTACGTACTTAGCCGAAAGGTTGCTGAACGTCCGCCATGGGTCGAAAGTCGTCAATCGCGAAGCGCAGCTATTGGCCGGGAGCTGCGGTACGCAACTGAAAGCTTCCGGCCCAAAAAAGCGGCTCCGAATCGCCGAATGAAGGCTAAGAAACCTGATCACCTATCACTATGATGGGTGCTCCG
>NZ_JAFLXH010000003.1:0-231771 GCF_019891515.1 Pseudomonas sp. Wu6 | reverse complement strand
AACTCCCCCTTCACCTCCCACCCCGCTAACCTCCCCCAGTCGCTGCAAAATCAGCGACCGGGTTTAGCAGCTCGGTTAATATCAAGGCCTGCAACGCCACCTCCCATTCAAGCGATGCTTTCAGCATCCGCTGGATTGCGTTATGGCGGCTGTGCGTGGGGCACCTTCGGGTGCGCTGGGTTCCTTGATTCCTGGTCTGCTAACCCGCGTACAGTCGCCACCCTTTTCGTTTAGCAGCGATGTCTGGCGACTCCACCAATCAAGGAGTTTCAGTCATGAAAAAGATCACCCCCAATCCCCCAACAACCCTGTTCACCCTCGCCCCAGACATCCCCGTCGAAACCCTGCTAATCCAAGCCAGTGAAACCCTCGCCTCCCTGAATGTCATGACCACCGATCTGGCCTTTGAACTGGAAGGCTCACATCGCCACAAGCTGCTGGCGGCTCAGCAACTGGTCGTGCTGGGTGAGTTGTTGCTGGAGCGGATGCTGGAAACTCAGGTATTCACTACGCAGACAACTGGCGAGAACCCATAGAAACCGACCGCACGATCACTTCGTACCTGCGGCGAGCGAGGCGCCCTCGTCGCAGGACGGAATCGAGCCTTGACTGACCAAGCCCTTCATCACCCACTACCGCGCCCCCCTAAAAACATCAGCCACACCCCATAGACCCCGTCGATCACCCAGTTGCTAATACTGATTAGACGTACGCTCAAAACAACTCTAGCCTCGCGTAGATAACGCGCCCATTAAAGCGCCAGGGTTATGCGCCCGATGCCGCCGCCGAGGTTTCTCATGACCGATCAAATCCTGATGGATAGCTTTTCGCGCCGGGTCGACTACCTCAGGATGTCCGTCACCGACCGTTGCGATTTCCGTTGTGTGTATTGCATGGCCGAGGACATGGAGTTCCTGCCGCGCCAGCAGATTCTGTCGCTGGAAGAGCTGTATCAGTTGGCGCAAAGTTTCGTCGCGCTGGGCACGCGCAAGATCCGTCTGACCGGCGGCGAGCCTTTGGTTCGTCAGGGCGTGGTGGAGCTCTGCCAACGCATCGCCGCGCTTCCCGGTCTGCGCGAGTTGTGCATGACCACCAACGGTTCGCAGCTGGGCAAGCTCGCTGCTCCGTTGTTCGATGCGGGGCTCAAGCGCTTGAATATCAGCCTCGACAGCCTGGACCCCACGCGCTTTCGTGAACTGACGCGCACCGGTGATTTGGCCAAGGTGATCGCCGGTATCGATGCCGCGAATGCCGCAGGTTTCGAGCACACCAAGCTCAATTGCGTGGTGATGAAAGGTCGCAATGACCATGAGGTCAACGACCTGTTGGCTTTCGCCATCGACCGTGGTCTGGATATATCCTTTATCGAAGAAATGCCGCTGGGCGTGATCAGCGAACACAGCCGTGCCGAGGCGTTTTATTCCAGTGCGCAGGTGCGCGAGCGTATCGCTGAACGCTACACGCTGATCGACTCTGCGGAATCGACCCAGGGGCCTTCGCGTTACTGGCGTCTGGCCGAGGCGCCGCATATTCGCCTGGGCTTTATTTCTCCCCACAGTCACAACTTCTGCGCGACCTGCAACCGTGTGCGCCTGACCGTTGAGGGCCGGTTGCTGCTGTGCCTGGGCAATGAGCATTCGGTCGACCTCAAGGCGGTGCTGCGGCGCTATCCGGGCGAACCGAGACGCCTGGAGCGTGCGATTGTCGAGTCGATGAAACTCAAGCCGTATCGACACAACTTCACCCTCGACGATGAGGTGCAGGTGGTGCGCTTCATGAACATGACGGGCGGCTGATCGACCCGGTTTCAACCCCATGCCATCCTGCGCACGGCAGGGCTGCCGCCAGTCCTTCAAGCCATCGACTGTGTACTGAACTGAAAAATGCCTGTCTAATCGTCAAGGCTGATCGGGCTATCCAGCATTGTCTGGCGACCGGTTATCGAGTGCGTTGGCCAGTTCTCAGGAATAGGTGATTCCACTCTGACAGACCTTTCACTTCTTCCCTGGCAGGCACCTTGATGGACATAAAACAACTCAAATTCCTGATTGCGCTGGAGCAGACCCGTCACTTCGGCCAGGCGGCTGCGCGCTGCCATATCACCCAGCCGACGTTGTCGATGCGCCTGCGCAATCTGGAGGAGGAGTTGGGCCTGGAGTTGGTCACCCGGGGCCAGCGTTTCGAAGGCTTTACCGAGGCCGGTGAGCGTGTGCTGGCGTGGGCCAGGACCTTGCTCGCCGCCCATGACGGGTTGTTCGCCGAGGCGGCCGCGTGTCGCGGCCAGTTGGTGGGTAACTTGCGCCTGGGCCTGGTGCCGCTCAGCGGGTTCAACCCGATCAGCTATATCCAGAGCCTGTCCCACACCTTTCCCGAGCTCAAGTTCAGCCTGACGTCGATGAGTTCGGACAACATCATCGAAGCGCTGGGCACCAATCAATTGGATCTGGGTGTGTGTTACCTGGACCACGTTAACGCCAACTACCTGGATTTTTTCGAACTGGGCGAGACCCGCGTAGGCCTGCTGTACGACACCCGTCACTTCCACTTCGAAGGCAGCGAAATGAGCTGGGAGGACGCCGCGCAATTGCCCCTGGGGATGATCAGCACGGGCATGCACTATCGAAAGTCCATTGACCTGAGTTTCCGCAGCCGCGGCCTCGCCCCCCAGCCCATGCTCGAAAGCGACTCAACCTATCAGCTGTTCCAGGCGATCCACGAAGGCTTCTGCTGCGCAATCATGCCGCTGGACAGCGGCCTGGAAAGTCCGATCGAGAACCTCGCGTTCATCAACCTGCCGGACGCCAGCGTGCTCGCGCCACTGGGCATGGTGATGCGCAAGACCGAACCGCGCTCGGCCATTGCGGAAAAGTGTTTTGCGCAGGCCAAGAGATTATTTGCTGCCAAGGGCGCGGATTAGCGCGTAGGAACAGAACGCCGATCAAGCCGATTTGCCTCTGAGTAAGCACCGGAAAGCTCCTACGAGTTGGCGTGCATCAGGTGAACTGGCGTGGAATGAATTGTACGGATACGCTTCAGATCACAGCTCGTCTGCCCAAGGTTGAACGAGAACACCTGAGCCCCCAGACTTCACCACTCAACTCAACGACAAGGAGGCCATCCATGCAAACGACTGTTTCGCCCAGCCCCCTTGTAGGGGTGGGCCTCTACACGCCTGGCGAGGCGTCGCTATACACCGGCATCCCTACCGCAGATATACGTCGTTGGCTGTTCGGCTACAGCTCTAATGGCGTTCAGCATGCCGGGCTCTGGCAATCGGAACTGTCAAACGTGGACGATTGCATTCTTGGTTTCCATGACCTGCTCGAAATTCGCTTCGTACATGCATTTCGCCAGCACGGGCTGAGCTTGCAGGCCATCCGCAATGCGTCACGCCAGGCTAGCGAGCTGTTCGGTCAGCCCTATCCGTTCACCTGCAAACGGTTCCAAACAGACGGTCGTAGCATTTTCGCCACTGTTCTGGATGAAACGGGTGACGAGACACTGCTGGACCTGCTCAAAAAACAATACGCGTTCAAACAAATCATTAAACCTTCGCTGTATGAAGGGATCGATTACTCCGGCAAGGGTTCGGCGCAACGCTGGTACCCGGTCAAACATAGCAAAGCGGTAGTGCTGGACCCTGCCAGAAATTTTGGTAAGCCCGTACTGGCAGCGACCGGCGTCGATACCGCCGCCATCTTCAGTGCCTATGAGGCAGAAGGACGTGATACCAGGCGCGTCGCCATGCTCTATGAGATCCCGACCGTTGCGGTAAAGGCAGCTGTGGAGTTCGAGCAAAGGAATGCGGCTTGAACTTCCTGTTGGATCATAATCTCCCTCCCGCACTGGCACGCGCCCTGAACGAACTTTCGAAAGTTCATGAACACGGCGTATTTCCGCTCAAGGATAAGTTCCCCCAAAATACCAGTGATATAGCCTGGATATCAGCTCTGCGTGAAGAGGGTGGCTGGGTAGTGATCTCCCAGGATCGATTTAAGAAAGGGCACGCGGAAAGGAAAGCATTTCGAGACTGCGCATTACCCGTTTTCTGTCTGGCGAAACACTGGAGTGGTGAAAGCTATTGGAGCAAAGCGCACAATCTCGTGCGTTGGTGGCCCGCCATCATGCAACAAGCGGAGCTGATACGTGGAGGGGCGGCTTTCAGTGTTCCCTGGCGTTTCTCTGCTCCGGGGAAGTTCGAACAGATCAAACTGTAAAACCTCGCCGCCTGACCGCACAAAAACCCTACACTCGTTCACGAACCGTTAAGAAACCCCTCCCTATACTAGCCGGCAGCCATGCCCGCTCCCCCGAGCGGTCCCCTGCCCGGTAGCCACTCAATGACGCGTCCCGTTCCCCTGCTGCTCCTGCTCGTTGGCCTGCTGTTTTTCTTCGCCCTTGGCAACCATGAACTGCAAGGCTCCACCGAAGCTCGCGTCTCGGGCATTGCCATGGCCATGCATCTGGACAATGACTGGGTGGTGCCGCGTCTGTTTCGTGAGCCTTTCCTGGAGAAACCGCCACTGAGTCTTTGGCTGGACGCCGGGGCGATTCGTCTGTTTGGCGCGAGCACCGGGGCCGTACGCCTGGCATCGGCGTTTGCCGGGTTGTTCAGCGTGATGCTGCTCTACGGGATGTTGCGCCGGTTCGGGCGGCCCACAACGCTGGCATTCAGCGCCGCGTTGATCCTGGCGACCATGGCCAGCTATTGGGGCAATGTGCGAGGAGTGGGTGAGGATTCGTTGCTCGCTCTAGGCGTGACTGCAGCGTTGCTGGGGTTCTATCAGGCAGTGCGCCCCGAGTCCGAGCGCCAGGGTTCCAGCGCCTGGGCGTGGGCACTGTTCACGGCGGGGATGGTCATCGCCACGCTGAGCAAAGGTGTGCTGGGCCTGGCGATGCCGGGGATTGTGATTTTTGTCTACCTGGCGTGCACCAGCCTGATGGATAAGCGCCTGCGTATCGGCGACTGGCTCAAGCCGGCGCTGTTCACGCTGCTGGCGTTGGTGCCGCTGCTGATCTGGTTGGGGTTTCTGTTTCAGCGCGGCGGTATGCAGGCTGTCGGTGACGTGCTGTGGACCAACAGTGTCGGGCGCTTCAGCGGCTCGTTTGTGGAAGCCGGGCATTACGAGCCGTTCTATTACTACCTCGTTAAACTGCCTGAGGCCTTCCTGCCATGGAATATCCTGGTGTACCTGGGCCTGTGGCACTTTCGCAAAAGCCTGGTGCGCAACCGCTACCGCCTGTTTTTCAGCGTGTGGCTGGTGGCGCAGTTCACTCTGCTGACCCTGGCCTCGAGCAAACGCACCGTCTATTTGATGGCGTTGACTCCGGCCGCCGCCGTACTGGCAGCGGAATACGCGCGGGTGCTGCTGGAGTGGGTCAAACAACACAAACCGGCACTCTACCGCTACCACCGACAGATCATCGGCGGTGTATTCACCCTCGCCATCGCCTGCTACCTCAGCGCCGCCTTCTGGTTCGCCCCCAAAGCCGATGTGCGCCAGTCATTCGTGCCGGTGATCAGTCAGGTGCAGACACTGCAGGACGAAGGTAAAGAGGTGGCGCTGTTCCAACCCAATGAACGAATCGCCGGCGCCAGTGTGTTCTATCTGCAGGCCTACTTGCCGATTCTGCAGACCGAGGCCCAATTGCACGCCTTTCTCAGCGCCAAACCCGGCAATGTCGCGCTGCTGGATCAGACCGACCGGCTCAGTCAGAAAGTCACCGTGGTCAAGCAAATGAAGATCAACCGCCAGCCCTACTACTTCGTCGAGCAGTAAGGCCGGCGCGCGCCATCAGTGCTTGGTCAGCTTGTCCAGGTAACCCATGGCAAACGCCGAGACCACGAAGGTCATATGGATGATCACGTACCACATCAGGTGTTGCGGATCGACGTTCTTGGCGTCCATGAAGATGCGCAGCAGGTGGATGGAGGAAATCGCCACGATGGAGGCCGCCACTTTCATCTTCAGCGACGAAGAGTCCATGGTGCCCAGCCAGTTGAGCTTTTCCTTGTTTTCATCGATATCCAGCTGCGAGACGAAGTTCTCGTAGCCGGAAATCATCACCATCACCAGCAGGCCACCGACCAGGGCCATGTCGATCAGCGACAGCAGCAGCAGGATTACTTCCGATTCCAGCAAGGAAAAAATATTCGGAATCACGTGAATGATTTCCTGGAAAAACTTGATCGCCAGGATCAGCAACCCCAGGGATAAACCCAGATAGATCGGCGCCAGCAGCCAGCGCGCGGCATACATCGTGTTTTCGATAAAGCGTTCCATTGAATCCCACACAGCTTGGCTAAAAATGGCGCCGAGTATACCAGTGGCTACCCGGCGCCTGTCACCGCGAGAAAACTGCGCCAAGTGGCATCTGTAAGAGGATTTTTCTGCTAGTGTCGAGACCATTCACTCGGCTCGATGATGTCGGACAGGAAAACTCAGATAATGGATGTGCGATCCCCTTTGGCCAGTCTAGGCCTGTGCGCGGCGTTGCTGATGACCAGCGGCTGCTCTCCCAAAGAAGAGCAGAAGCAGGCCACCCTCGAAGAAAAAACCACCACGTTCGAACAGTCCCTGGACGGCATCCAGGACCCCAAGCTGCGCGACGTCATCGCTGACCTTGGCGGTTCGCTGCTGTTGCTGGAACGTGCGCGGATCAAGCTCGACACCAAGCCCATCGAGGCCGAATACGGCGAAGACAGCCTGGTCTTGCTCAAGCATTACCCCAGCCCCCAGGCCCTGGTGGACACCTATATCAATGGCCTGTTCGTCCTGCGCAGGGCTTCCCATTCCGACTACCTGACGGATTTGCAGCCGGTCTTCCCGTTCACGTTCAACGCTCCCGAGCAATTCCCCTTCCCCCATGGCCTGGAGTGGGAGTCGGTAACCTTGAGCAACAACAAAGTCATTCCCTTCCAGCCGGAATGGTCGGAGACCGACCCCGGCATCCAGCTCAGTCCCAGCAGCTCCAACCTGACCAACCCCGACGACCTGACGGTGACCTACCCGTTCATCGAGGGCATCGAGACGGAAAACAAGAGCCAGCCGCAACCCATCAGCCTTAAAGGCACGATTGAGGTCGCCGCGCCGGGCAGGGTGCTGACCTTTGACCTGTCAAAAAACGACGTCGGCCATTCACGCACCGAGGGCAATATCAGCCTCAAGCTGCTGTCGCTGGGCAAGAATTACGCCGAAATCGAACTGACCAACAGCGAGCCGCTGGCCACCGAGCTGGGCGACGACTCGCCCAACCCGCTGCTGGTACAGGCCCGGGACAGCACCGGGCAATTTCTCACCCGCTCAGGTTCAATCAACGAAAGCGCTGCACAAGTGGCGTTCTATGAGAAGCAGCTGGCGCAGTTGCAACAGCAGAAGGCTTGGTCCGAAGCGTTGGATAAACAGCTCACCGACGCGCAAAAAGCCTTCGAACACACCCAGAACAGCCATTACGCCAAGGTGTATTTCAACGGTGTGATCGATACCCTGCAGGTCAACGTACTGGATTTTTCCAAGGCCACGGTGACTCGCAAGGCGCTGGACCTGCCGGTGATGCGCTTCGACAAAAACAGCCTGCAACAGAGCGTGCAGCCCTTGCCGATGCCGGTCACGGTGTATGACGACGCCGCCGCCAGCTGGCTCAAAGACGCGTCAATGACTGAAGATCAGTTGAAAAACAGCGTCACCATCAGCCAATCGACCGAAGATGCCAGTGCCGCAAAAATCGTGTTCGACCACCCTTTCACCTTCAATGACGATCTGGTCGGCGCCGAGCGCAATAACAGCGCCGCGCCGATCACCTTTTTCACCGCAGATGATAAGGGCGAGCGCGGCGAACCCATCGAGTTGCCGACCGAAGCCTACGAGCTGAACGCGGCCAGCGGCACGCTGACCTATGACCTCAACCTGTTCCCGGAAACCCCGGCGTTTGTGGTCGGCTCGGTACCCTTGTTTCTCGCCACCATCGAAAAGGCCTCGATTGACGTCGGAAAACTGCCCAAGGGTCTGTCGCTCAAGGACAACGCGCTGATCGTCGACCAGCAAGCGTTTCCCGCCGACAGCTGGCGTTTCTACGCCAGGGACGCGAGCGGCAACTACCTCAAGGAAATTCTCGGCGTGAGCCACCGCGCCGAGGAATACGGTACGGCGTTGTTTGATGTGCATTATTTCTACGGCCAGCCGACCACCCTGGAAAGCTACCAGCGCACCGACCTCAACACCGTGCAATATGGCTTTGAGGTCAAACTGGACAAACCGGAAAGCAAATAGCCCGGGATTATAGGGCCAATCGCTCCTGGCCGCCGTTGAGTTGGCGCAGATGAGCCTGCAGGTGCAGGCACCAGATCTGCGGCTCGTCCAACTGCTCGTAACCGTGCAGGGTCAGGCTGTCGACAATGGAACCCAACATGGTTTCCGCCACGAACGGCCCGTGAAACGGGCCTTGAGACTTGACCGTAGACGGCTGTTCGCCCGACATGCCGGCGGCAAATAACAACGTCCACAGCCCATTCTCCCCGGCAAGGGGGCGAATGGAGCATTCGATACGAGTTGCCAGGCCCAGGCACTGGCGGGTAAGGCAAAGGTTGCGCGGCATGGCGGCGACCCTCGGTAGATCGGTGTTCAGCCCCAGCGCAAAGGCGAGGCTGTTTCTATCCTGCGACTCCTGCGGATATCCCTGATATTGAGAATAGAAGAAAAACGCGACAAACCAAGCTCGTAGAGACCAACGGACATCCTCTCCAGGCACCTGTCAATTTAATGACAAAAACAGATCAAACTGTGGGAGGGGCGGTGCGACGATTCGACTTGCCCCCGATAGCAGTGTGTCAGTCTCAATATTTTTGACTGATGCACCGCAATCGGGGGCAAGTCGAATCGTCGCACCGCCCCTCCCACACTTTTGATCCCATCAAGCTTCAGGGATCAGGTCGGTTTGGCCTCCGCTAAAGCCTGCTGCGCCAGCTCTTTCTCTGCCTCCTTCAAGTCTTCCTCGCTGATCATCTCGGCAATTGCCCTTAAGCGCTCCACCACCCGCGCATTGACCGTGCCTTCCGGGAACTGCCCTTCCGCATCCGGCTCACCGGCATCCTCGCCCACCAGCAGGCTCAGCGCCTCATCCGCCTGGCGCACCGCATAGATATGGAATTGCCCGGCGCGCACGGCCTGCAAGACCTTTTCGTCGAGCATCAGCGTGGCCACGTTGGCCTTGGGAATGATCGCGCCCTGTTCACCGGTCAACCCGCGCGCTTCGCACAGGCGGAAGAAGCCTTCGATCTTCTCGTTGACCCCACCCACGGCCTGCACTTCGCCAAACTGGTTGATCGAGCCGGTGATGGCAAAGCACTGCTTGAGCGGCGTCTTCGACAACGCCGAGATCAAGGTGCAGGCCTCGCCCAGGGAGGCACTGTCGCCGTCCACGTAACCGTAGGACTGTTCCAGCGCGATGCTGGCCGAGATCGCCAGCGGGAATTCCTGCGCGTAACGGCTGCCCAGGTAACCGGTGAGGATCATCACGCCCTTGGAGTGAATCGGCTGGCCGAGGTTAACCTCACGTTCGATGTCGACAATCCCGCTGCCGCCCGGGTACACCGTGGCGGAAATCCGCGCCGGTACGCCAAACGCCGAATCCCCCACCTCCAGCACCGTCAGCCCGTTGCACTTGCCGACGGCGGCGCCGGCGGTGTCGATCAGGATGACCCCGGCGAGCATGTCGTCGAGAATCCGCGCCGACACACGGCCGGTGCGCGTGGCCTTGGCCTTGAGCGCGCGCTCGATATGCCCGGCATCGGTCATTTCATCGCCCGCCAGGTGACGAATGAAGTCGGCCTCGCTGACCAGTTGGAACAAGTCGCCGATGCGCGCCGACAAACGGCCCTGATGTTCAGCCAGGCGTGCGCTGTAAGTCGCCAACCGCGCCACCGCATCCGACGTCAGCGGCGCCATGCCTTCTTCCGAGGTGCGGGTCTTGAGCAACTGGGCGAACTGCTCCAGGCTTTCGTCGACCATCGGGATGTCTTCGTCGAAGTCCACCAGTACCCGGAACATTTCCTGGAAGTCCGGATCGGCGTCCTGCAACGCGTAGTACAACTGGCGCGACCCGATGATGATCACCTTGACCTGCAACGGAATCATCTGCGGGTTGAGGGTCACGGTCGCCAGGCGGCCGAGTTCGCCCAGCGGGGACTCCATCTTCAGCTTGCGCGATTGCAGGGAACGCTTGAGCGCATCCCATACAAATGGCTCGCTGAGCATTTTTTCCGCTTCAAGAATCAGGAAGCCACCGTTGGCACGGTGCAACGCCCCCGGACGCAGTTGGCGATACGTGGTGTAAAGCGCGCCCTGGTCGGTGCTGTATTCGATACGGCCGAACAGGTTGTCGTAGGTCGGGTGCGGTTCAAACACCACCGGCGCACCGCCGTTGACCGAATGCCCCACCACCAGGCTCGGGCAGTATTGCTCTTCGAGCAGCTTGCGCGCCTGGGCATCGGTCTTGGCGTCGTCGACCAATTGCTCGACCACGGTTTTGAGCAGATACACCTGCACGGCCTGCAGGTAACCGCAGACGGCGGCGTTTTCCGCGTACTTTTCCGACAGTGGCGCAAGCAACGGCTGCAGGGCCAGGGTGATGGTTTCTTCGTTGAACTGGCGCAGTTGGTTGTTTGACTCACGCTTCCATTGCGGCAGGCTCGCCAACTCTTCGTTGAGGCGTTCTTCCAGCTCGGAAATATCGGTGTGGAAGCGCTCGCGATCGGCTTCCGGCAACTGCGAGAACTCCGCTTCGTCCAGCGCCTTGCCGTCAAGCATCGGCGTGAAGGCGATGTTGGAGCTGTCGCGGTACAGCGCCACGTCTTTTTCCAAGGCCAGGCGCTCGATCACGTCCAGGGCCTTGTCATAACGCTGGTTGAACGCACGGTCGATGGCGCTTTTGCGCTGTTGGTACGTCGGGTGTTCAAACACGGCCGGGAAAGTCGCGACCAGATTGTCGACCAGCGCGTTGATATCGGTGATAAACGCTGCAGCACCGCCGCCTGGCAATTCCAGCGCGCGCGGTTCGCGCGGCTCGTCGAAATTATTCACATAGACCCAGTCCGACGGGGTTTGCAGGCGTTTGCCTTCAGCCTTCAGGTAACGTTTGACGAATGAAAAGCGACCGGTACCGGGCTCGCCCATGACAAACACGTTGTAACCGGGGCGTGGCATGGCCACACCGAACTGCAAGGCTTCAACCGCACGTTCCTGGCCAAGCACACCGCGAAAGGGCTCCAAATCATTGGTGGTCGAGAAGCTGAACTGTTCAGCGGAGAAAGGGCGAGTCAGCGCTTCGGGCGCTAGACGCAAGCTGGCAGCAACAGGATCAGGCATCGGGCTTCCTTACATCAGGCGGGGCAGATGGGGGCATTCTGGCTCTCGGTTGCGCGCTCTGGCAAGGCGCGCTGTTGGGAAAGCATAGCCACGGCGCGTGCCGCACAAAAAAAACGTTCAAGACTGAATGTTTTATAAAAACTCACGGAACCCATGGAACGTGCCTAAACTCCAAACTGCGCGGGTTGGACTAATAACTGGCCCCTAGGGTGCTGCGAAGCGCCTGAACCCTTGTCCATTGGTTTGCACACAAAGAGAACAAAGCTATGAAACGGATCCTTCTTGGTACTCTCTTCACCGTCGTCTCCCTCAATGCAATGGCAGAAGCACCAGGTGGCCCGAACTGCGGTTGGGGCAACATGTTGTTTGAAGGCCAGCGCGGTACTCCTGCTCATTTCCTCGCTTCCACCACCAACGGCACCTCGGGTAACGCCACCTTCGGCATGACCTCGGGCACCAACGGTTGCAGCACCAACAGCGCCCTGACCTACGGCGGCAAGTCCTGGATTGCCATGAATGGCATGATGAACGAGCTGTCCGAAGACATGGCCAAAGGCAACGGCGAAGCCCTGACCACCTACGCGGTGGTACTGGGTGTGGCTCCGGAAGATCGCGATCACTTCGCGGCCGTGACCCACGAGCACTTCCAGCAGATCTTCAGCAAGGCTGACGTGACTGCTGATGACGTGCACAACAACACCATTGCCGTACTGAAAAGCGATGCCCGTCTGGCGAAATACGCTACCCAGGCTTAAGCTCGACCCACCCGCGTCTTTCGAGGCGCGGGTTTTGTTTTTTCGACCTGTCCCCCTTGGGTCTTTTTTTCAGTCCGACTTAAGTAGCCCCCATGCTCAAACGCCTCGCTTGCCTGGCTCTCTTCGCCTGCGCCCCGCTGCACGCGGCCCCGCACCTCGACGATCAACGTTTGCAGCAACTGGCCAATGATCCGTTCTGGCTTTCGCTGGGGCATTACGAGGCCGGCAAGATCAATGGCTGGCGCAGCTATGTCAGCGACAAGAAATTCTTTCTCGCCGCTGACGGGGCGCATCATCCGGACGCCGAACTCAAGGCCACTGTGGACGCGCTCTACGCACCGGCCAGCCTGGGCGAAAAACATGCCCAATGCGTCTACCCCGCACGCACCCGCTGGCTCAAGGATCAGTTGCAACTAACCGACCTGCCGGCCGTGGACTGCAAAGAATTCAAACAATGGTTCTCGGACGTCGCGCCCCACAGCGCGGTGATGATTTTCCCGGCGGCGTACCTCAACAGCCCCTCGTCGATGTTCGGCCACACCTTGCTGCGCATCGACCAGGCCGACGTGCAAAGCAACAACACCGCCCTGCTCAGCTACGCAATCAACTTCGGCGCCTATATCGAAGGCTCGGACAACAGCATTCTGTATGCCTGGAAAGGCCTGATGGGCGGCTACCCCGGCCTGTTCGCCCTGGTGCCCTATCAGGAAAAACTCTCCGAATACCGCAGCCTGGAAAACCGTGACCTGTGGGAATACCGCCTGAACCTCACCGAAGTCGAGACCAAGCGCATGGTCGAGCACGTGTGGGAGCTCAAGCAGATCAAGTTCGACTACTTCTTCTTCGATGAAAACTGCTCCTATCGACTGCTGGAACTGCTGCAAGTGGCGCGCCCCGGCCTGCGCCTGACCGAGCAATTCCCGCTCACCGCGATCCCGACCGATACCGTCAAAGCGGTAAAGGACGCGGGTCTGGTGGAAAAGATCGACTATCGTCCGTCCCGTGAACGCGAACTGCTCGAACGCGCCAAGCCGCTCGACAGCGATGAGCAGCAATGGGTATTGAAGATCAGCGATGACCAGAAACAGTTGCAGGAGCCCGCCTTCAAGGCGCTGCCGCGCGAGCGCCAGGCGCTGGTGGTGGACGCTGCCTATCGCCTTGGACGCTACCGCGCCAACGGCCTGGAACGCGACACCGCACGCTCCCAGCGCAGCTTCGAATTGCTGCGCGCGATCAACCAGAACCCGGCGCCCGACCTGAAGATCACCCCGCCCGGCTTGCCGGAAAACGGCCACGAGTCGCGCACCTGGCAGGCCGGCATCGGCACCCGCGGCGACAAAGCCTTTGGCGAATACGGCCTGCGCATGGCCTATCACGACCTCAACGACAACGCCGAAGGTTTCCCCCTGGGCGCACAAATCGAGATCCTGCAGATGAAACTGCGCCAGTACGAAGGCAACCACTGGCAATTGCAGCAACTGGACCTGGCCACCATCCGCTCCCTGACCCCGCGCAACGCCTTGTTGCAACCGTGGTCCTGGCAAGTCACCGGCGGCCTGGAACGGGTGCCGGGCAAACATGACGACGAAACCCTGGTCGCCCACGTCAATGGCGGCGCCGGCGGCACCTGGCAACTCTCGGACGACATGCTCGGCTTCGCCCTCGGCACCGTGCGTGTGGAACACAACAATGACTTCAGCGAAGCCATCTCCCCCGCCGCCGGCTTCAACACCGGCGTGCTGTGGAAGAACCCGCTGGGCAACCTGAGCCTGGAAGCCAAGGGCGATTTCTTCACCAATGGCGAGGTGCGGCGCAGCATCAGCCTCAACCAGCAATGGGAACTGTCACGCAACCTCGGCCTGCGCCTGAGCGCCCAGCGCGAATACAGCCACCTGTCGACGCCGGTCAATGAAGTGATGCTCGAAGTGAAGTGGTATCACTACTGACCCAAGCCTGATGAAATGATCGTTCCCTCGCTCCGCGTGGGAATGCATCCTGTGACGCTCCGCGTCACGCCTTTACAGCGGACGCAGAGCGTCCAGTGCGGCATTCCCACGCAGAGCGTGGGAACGATCATCCTGCACATCCCTCTTACACGCCTTTCACATACAGCTTACAAATCCCCTTCTAGACTCTCCCTATCAGCCGTAAATCGGCCAGGGAGTACGCCATGTGGCGATATGCGGTAGTGCTGAGTACGGCGCTGTGGTTAGCGGGCTGCCAAACCACCCATCAGGAGTTGCTGGCCAAGGGTTATCCACCCGCCTTCGCCGATGGCTTTGACGACGGTTGCAGCAGCGGGCGCCAGGCCGCTGGGGTGATCACCGGGGAGTTTCGCAAGAACGTGCCGCGCTATCTGAAAGACCGGCAATACGCCGAAGGCTGGGAGGACGGTTTTCGCCAGTGCAAAGCCATGCGTGAGAACGAGGAATTGCGCGAGTATCAGGACAACCGCAGGAACGATCGCGAGCACGAGTGGCAGCAGGAGAAAGACCGTGATGCGGCCAAGGCATATCGCTCGCAATGACGTCATGATGACGCGGAGCGTCATAGGCTGCATTCCCACGCAGAGCGTGGGAACGATCCGGCTGTGAGCATGGCCCAAACTCCATTGGAGGAGAATGTCATGAGCCGAGCTTTTGTAAATGAGGACAACGCCGCCGCCCAGGCCGACCAGCCGGTGGAGCGTCAGGTCAGCGCGCAGCCCAACCGTTTGACTGCGCAAGGGCTGGCGCAACTGCAAGCCAAGGTTACGCAGTTGCAACTGGAATACAGCACCGAATCCACTAAAGGCGAGCAGGCAGACAAGCAACGCCAGGCCGACCTGGAGCGGGATTTACGCTACTTCAACCAGCGCGTGCAAAGCGCCCAGGTTGTGCCGCCGGCCACGTCCACCGACAAGGTGCAAATCGGCAGTTGGGTGACCTTCGCCAATGAGCAGGACGAGCAGCAGCGCATCCAGTTGGTCGGCGAAGACCAGGCCGACGCCAACGCGGGCCTGATCAATTGGGGTTCGCCCCTGGGCCGCGCCTTGCTGGGCGCCCAGGTGGGTGACGAGGTGCTGTGGAAGCGCCCGGTCGGCGATCAGTTGATCGAAGTGCTGCGCATCGAACCCGAGGCTTAGACGATGCCCTGGGCCAGCATCGCGTCGGCAACTTTGACGAAGCCTGCGATGTTCGCGCCCTTCACATAGTTGACCCGGCCATTTTCCTCGCCGTAGTGCACGCAGGCATGGTGGATCGACTGCATGATGGTGTGCAGCTTGCTGTCCACTTCGCCGGCGGTCCATAGCAGGCGCATGGCGTTCTGCGACATCTCCAGGCCACTGACGGCCACGCCGCCGGCATTGGAGGCCTTGCCCGGCGCGAACAGAATGCCCGCGTCGATAAAGATATCTACCGCTTCAAGGGTGGTCGGCATGTTGGCGCCTTCGGCCACGCAGATGCAGCCATTGCGCAACAGCGCGCGGGCGGCATCAGCGTCGAGTTCGTTCTGGGTGGCGCAGGGCAGTGCGATATCGCACGCCAGCGCCCAGGGTGTTTGACCTTGGCGAAACTCCAGGCCGAAACGCTCGGCCAGTTCGCTGATACGCCCACGCTGCACGTTTTTCAGCGCCAGCAGGGCCGACCATTGTTCCTCGGTCAAACCGCTTTCGGCGTACAGCGTCCCTTCGGAGTCCGACAGGGAAACCACCTTGCCACCCAGGTCCATCACTTTGCGCGCCGCGTACTGCGCCACGTTGCCGGAACCCGAGATTGCCACACGCTTGCCTTCGACCCGCTGGCCCTGGCGCTTGAGCATTTCCTCGGCGAAATACACACAGCCAAAACCAGTGGCTTCCGGACGGATCAAGCTGCCGCCGTAGGTCATGCCTTTGCCGGTCAGGACGGAGGTGAATTGATTGCCCAGGCGTTTGTACTGGCCGAACAGGAAGCCGATTTCCCGTGCGCCCACGCCGATATCACCGGCCGGTACGTCCACGTCCGCACCGATATGACGGTATAACTCGCTCATGAAGGCCTGGCAGAAGCGCATCACTTCGGCGTCGCTCTTGCCCTTGGGATCGAAGTCCGAGCCGCCTTTGCCGCCGCCCATGGGCAATGAGGTCAGGGAGTTCTTGAAGGTCTGCTCGAAGGCGAGGAATTTCAGCACGCCCAGGTTCACCGAGGGATGGAAGCGCAAACCGCCCTTGTACGGGCCGATGGCACTGTTCATCTGGATACGAAAACCGCGATTGACCTGGACCTTGCCATGATCATCCACCCAGGACACCCGAAAGGTGATCGCGCGTTCCGGCTCGCACATGCGCTCCAGAATGCCCGAGGTCAGGTAGTGGGGGTTGGCTTCAAGAAACGGCCACAAACTGCGTAGGACTTCCTCCACGGCCTGATGGAATTCCGGTTGGTCGGGGTCGCGTTTCTTGAGGCGGGCAAGGAAGGATTCGACGGATTCGCTCATGAAAAGTCTCGGCAAAATGATTGTTGTTAAACAGAGATTGAGCCGGACTTTATCAATTCATTTCGCACCGTGACAGGGCAAAATGTCGCCTTTATGAATTTAAATGGTGCATTTGTATAAATAAACAGCGCTTTTCGCCCTGAAACGGGGATTTCAACCCGACACATGCACCAATGCGTAAACGGCTGGACGACAGCATCGCGCTAGCGCGTCCCGGGCACCAGGTCGAGTATTTCGTCGATACCCAGGCAGCGCGGCTCCAGTTCCAGGGTCCTGCCATGGGCGAGTATGCCCACAGCGGTATCGCGCATAGCCAGATAGGCACTGCGCAACATGTGATTGGCGTAAATCACCGCGTTGAAACCAGCCTGCTCCAACACCTCGAACTTCAGGTGAGCGTAGCTGGTGGGCACACAAATCAGCGGTACCCTGGGCCGTTGCCGACGAAACTGCCTGGCGAACTCGAGGATTTCCAGGCCATCCTGTCTGCGGCTGTGGATCATGATGCCATCCGCCCCCGCCTCCACATACGCCAGGCACCGCGCCATCGCCTCTTCCATGCCGCGATCGAGGATCAAGCTTTCACACCGCGCAATCAGCATCAGCCCTGAGCCGGTGCGACTGGCGCAACCGGCATGGAGCTTGGCGCAGAAAGTCTCGATCGACTCCTGCGCCTGGTCGACCTCGGTGCCGAACAGTGAGTTCTTCTTCAAGCCGCACTTGTCTTCGATCACCACCGCCGAGACGCCCGCACGCTCCAGCATCTTGATGTGAATCGCGAAATGTTCGGGCTTGCCGCCGGTGTCGGCATCGAATATCAGCGGCAGCGAACACACATCGAATATTTCGCGGATCCCCGGCAAACGGTTACTGGGCGAGAGAATTTCGATATCGGGTAACCCGCGCTGGGTCGAGTCGGTCAGCGAACTGGACCAGATGGCGTCGTACCCCACCGTATGCCCGGGGCTGATTTCCAGCCTGGCGCGCTGCGCGAGCAACGCCGATATCGGGCTATGGGCTTCGAGTACGCGCAGGCAACGGGTGCTATCCAGTAGCGCCGACAGAGGGCGTCGGCGCGCTTCAGTATCCATCATAGGTTCAGGCTCCATGTCAGCGGCACAACGAGGGTTATCGGACTGCCTCAATCCCAGGCGGGCTGTTCACACTTGAGCACCGACGCCATCTTTTGCAGATGCTCACAGGCCCTGGCCACGTATTCCCTGGATAGCTGCGCGATACGGCTGTAATCCACGGCCTGCCCGGTGGCGCTGGCATACAGCCGTAGCGCCTCTGCCGCATGTTTGAAGTGGCGCGCTTCGACGCTGCCGCAATGCACGCTGAGAAAGCTCGCCACGCGGCTGGCCTCACCGGCGCTGTAGCCGCGCACATCGCGCAACCACTGCTTCCACAACGGCGTCATCAGGTTGTATTCGCCGGTGTTGAACAGCTCCGTCATGGCCATCATTTCCAGCGCCTCAATGAGCTGCGGCGCCAGTGGGCGTTTTTCGCCAACCCAGCCGGAAAATTCCTTGGTGATCGGGTTCAGGAATTTGTCCTGCAGGCGCCATTCATCCGAGCCGCATATCGCCGACGCCATGCGGTAATACAGCTTGGAGTGGTGCGGATGCCCGTGCATTTCGCCCAATCCGATGTCCTCGACAATGATCTCGCCACAGTGGGCCGCCGCTTCGAGCATCTGCAGCCGGGCGTCGTCGGCCAGGGATGCCGACTCCTGGAGAATGCGCACAATGATGCTTGAGACAGCATGGGCGGCGCCATCGGGGCTGCGCCAGCCGCAGAAGAATGTACACAGCGACGACTCGCTCCAGTTACTGGAAGTCATGTCGACATAGGTCTCGCAGTACCTGTCCAGCTCGGCAGGCTGGCTGTTGAAACCGCTGAGCAGGGCCTGGGCCAGATGTCGGTCCTCGACATCCACCAGCGCCTGGTTCACGTACCCGATAAATTGGCGGCTCAGATTTTCCACGGCTCATATCCTTTTTGGCTGGGGTTAGTGCGCAACGATTTCTGCCATGAAGCGCGCGAAGCGCGTGAGGCCTTCGATCAACGCTTCACGCTCAACGGCGTAGGAAATGCGGATACTGTTGCGGTCGCCGCAGCCGGAGCCGGGCACCACCGCGATATGGGCCTGGGTCAATAACAGATCGGCCAGGTGGTCGACATCACGGATAACGGTGCCCAGGTAGCGGCCACCCAATTTGCGCGACACATCGATAAACAGATAGAACGCCCCTTCCGGCGGGGCGCAGGTGATGTCATCGATATGCCCCAAGCAAGTGCAGGCCGCGAGCAGTTGCTGGTCGAGGAAGGCGTTGACCTGGCGGGTAAAGTGCGGCGCGTCCGCCATCAGGGTGCCGAGCGCGGCGTATTGGGACAGGCTGCTGGGGTTGGATGTGGTGTGCCCCTGCAGGTTGTGCATGGCGGCGATGACCGCAGCGGGCGCGCACGCATACCCTACCCGCCAGCCGGTGACCGCGTGGCTCTTGGAAAACGAATCGACCAGCACCGTCTGGTGTTTGAGCGGCGCAAACAGCGAGACGATGTTGTGATGTTCATGGGGCGCGCGCACCAGCTTGCGGTAGCACTCGTCGAACACCACCCACAGCCGGTTTTCGAACGCGAGCCGGGCGATCCCCAACAGTTGTTCGCGTTGATAAACCGTGCCCGTCGGATTGTTCGGGGTGTTGATCACAATCATGCGGGTGCGTGGGGTCAGGGCATTTTCGACGGCCGCGCAGGTGAGGCGATAGTCATCGGCTGCCGTGTCGACATAGACCGGGACGCCACCGGCCAGCTGGATCTGGGTGGGAAAGGTTTCCCAGTACGGCACCGCAACGATGACCTCATCCCCCGGATCGAGCAGCACCATCGCGGCGTTATACAGCGCCTGCTTGGCACCGGCGGTCACCGCGACTTCATCGGCGCTGTAGTTCACGCCGCAGCGCTGAGTGACCTGCTGCGCCAGCGCGTGGCGCAACTGGGGCAAGCCGATGGGCGGCGTATAGCGGTTGCGCGCAGTGGCCAGCGCATCGCTCGCGGCGGCTTTCATGTCCGGACAGGCATCGAAGGTCAATTCACCGGCGGCAAAATTGATCACGTCGACGCCGGCGTCTTTCAAGGCATTGGCTTTGCTGCGCATGCTGGATGTGCCCGGTGCGCTGAGGCGTTGCGCACGCTGGGACAACGGCAATGACACGGCAGACGGTTCACTGTTATTCATTGTTATACCTGCCACAACACGCTGAAAAATTCGTTCGTCCTACCGGGCCTGGGCCTCCAGCCCTCGCTGAACCCGCCAGGACAGCGGCAAGGTGAGCAACAAGGTGGCGGCCAGCAACAAGACGGCCACGGGCACGCCGGTGGTATCTCCGAGACTGCCGAACAGCACCGGCGCCAATGCGCCGCCACCGATGGTGCCGGTGTAGAACACTGCAAACGCCTGGTCGCGCCGGCCCGGCCCCGCCAGGTCCGGCACCGCGCCATACAGCACCGACGAGGTGCCATTGAGCGCCAGCCCCAACAGCGGCAACATCACCATCAAGCCGGCGTACGGCAGGTACACCGCCATGACGATCAGCACCGCCGTGGTGAACTCCGTGGCCCACACCGTCTTCATCATGCCGATGCGTGCACCGAGGTAACCGCACAGCAATTTGCCGAAGGCGCCCCCCACGAACAGCATCGTCAGCGCCAGGCCAATGCCCGCAGGCCCGGCCCCCTTGGCCTTGAGCAAAAACGGCAGGAACGTGAGAAAACCCATGCGCACCGCACTGTCCAGCGTGCCGGTCACGATCAGCGCGCGCAGCCCGCTCGCGGAACCGGCGCCGCCGCCCGCGCGGCTGGCTTTCACCGGCGCCGCCGAACCCTCGGTGCGCGCCGGGATCAGCCACCACAACAGGCCGGCCGCCAGCAGCCCGAGTACACCCAGCAGGGTGACACTGGCGCGCCAACTGATGACCGCCAGCAACAGACCGATCAACCCAGGGATCAGGGTCTTGCCGATATCCCCGCTGAAGTTGTATTGCGACAGCGCTTGTTTGACGCCCCCGCCCGCCTCGTGGGTATCGGTGATCAGCGACGAAGCCAGGGGATGCTGCGTACTTGCACCCAGACCGCCCAGCAGCAGCGCCACCAGCAGCACCGCCAGCCCACCGGCCTGGCCGGCCAGCAGATAGGCCAGGCCCGCGAGCGCAGTGCCGCCCACCAGCAGACGTTCGCGCCCCCAGCGCGCCGCAGCGCGGCTGGCCAGTAGCTGGAAACCGGCCATCATGCCCGCATAGGCACCGCGCAACAGGCCGACCTGGGCGTAACTGAGGCCGAACTGCGCTTGCCAGATCGGCAACAGCACGTAGATCACATCGGTCAGCCCATCGTGCACGGCATGCGCGCCGCAACCGGCCACCAGGGAACGGCGACGCACGCTTGCCGGGTCAGGCGGCGACAACGACGGGGTTGCGGTGTGCTTCAGGGTGTTCATTCGGGTCAGTGGCTCTCAGGCAGAACGCCGGGTCAACCCAGCAACTTCGCACAGTCGTTCATCACGCTGGCTTTACGCTGCAGATATTCGGCAAAAATGTCGCGCGCCGTAGCGGGGTCCACTTCAACCTGCAGGGCGCTGGTGAACTCGTTCACCGCCGCCACCGCATGGGCGAAATGGTTGCTCTCGGTGCCGCCGGTGTGCACGGTGACCCAGGCCACCGTCGCACGGGATTTTTCCGGCGGCACGCCCATGTCCCGTACGAACCACTGCGAGTACATCGGATGGATGAACTCCACTTCGCCGTGGGTATACACCTCGTGGATCAACGTGGTCAGCAAGCCCTGCAACAGGTCGCGATCACGCAGGCGACGGCTGTCGGTCCAATCCTTGAAGGCCTGGGCCGAGGGCAGGCAATTGTCCTTCAACATCCACTGGTCATCGCCGCACAGCGCGGTCGCCATGGTGTAGAACAGGTCCGCGTGCACGGTGTTGCCCAACGCGCCCAAGTCTTCATCGGTGATGCGCTGCAGGCTGCCGCAAGCGCGGTACAGCTGCGCGGCGGCAGCGGAACCGGCGTCGCAACGCGCCAGCAAGGTAATCCGGTTGGCCAGGCCGGACACACTGGCCGCCGAATTATTGGTCTTGGACCAGCTGGCGAAGAACGTGCGCAGCACCGCTGGCGGATGCCGACGCGAGGTGAGTCGCGCAAACGCCTCTTCGATAGCCATCAGCGCCTCTTCCTCAGCCCAGAAGGCTTCGAACAGGGCATGCCGCAAGGTACTGGCCGGCATGTCATTCAATACCGGTTCGACGATCTTCAACAACTGGCTGCGTTTGATCAGGGTGTCAGTCATATTCACCTCTCATAATCCTTTATTGGATGAAACATCAGGCCGGTTTGCCGCGTTGGCCGGCGATCAGCGCCTGGGTGTTTACCGGTTTCCAGCCCAGCAGGGCGATCACCAGCGACAACACCTGAAAACCTGCGATCAATGCCACGCAGCCCGGCCAGCCCCACTGCTCCCAGAGCAGCGCCGGGGCCACGGCGCCGGCGCTGCCGCCCAGGTAATAGCCGGTCAGGTACAGGCCCACGGCGCCGGACTTGTCCTGCCCGGCCGTGGTGGCGATGTAGGCATTGGCGCAGGCCTGGGCCAGGAATACGCCGGTCGAGCTCAAAGCCAGGCCCAGCACGATCAGCCACAGGGACGGCAACAAGGTCAGGGCCGACCCGCAGAGCCCAAGGGCCACGGCGGCACTCAGTAACTGCGATTGCGGTCGCGATTTGCTCAAGCGCCCGGCAATGGGAATCACCACCAGCGCCAGCAGGAACACGGCATATAGTGTCCCCAAGGCGGCGGCGCCCAGGTTGAACGGCGCCTGGCTGAGATACAGCCCGGCATAGGTAAAGGTGGCGACTTGTGAGAACAGCACGCAGAAACCGACGCCATAGGCCGCCAGCAAGGGTTTGCGCAAAAGCCGGCGCACCCCGCGCGCGCCCACGACCGCAAGGTTGGGACGTGCCACTGGATTGGCCGGCAGCAACAACAGGATCAGCAGGCCCACCGCCAGGCTGATCACTGCCAACAGCTCGAAGGCTTCGCGCCAGCCGACATATTGGGTCATGACCCCGGAGACAAAGCGCCCGGCAAACCCGCCGAGTACCGTACCTGCGACGTACAGGCTGGTGATCTCAGTGACGGTCGCTGCACGCCAGCGGTCGCCGATATAGGCCACGCTGGTGGCGAACACCACCGGGATCAACATACCCTCGATAAACCGCCACACCAGCAGCTCGGCAAAGCTGTCCACATAGGCCGTCAGCAGCGTCGGCAGCGCCAGCAGCAAGGCGGCCGCGACAATCACTGTGCGTTGCTCGAAACGTCCGGTCAGGCGCCCGACAAACGGCGCAGTCAGCGCCACCGCCAGGGTGGTCACGGTAATGCTCCACCCGGCCTGCCGGGCGCTCACCTGGAAGCTTTGGGCAAACACAGGCAGGATGCTCTGGGTCGCGTAGAGATTCAGGAACGCCGCACAGCCACACAGAAACACGGCAAGGCGGGCGTGATGCAAGCGCGGGTTCATGGGACCTCTCGTCTTATTGTCGAGGATCTTTATAGAATGCCCAGCGTGGCGAACACCAATACCGAATTCGGACCGATCAATACCCAGGAAACAGAATGCTTGATTTACGCAAGTTACGTTACTTCCTGACGGTCGCCGAAGAGTTGCACTTCGGTCGCGCGGCGCAGCGCCTGCACCTCGCCCAGCCGCCCCTGACGCGGCAGATCTCGGCCCTGGAAACCGAGCTCGGCTTTCGTCTGTTCGACCGCACCAGCCGCACGGTCACCCTGACCGCCCAGGGCCGGCACTTTCTACCCTATGCCCGCGCCGCGCTGGAGCACGCCCGGCTCGCGCAGGACATTGCCGCCAAGCTGGCCGCCGGCGCCACCGGCCAACTGGTCGTCGGCTATGCCAGCTCCATCGCGCTGTCGGAGCTGTTCAGCCAAACCCTGCGAGCCTTCGCCCAGCGTTTTCCCGAGGTGCAACTGACCCTGGTGGAGAGCGCTTCCGGCAGCCTGCATGCGCACGTGCTGGACGGTCGCATCGACATCGGCATGAGCCGCCTGCTGCCGGAGCCCGGGCAAACCGACGTCGAGGTGTTGTCGTTGGGGCAGGAACCTCTGGTCGCAGCGCTTTGCAGCGACAACCCATTAGCGGGCCAGGACGAAGTCACCCTCGCCCAGCTCAGTGAGTTCCCGTTGATTCTGTTCCCCAGCGATTACGGTTCGGGCCTCAACGGTTCCATCGAGCAGCTGTATCAACGCCACGGCCTGGCGTTGCGCCCGGGCCCCGCGGGGCGCCAGATCACCTCGATCATCGCCCTGGTGGCGGCAGGCCAGGGTGTCTCGCTGGTGCCCCAGTGCACCCGCACGCTGGCCAGGCAAGGCGTGGTCTACCGACCATTGGCAGACCCCGAAGCCTGGGTGCACCTGCTGATCCTCACGCGCTCGCAATCACGCTCGCTGCTGGTCGAGGCGTTCATGGGGGTGGTCGGTGAATTGCTGCAAGGCCGGCCGGCGCTGGCATAATCCGGGCAAAAAAATACCCCTGCGCGAGGGTAATGCCGTTCAGTTTTTGTAGGAGCGAGCTTGCTCGCGAAAAACCACAGGCGCCGCGTTCAATCAGGACACACGCGTTATCGTTGACGTTTTTCGCGAGCAAGCTCGCTCCTACAGAGGGCGATGTACGCTTAACTGAACAGCATTACCCTGCGTGAGGGGTATTTTTCTACAGGCTGCTGCGTACAGGCGCGGCCGAAGCTGCGCCCGTTGCCGAATCAGGCCAGTTTCTTGTGGCGTACCCGGTGCGGTTGGGCAGCGGCTTCGCCCAGGCGCTTTTTACGGTCCGCTTCGTACTCGGTGTAGTTACCTTCGAAGAACACCGCTTGCGAATCATCCTCGTAAGCCAGGATGTGAGTCGCCACGCGGTCAAGGAACCACCGATCGTGAGAGATCACAATGGCGGCGCCCGGGAAGTCCAGCAGGGCTTCTTCCAGGGAACGCAGAGTTTCAACGTCGAGGTCGTTGGACGGTTCGTCGAGCAGCAACACGTTGCCGCCTTCTTTTAGGGTCAGGGCCAGGTGCAAGCGGCCACGCTCACCACCGGACAGGTCCTTGACGAACTTCTGCTGGTCGCCGCCCTTGAAGTTGAAACGGCCCACGTAGGTACGCGCCGGGATTTCATAGTTGCCGATACGGATCTGGTCGGAGCCGTCGGAAATCTGCTGGAACACCGTCTTGCTGCCATCGAGGTCTTCACGGCTCTGGTCCACACAGGCCAGTTGCACGGTTTCGCCGATCTCGATGCTGCCCGAATCCGGGGTTTCCTTGCCCATCAGCATGCGGAACAGCGTGGATTTACCCGCACCGTTACCGCCGATAACGCCGACGATCGCGCCTTTTGGCATGGAGAACGACAGGTTGTCGATCAGCACGCGGTCGCCGTAGCCTTTGGAAACGTTCTTGAACTCGATGACCTTGTCACCCAGGCGCGGACCGGCCGGGATGTAGATCTCGTTGGTCTCGCTGCGCTTCTGGAATTCCTGCGACTGCATTTCTTCAAAGCGTTGCAGACGGGCCTTGGATTTGGACTGACGGGCCTTGGCGCCTTTGCGCACCCACTCCAGTTCTTCCTTCATGGCTTTTTCATGGGCCGATTGCTGCTTGGATTCGGCGGCCAGACGGTCGGACTTGGCTTCCAGCCAACCGGAGTAGTTGCCCTCGTAAGGGATACCGGCGCCACGGTCGAGTTCGAGGATCCAGCCGGCGACGTTGTCGAGGAAGTAACGGTCGTGCGTGATCGCTACCACGGTGCCCGGGAAATCGTGCAGGAAATGCTCCAGCCAGGCGACGGAATCGGCGTCCAGGTGGTTGGTCGGTTCGTCGAGCAGCAGCATGTCGGGAGCCGACAGCAGCAGGCGGCACAGGGCCACACGGCGCTTCTCGCCACCGGACAGGAACTCGACCTTGGCGTCCCAGGCCGGCAGGCGCAGGGCGTCGGCGGCGACTTCGAGCTGGCGCTCCAGGTTATGACCGTCGCCGGCCTGCAGGATGGCTTCGAGCTTGGCCTGTTCGGCGGCCAGCTTGTCGAAGTCGGCATCCGGCTCGGCGTAGGCGGCGTAGACCTCGTCCAGGCGCGCCTGGGCGTCCTTGATCACGCTGACGGCCTCTTCGACCACTTCACGCACGGTCTTGGTCGGGTCCAGGATCGGCTCCTGGGGCAGGTAGCCGATGTTCAGCTCCGGCATCGGGCGGGCTTCGCCTTCGAACTCGGTGTCGACGCCGGCCATGATTTTCAGCAGCGTGGATTTACCCGAACCGTTGAGGCCGAGCACGCCGATCTTGGCGCCAGGGAAGAAGGACAGCGAAATGTTTTTCAGGATTTCCCGCTTCGGCGGAACAACTTTTCCCAGCCGATGCATGGTGAAGACGTATTGAGCCATGGTGAACCTAGCGTCAGTGACTGATGAATTATGCGGACGAAGCCCGTGCCAGGCCATGCGCCGCGCGGGCCGTTGACTATCATCAATGCCGGCGAGCGAAAAAAAGCCTGAATATCTGGGGCTGGAACGCCCCCGCGTAACCGGCAAAGCTACCTGAATGCGCTGGGGCAGTCCAGCCAGGCGGGACTGGCACTTTGCCACAACTCAAGGCATGCTAGCCGCCCTCCGGGCGTCCGGCTTATAGTGCACGTCGCGCGCCAGTCCAGCCAACCGCAGGATCACAGCTTGTCCAAAGTCACGCCGCCCACGCCCTTGCGCGCCGCTCATCTAGCGCCAGGAGCGCCCCTGCACGGCACCTTTAAAGGCGCGTTGGCGACGCTTGTGCTGGTGTTGCTCGCGTTATTGTTCTGGCAACTGCTCGACCAATTGCAGCAGAACCAGAAAAACCAGCAGCAATACACCATCGACTACAGCGCCGACCTGGCCGAACAGATCAGCCAGAACATGGCCCTGAGCGCACAGATTGCCTTGAATCTGCTACCGATGGTCGAACCGCCGCGCAACGCCGAACAACAACAGGCCCTGATGCGCACGTTGCAGCGCTCATTTCCCGAATTGCGCAGCTTCGCCCTGCTCGCCCCCAGCGGCGCGCTGATCAGCGACACCGCCGGCGACAGCCAGGACAGCGCCCTGCTCGAAGAACTGGTCAAGCGCAGCCACGCCCAAGCCTATTACCTGAGCAACGACAGCGACGGCACCGTCATCTATCTGTTGCTGCACCAGCCCAGCGGTGGCTCGAAACTGTACTGGGCACTGCGCCTGACGCCCACTTACCTGGCCAACCTGACGCGCCAGGATGCCCAGGGCCAGCGCCCGATGTGGGCGATCGAGAACCGCCTGAACCACCGCGTGGTCAGCCGCGACAGCGGCATGCCAGCACCCTGGGCCACTGCGTTGACCCCGGACGAGTTGAATAAAAGTGTGCTGGTCACACCCTTGAGCAAAAGTGACTGGCAACTGCACGGGCTGTTCGACCGCAGCGCGGTGCTCGAACAACTGCTGCCGGCCTTTATCGGCAAATGCCTGCTGGGCCTGGCTTTTTCGCTGATCCCGGTGATCGTGCTGCTGAACATGCGCCGGCGCCAGCGCCAGGTGAATGAGGGCCGCCGACGTTACCAGGATATTTTCGAAGGCACCGGCGTGGCCTTGTGCGTACTCGATCTGTCGGGGGTGAAGGCGTTCTGCGACAAGCCTCAGGTGCAGGACAGCGAACAATTGCATGCCTGGATGCAGGCCAACCCCGCCGAGCGGCGCAAACTGCTCAAGGAGTTGCGCGTCACCGAGATCAACCAGATGGCGGTGCGCCTGTTGGGCGTCAGCTCCTGCGAGCAGGCCTGGGAGCGCCTGATTGACGATGGGCCGCACAATGCCACCTCGATCGGCCACCAGGTGCTGGAAGCCGTACTGACCCGGCAAAAACAACTGGAGCTGGAAATCCAGCTCAACGATGTGATGGGCAATGAACAATACCTGTGGCTGGTCATGCGTTTGCCGGAACAGCAGGATGACATCAGGGCGGTCATCCTCAGCATCAGCGATATCACCAGCCGCAAGCTGATCGAGCTGTCGCTGGTCGAGCGCGAGAGTTTCTGGTCGGATGTGGTACGCACCGTGCCCGACCACCTGTATGTGCAGGACGTGGTCAGCCAGCGCATGATCTTCAGCAACCATCACCTGGGCCATACCCTCGGCTACAACAAAGCCGAACTGCAGAAAATGGGGGAGTACTTCTGGGAAATCCTGCTGCACCCCGAAGACGCCGAGCATTACCAGGACGCGCGTCAACAGCAACGCGAGGTGGGTTATACGACCCAACTGCACTGCCAGCTGCGCTTTCGTCACCGCAACAACCAGTGGCGACGCTTCGACATTCGCGAACAGGCCCTGGCCACGGACACCTCGGCGGCGGTCACACGGATCATCGGCGTGGCCAAGGACATCACCGACCAGATCGAGGCCAGCGAATCCCTGCGCGACAGCGAACAACGCTACCGCATGCTGGCCGAAAGCATCAGTGACGTGATCTGTTCCACCGACAGCCGACTGGCCCTCAACTACGTCAGCCCATCGGTCAACGCCGTGCTGGGGTACGACGTGGACTGGGTGTTCAAGAACGGCTGGCAGTCGATCATTGCCAACCCGCAGCAGCTCACCGGCATGTACGGCCTGATGGAGCAGGTCAGCCGTGCCGTGGGTAATCCCGAGGCGCTGAACAGCCTGCGCGATGAGGTGCAGACCCAACTGTTCCTGTTCGACTGCCTGCGCGCCGATGGGCGCAAAGTGCCGATCGAGCTGCGCGTGGTGCTGGTGTGGGACGAACATGGCGCGTTTGAAGGCATCCTCGGCGTCGGCCGTGATATCAGCCAGCAACGCCGCGCGGAAAAAGACCTGCGCATGGCGGCCACGGTGTTCGAACACTCCACCTCGGCGATCCTGATCACCGACCCGGCCGGCTATATCGTACAGGCCAACGAAGCCTTCAGCCGGGTCAGCGGTTACGCCGTCAGCGATGTACTCGACCAGTTGCCGAACATGCTCACCGTCGACGAACAGCAGGAAGCCCACCTGCGCTACGTGCTCAAGCAATTGCACCAGCACAGCACCTGGGAAGGTGAAGTGTGGCTCAAGCGCCGCAATGGCGAGCACTACCCGGCCTGGGTCGGTATCACGGCCGTGTTCGATGATGAAGGCGACCTGGCCAGCTACGTGTGTTTCTTCAGCGATATCAGCGAGCGCAAGGCCAGCGAACAGCGCATCCACCGCCTGGCCTACTACGACGCCTTGACCCACCTGCCCAACCGCACGCTGTTCCAGGACCGCCTGCACACCGCGTTGCAATCGGCCGAGCGGCAGAAATCGTGGGTGGTGCTGATGTTCCTCGACCTCGACCGTTTCAAGCCGATCAACGACTCCCTGGGTCATGCCGCCGGCGACCGTATGCTCAAGGAAATGGCCACGCGCCTGCTCGGTTGCGTGGCCGAAGACGACACCGTGGCGCGGATGGGCGGCGACGAGTTCACCCTGCTGCTGCAACCGCGTATCAACCGCGAAATGGCGCTGAACCGTGCCATCACCGTGGCCGAGCAGATCCTGGCCAGCCTGGTGAAGCCGTTCGTGCTCGAAGGCCGCGAGTTCTTCGTGACCGCCAGCATCGGCATCGCCTTGAGTCCCCAGGACGGTAACGAGCTGAGCCAGTTGATGAAAAACGCCGACACGGCGATGTACCACGCCAAGGAACGCGGCAAGAACAACTTCCAGTTCTACCAGGCCGACATGAACGCCAGCGCCCTGGAACGCCTGGAACTGGAAAGCGACCTGCGCCACGCCCTGGAACAGGACGAATTCGTGCTCTATTACCAGCCGCAGTTCAGCGGCGACGGCAAACGCCTGACCGGCGCCGAAGCCCTGCTGCGCTGGCGCCATCCACGCCGCGGCCTGGTGCCGCCGGGGGATTTCATTCCGGTGCTCGAAGAGCTGGGGCTGGTGGTGGATGTGGGCGACTGGGTGATCAGCGAAGCCTGTCGCCAGCTCAAGACCTGGCACCAGAACAAAGTGCGGGTGCCGAAAGTCTCGGTCAACATCTCGGCGCGACAGTTCTCCGACGGGCAGTTGGGCACGCGCATCGCCACCATCCTCAAGGACACCGGCCTGCCACCGGCGTGCCTGGAGCTGGAGCTGACCGAAAGTATCCTGATGCGCGAAGTCAACGAAGCCATGCAGATCCTCGCCAGCCTGAAAAACCTGGGGCTGAGCATTGCGGTCGACGACTTCGGCACCGGTTATTCATCGCTCAACTACCTCAAGCAATTCCCCATCGACGTCCTGAAGATCGACCGCACCTTCGTCGACGGCCTGCCCTCCGGCGAGCAGGATGCGCAGATCGCCCGCGCCATCATCGCCATGGCCCACAGCCTGAACCTGGCGGTGATCGCCGAGGGCGTGGAAACCCACGAGCAGTTGGACTTCCTGCGCGAGCATGGCTGCGATGAAGTGCAGGGCTACCTGTTCGGGCGGCCGATGCCGGCGAATCGGTTCGAGGCGCAGTTCAGCAATGATGCGCTGTTCATGTTTGACTGAGATGTGTGGTGAGGCCGGCACAGTCCCCCCCCACACCCAGATGAGCCCCACTTGTCCGCGACATGATGTCCTTTCATATGCCATCCAAAACCCATTGGGTTAGAATGCCCTCCTTTTCTGCCCCCGATCCTTGAGGACCGCCATGTTCAGCCGTGATTTGACTATTGCCAAGTACGACGCCGATCTCTTCGCCGCCATGGAGCAAGAAGCCGTGCGCCAGGAAGAGCACATTGAGCTGATCGCTTCGGAAAACTACACCAGCCCTGCGGTGATGGAGGCTCAAGGTTCGGTGCTGACCAACAAGTACGCCGAAGGCTACCCAGGCAAGCGCTACTACGGCGGTTGCGAATACGTCGACGTGGTTGAGCAGTTGGCCATCGACCGTGCAAAAGAACTGTTCGGCGCCGATTACGCCAACGTCCAGCCCCACGCCGGTTCCCAAGCCAACAGCGCGGTGTACCTGGCCCTGCTGCAAGGTGGCGATACCATCCTGGGCATGAGCCTGGCCCACGGCGGCCACCTGACCCACGGCGCCAGCGTGTCCTCCTCCGGCAAGCTGTACAACGCCGTTCAATACGGTATCGATGCCAACGGCCTGATCGACTACGACGAAGTCGAGCGCCTGGCGGTCGAGCACAAGCCAAAAATGATCGTGGCCGGTTTCTCTGCCTACTCGCAGATCCTGGATTTCCCACGCTTCCGCGCCATCGCCGACAAGGTTGGCGCCTACCTGTTCGTGGACATGGCGCACGTTGCAGGCTTGGTCGCTGCGGGCGTCTACCCGAACCCGGTGCCTTACGCCGACGTGGTCACCACCACTACCCACAAGACCCTGCGCGGTCCACGTGGCGGCCTGATCCTGGCGCGCGCCAATGCCGAGATCGAGAAGAAGCTCAACTCCGCCGTATTCCCGGGCGCCCAGGGTGGCCCGCTGGAACACGTGATCGCGGCCAAGGCGATCTGCTTCAAGGAAGCGCTGCAGCCTGAGTTCAAGACCTACCAGCAACAAGTGGTCAAGAACGCCAAGGCCATGGCCGGCGTGTTCATCGAGCGCGGTTTTGACGTGGTGTCCGGCGGTACCGAGAACCACCTGTTCCTGCTGTCGCTGATCAAGCAGGACATTTCCGGTAAAGATGCTGACGCTGCCCTGGGCAAAGCCTTCATCACCGTGAACAAGAACTCCGTGCCGAACGACCCACGTTCGCCGTTCGTCACCTCCGGCCTGCGCTTCGGCACCCCGGCTGTGACCACCCGTGGCTTCAAGGAAGCCGAGTGCAAGGAACTGGCCGGCTGGATCTGCGACATCCTGGCGGACCTGAACAACGAAGCCGTGATCGACGCGGTACGTGAGAAGGTCAAGGCCATCTGCAAGAAGCTGCCGGTGTACGGCGCGTAATACTAAGAAGCCCACTGTAGGAGCGAGCTTGCTCGCGAAAAACGTCAACGGTAACGCGTGCATCCTGGAAGCACGCGTTACCTGTGAGTTCTTCGCGAGCAAGCTCGCTCCTACAGGTGGGCTTTTTTATGCCCGGTAGACCCTGGCAAAGCCTTCTCGAATCTTGTCTTCCGGCAATTCGTCGGCAATAAACACAATCACACTTTCCCGCGTCTCGCCCTCGGCCCACTCGGTGTCCCAGTCGAAGCCGTAGAGCTTCAGCACGCCCTGGAACACCATGCGCCGATCCTCCCCGGCGATGTTCAGCACGCCCTTGTAGCGCAGCAGTTGCTTGCCATGGTCTTCCAACAGTTCGTTCATGAACTCACTGAGGCGGTCGATATCCAGCGGCTGGTCGGTGCGCAGCACCAGGCTGGAAATACGGTCGACCGATGGCGCAGCGCTGACCGGGCGCAGGCTCATGCCAGCGTTGAGGTTGAAGCCGCGCACATCCAGTAACTCGGCGAGGTCGATCTTGCCATGCTCCACCACCCGGATTGGTGCGCGGCGATTGATGCGGGTCAGGCGTTCGCTGAGGGCGTTGAAGGAGGCTTCGTCTACCAGGTCGCGCTTGCTCACCAGCAGGCGGTCGGCAAAGCCGATCTGGGCCTGGGCGATGGTCTGGGTCAGGTGTTGCTCGGCGTGGGCCGCGTCCACCAGGGTGATGATGCCGTCAAGGATATAGCGCTCGCGCAGTTCCTCATCGATAAAAAAGGTCTGGGCCACCGGCGCGGGATCGGCCAGGCCGGTGCACTCGATCACCAGGCGGTCGAAGGCGATTTCGCCGCTGTCCAGCCGCTCGAGCAGCAAGTACAGCGCCTTGGTCAAGTCGGTATGGATGGTGCAGCACACGCAGCCGTTGGAGAGGGTCATGACCTGTACCGGCTCTGCGCCCAACAGTTGGGTATCGATGCCGGCATCACTGAATTCGTTTTCGATCACGGCGATCTTCAAGCCGTGTTCGGCCTTGAGCAGATGACGCAGCAAGGTGGTCTTGCCGGCGCCGAGAAAGCCGCTGAGCACGGTGACCGGAATGGGAGAGGACACAGACAGTTCTCCTTATATCTGAAGGAACACAAAACAAATGTGGGAGGGGGCTTGCCCCCGATGGCGGTGTGTCAGGCACTGATGTGTCGCTGATACACCGCTATCGGGGGCAAGCCCCCTCCCACATGGAATCACTACTGGCCCGAGTGCCGGGTCAGCAGCACTTGGGCCCACCCTTGCCGCCGTAACGGGCCTCCTGGCGTTCGCGGAAGAACGCCTTGTAGTCCATCATCGGCTTGTCCGGGTGCTTGGTTTGCATATGCTCGACGTACGTGTCGTAGTCGGGCATGCCGACCATCAGGCGCGCGGCCTGACCGAGGTATTTACCGAGGCGACTGATGTCATTGAACATGGTTGCAATCCTCGGTTATGCGTCCGGTACGGCCTGGAATGGCGCTTCTTTATCCGTACGCTCTTTGTTGCCCCAGGCGGCAATGCCGACCTTGAGCGCATAGAACAGGATGCTGAACACCACGAACAGGAACAGCGCCGTCAGCGTTGCGTTGGTGTAGGCGTTGTAGATCACGTGCTGCATCTGGTCGATGCTCTTGGCCGGGGCCAGGATCTGACCGTTGGCCAGGGCATCGCTGTATTTCTTCGCCAGCGACAGGAAGCCGATTGCCGGGTTGGCGTCGAACAGCTTGATAAAGCCCGCCGTGGTGGTGCAGATCAACAGCCAGACGGCCGGCACCAGGGTCACCCAAATGTAGCGCTGACGCTTCATTTTGATCAGCACAACCGTGGCGAGCATCAGCGCGATCCCGGCCAGCATCTGGTTGGAGATACCGAACAGCGGCCACAAGGTGTTGATGCCGCCCAGTGGGTCGATCACGCCCTGGTACAGCAGGTAACCCCACATCGCCACACAACCGGCGGTGGCGATCAGGTTGGCGGTCCAGGATTCGGTGCGCTTGAGCGACGGCACGAAGGAGCCGAGCAGATCCTGCAGCATGAAACGACCGGCACGGGTACCGGCGTCGACTGCCGTCAGGATGAACAGCGCTTCGAACAGGATCGCAAAGTGGTACCAGAACGCCATGGTGTTTTCACCCGGCAGTACGCTGTGCAGGATCTGCGCGATACCGACCGCCAGGGTCGGTGCACCGCCGGCACGGGCCAGGATGGTGGTTTCACCGATGTCATGGGCCACGGCCGACAGCGCCTCGGGGGTGATTGCAAAGCCCCAGCTGCTGACGGTCTGCGCCACGGTTACCACGTCGGTGCCGACAATCGCCGCCGGGCTGTTCATGGCGAAGTACACGCCAGGCTCGATCACCGACGCGGCAACCATCGCCATGATGGCCACGAACGACTCCATCAGCATGCCGCCGTAACCGATGTAGCGCGCGTGGCTTTCATTGGCCAGCAGCTTGGGCGTGGTGCCCGAGGAGATCAGCGCATGGAAGCCGGAGACCGCGCCGCAGGCAATGGTGATGAACAGGAACGGGAACAGGCCGCCCTTCCACACCGGGCCGGTGCCGTCGATGAACTGGGTAAGCGCCGGCATTTTCAGGTCAGGCATGGTGACCAGGATGCCAATCGCCAGCGCGATGATGGTGCCGATTTTGAGGAAAGTCGACAGGTAGTCACGCGGGGCCAGGATCAGCCATACCGGCAATACTGCGGCAACAAACCCGTAGCCGATCAGCATCCAGGTGATCTGGATGCCGGTAAAGGTGAAGGCCTTGGCCCATACCGGGTCAGCGGCGATCTGCCCGCCCAGCCAGATCGAACCCAGCAGCAACAGCACGCCGATGATCGAAATCTCGCCAATGCGGCCCGGGCGGATGTAGCGCATGTAAATGCCCATGAACATCGCGATCGGGATGGTCGCCATCACCGTGAAGATGCCCCACGGGCTTTCGGCCAGGGCCTTGACCACGATCAGCGCCAGCACCGCGAGGATGATGATCATGATCAGGAAGCAGCCGAACAGCGCAATGGTCCCGGGAATGCGGCCCATTTCTTCGCGGACCATATCGCCCAGGGAACGGCCGTTACGCCGGGTGGACAGGAACAGAATCATGAAATCCTGCACCGCACCGGCCAGCACCACACCGGCAATCAGCCAAAGCGTGCCGGGCAGGTAACCCATTTGCGCCGCCAATACCGGGCCGACCAGAGGGCCCGCGCCGGCAATCGCCGCAAAGTGGTGACCGAAAAGGATGTGTTTGTTGGTCGGCACGTAGTCCAGACCGTCGTTGTTGACCACTGCGGGAGTTGCCCGCCGTGGGTCCAGTTGCATCACGTTATTGGCGATGAACAGGCTGTAGTACCGGTACGCGACCAGGTAGATGGCCACCGCAGCAACCACAATCCACAAGGCGTTGATCGCCTCGCCGCGGCGCAAGGCCACTACGCCGAGGGCGCATGCTCCTACGATTGCCAGCACCAGCCAGGGTAGATGGCGTAGCAGGCTATTATTATTTTTCATTTTTATATTCCAGCCAGGGTGGACAGAAAGGACAGCCAGCCCGAGTTTAGCGCTGTTGGCCTTAAAGGCCACCCCCTTCCTTGGTCTAGAGCCTTGCCGAGGCAAAAAAAGCGGAAATAAAGGCTGGATGATGGCGCAGCGGTGGCGGCATTGCTGGAAACCTGGAATCCAACACAGGTCAAAATGTGGGAGGGGGCTTGCCCCCGATAGCAGTGTGTCAGGCGCTGATAGATTGACTGACCTGCCGTCATCGGGGGCAAGCCCCCTCCCACATGGGTTTTGCGGTGTTGCTGATTACTCGAACAGCGCATCCAGCGCCTGTTCCAGGCGCGTGACCCCAATCACCTGCAACCCTGGCGGCATTTCCTTCGGCGCATTGCCCTTGGGCACGATCGCCCGCTTGAAGCCATGCTTGGCCGCCTCTTTCAAGCGCTCCTGGCCACTGGGCACCGGGCGCACTTCGCCCGACAAACCCACCTCGCCAAACACCAGCAAGTCATGGGGCAACGGCCGGTTGCGCAAGCTGGACATCACCGCCGCCATCAACGCCAGGTCGGACGCGGTCTCCAGCACCTTGACCCCGCCCACCACGTTGAGGAAGACGTCCTGATCGTGAGTCGGAATGCCGCCATGGCGGTGCAATACCGCCAACAGCATGGCCAGGCGATTCTGGTCCAGGCCGAGGGTGACCCGGCGCGGGTTGGCCAGATGGCTGTCATCCACCAGCGCCTGGACTTCCACCAGCATCGGCCGGGTGCCTTCCCACGTCGCCATCACCACGCTGCCTGGGACTTCTTCCTGAGCGCGGGTGAGAAAAATCGCCGACGGATTGGAGACTTCTTTCAGCCCGCGGTCGGTCATGGCAAATACACCCAACTCGTTCACCGCGCCAAAACGGTTCTTCACCGCCCGCAGCAACCGCAGGCGGCCATCGGATTCACCTTCGAAATACAGCACGGTATCCACCATGTGCTCCAGCACTCGCGGCCCGGCCAGCGCGCCTTCCTTGGTCACGTGGCCGACCAGGAAGATCGCCGTGCCGCTCTGCTTGGCATAGCGCACCAACAGCGCCGCGCTTTCACGCACCTGGGATACGCCGCCGGGCGCCGATTGCAGTTGCTCGGTGAAAATCGTCTGGATCGAGTCGATCACCATGACCTTGGGCTTTTCGATGCGCGCCGTGGCGATGATGCTTTCGATGCAGGTTTCGGTCATGACCCGCAGTTGGTCCTGGGGCAGGCCCAGACGACGGGCGCGCATGGCCACTTGTTGCTGGGACTCTTCCCCGGTGACGTACAGCGCCGGCATGCGGCTGGCGATGCTGCACAGGGTTTGCAGCAGGATCGTGGATTTACCGATGCCGGGGTCGCCGCCGATCAGCACAACCGAGCCGTCCACCAGGCCGCCGCCCAATACCCGGTCCAACTCGCCGGAGGCCGTGGAGAAACGCGGGATCTCTTCGACGCTGACTTCGGCCAGGGTCTTGATCTGCGCTTGTTGCCCGGTCCAACCGGCGCGGCCGGTGGGCGCTGCGGCGCCACCGCTTTCAATCATGGTTTCAGTCAGGGTGTTCCACGCACCGCACTCGCCGCACTGGCCCGCCCATTTGGGAAAGGTCGCGCCGCACTCGGTGCAGCCGTACATGCGCTTGGCCTTTGCCATTGAAGAACCTCCAACCGAAAAACCGCGATGATAGCTCAGCGCGGCGCCGGGGTCCGGATTTCACCGTTGGCCAAGCGTGAAGCGCTGTTGCCGATGGGGTCTTCGGCATTCAGGTCGGCGCCTTTGGCCTTCAATTCGCTTAACAACTCCACGCGTTTGAATAGCCCGGCGTACATGGCGGCCGTCTGCCCCGCGCCGTTGCGTTGGTCGGGGTTGCAGTCGGTGGCCAGCAAGCGCTGGGCGATTTGCAGTTCGCCTTTGAAAATCGCGCCCATCAGCGCGGTGTTGCCGCGTTTGTCCTGCACGCAGGCGTCGGCGCCGGCGGCCAACAGGCGCTCAACGTAGGCGCTTTGGCCGTGATAGGCGGCGAGGATCAAGGCGGTGTAGCCCTTGTCGTCCTGAGTATTCAGGGCGTAGCCCGACTCAATGAAAGTGTTGAGCATGTCGAGGTCGCCACGACGGGCGGCGTCGAAATAATAGTCCTGAAGCTGCGCCTTGAGCGCACCAGGGTCATTGGAGGGGGGTTGTTCGGCCAGCACACTGAACGAACAGCAGGCCAGCAGTGCCCATATGAACGTACGCATGATCAAGATCCTTGAGAAAGATCCCCTTGCAGGAGCGCGCTTGCTCGCGAAAAACGTCAACGATAACGCGTGCATCCTGGATAAATGCGTTGCCTTTGAGTTCTTCGCGAGCAAGCTCGCTCCTACAGGAGGGCGTGGTTAGTCAGTCAGTTTGTCAGCCAGTGCTTTCACACGCGCCAAGTCACCCTTGGCCACCTTGGCCACACCGGTGCCGTACTCCGGGTCGGCCTTGTAGAGGAACGACAAGATGATGTGCTTGCTTTCATCATCGGTGGTCGCCAACGAGCCGCCGAAGTTGTCGATCAGGTCCTGACGCTCTTTCTTGCTGTAGGAGCGATACAAGTCACCGGCCTGCTTGAAGTTCTGCTCACGCTGAATCTTCGCCTGCTGGGTGCTGCCCGACAGCGGCGACTGGCTGTAGCGCGCAGCCTGCGGCTCTTCCCGTGGCAACAGACGGCTTGGCTGATAGTTCACGCCGGTGGTGGTCTTGCCGAAGTTCAGCGCGCCGTCCTGGTTGCCGTTGTTGACGGTGACCCTTGGGGCATTGATCGGCAGTTGCAGGGCATTGGCGCCCAATCGGTACATTTGCGTGTCGGCGTAGGAGAACACCCGACCTTGCAGCAGGCGGTCTTCCGACGGTTCGATACCCGGCACCAGGTTGGCCGGGGCCATCGCCACTTGTTCGGTCTCCTGGAAAACATTGCCCGGGTTGCGGTTGAGCACCATTTGCCCGACTTTGCGCTCCGGCACATTCGGCCAGATCTTGGTGGCGTCCAGTGGGTCGAAATCGAACTTGGCCAGGTCTTCAGGTTTCAACACCTGCACATACAGGTCCCACTTGGGGAAGTCGCCCTTGTTGATATGGGTGACCAGGTCATTGGTCATATGGCTGTAGTCACGCCCTTGCACTTCGGTGACTTGCTTGGGGTCAAGGTTCTTGATGCCTTGCAGGCTCTTCCAGTGAAACTTGACGTAGTGCACTTCACCCTTGGCGTTGATCAACTTGTAGGCATGTACGCCGTTGCCGTCCATCTCCCGGTAACTGGCCGGTGTGCCGGAGTCCGAGTACAACTCGGTCAGTGTGCGTGTGGACTCGGGAACATGGGAGAAGAAGTCGAAACGACGCGAGTCATCGTCCAGGTTAGTGCGCGGGTCCGGTTTGAACGCGTGGACCATGTCCGGGAACTTGATGGCATCGCGAATGAAGAACGTCGGGAAGTTATTACCGACCAGGTCCCAGTTGCCTTCGGCGGTATAGAACTTGGTGGCGAAGCCCCGTGGGTCGCGCAGGGTTTCCGGGGAATGGTTTCCGTGGACCACGGCCGAGAAGCGCACGAATACCGGCGTGGCTTCACCGGCGGCAAATACCTTGGCCTTGGTCAGGTCGCTGAGGTTGTCGGTCACGGTGAAGGTGCCATGGGCGCCCGTGCCACGGGCATGCACCACGCGCTCGGGGATACGTTCGCGGTCGAAGCGCTGCAGCTTCTGAATCAATTGAACGTCCTGCAGCAGCACGGGGCCATTGGCGCCGGCCGTCTGCGAGTTCTGGTTATCGCCAACGGCGGCGCCGTTGTCACGGGTCAGGTTGGCGGCTTGCACGGAGAGGGTCAGCAGGCTGGCGGTCACCAACGCCAAGGCTTGGCGTGCCGACACGGGCCTGCGATTGATTGAATGGTTCATCAAGGTTTCCTCTGGTTTTTTTAGTGCACATTCAGTTGTGCTTGCCAGAGGCTAGTGACCTGCGGGTCAGAAGATAAATAGAAAAACCCCACAGGCCCGATTGAGAAAAAAATGTGGTAACCCGCTGAAATTAGCCGTATTCCGCGCGCGATTGGTGGCACTTTGCAAACTAATTGCGTTTTAATGTGTCGATAAAAACCAACAGTGTTAAAGGTTGTGTCGCGCGAGCCCGCTACGACTGACTTACACTGACCTCCACCCTTCTCATCTGTAACAAGGAATAACTTATGGGCGTGATCAGTGAGTTCAAGGCCTTCGCGGTCAAAGGTAATGTGGTCGACATGGCCGTCGGTATTATCATCGGCGCCGCGTTCGGCAAAATTGTTTCCTCGTTTGTAGGCGACGTGGTAATGCCGCCCCTCGGCCTGTTGATCGGTGGCGTGGACTTCGGCGACCTGGCAATCACGCTTAAAGCCGCGCAAGGCGATGCACCCGCCGTGGTGCTGGCATACGGCAAGTTCATCCAGAGCGTGGTCGACTTTTTGATCGTCGCCTTCGCCATCTTCATGGGTGTAAAGGCGATCAACCGCCTCAAGCGCGAAGAGGCCGTAGCCCCGAGCCTGCCGCCGACGCCGACCAAGCAAGAGGTGCTGTTGGGCGAGATTCGCGACCTGCTCAAGGCACAGAACGACAAACCGCTCTGACCGGCAGATGCAAAAAGGCGCCTCGTGAGGCGCCTTTTTTTTACCAGTAGTTTTCCACCGCCACCTGGCCCGGGCGTCGGCTCAGGCTCAGTTGCATGTCGCGCTGCTTGAGCAACTGGCGCGTGTCATCGACCATCTGCGGGTTGCCGCAAATCAGCACGCGTGAGTGCTGCGCTGTCAACGCGATGCCGGCCGCGCGCTCCAGCTCCCCGTTCTCGATCAAGGTGGTGATGCGCCCGTTCAATGCGCCCGGATGCCGCTCGCGGGTGACGATAGGGATGTAGATCAGCTTGTGGGCGTATTCGGCCAGGTATTCGCGCTCGCCCAGGTCCTTGATCAGCGTCTGGTAGGCCAGTTCCCTGGCCTCGCGTGCGCTGTACACCAGGACGATACGTTCGAACTTCTCCCACACCTCGAAATCCTGCAGGATCGACAGAAACGGTGCCACCCCGGTGCCGGTGCCCAGCAGCCACAGATCACGCCCGTCCACAAAGCGGTTCAGCGTCAGAAAGCCCGTGGCCTGGCGCTCCACCAGCACGCTATCGCCGACTTTCAGGCGGCTCAACTCACTGGTGAACTCGCCGCCTGGAACCACGATGGAAAAGAAATCGAGGTATTCGTCAAACGGTGACGACACGATGGAATAGGCGCGCCACACGGTACTGCCATCCGCCTTGGTGACGCCCAGACGCACGAATTGGCCGGCGGTAAAGCGAAAACCGGCATCACGCGTGGTGCGCAGGGTGAAAAGGCTGGGAGTCAGCGATTGCACATCGAGCAAGGTCTGGCGGGTAAATTTCTCAGCACTGGCCGTCATGGGGGGCTCCGTTTTGCACAGGGCCGTAGTGTCTCTCAAAGCGCGCCGCGCAAACACCGCTGATTGGTAATGGCATTACAGTCAACCGAGTCGACGGCCCTGTCAGGCGGGTAACAATCGGTGACAAATAGCGTCCCAACACCGAACTAAACATTTCGCTATGAATACGCCCGCAATACGCAACAACACGAAAGCGAACGTACCGATGGCGTCACTTTGACATCATTCGTAACTAATTGAAAAACTGCGCTCTCTTCCATAAGTCCGACTAAAGCCCAGTCCTTGTCCACTCTGTTACAGCCTGACCCAAGGCAGTCAAGGAGTTTTTTTCAGCCCCACAAGTAAGACTTATCCTACACTTTCCATTCAAGTCGCATTGGGATGAGGACGTACCCAAGTCACACGAAAACCTGTGGAGAGCAATCGATGGTCAAATGGCGCAATACACGGCTGCCCAAGCTTGAAGGCGAGAGCGAAATCACCAGCGTGTTTGAAATGGTCGTCAATCACACGTATGAATTAGGATTCCAACATTGCTCATTTACGATGAGTTCTCAAGCCCCAAGCAACCAAACAGACCCCATACATCTTGATAACCATCCCAGTGAATGGAGAAATATTTACAAACGAGCGCATTTCTTCGAAATAGACCCTGTTGTATCCCACTGCAAGAACAGTGTCCTGCCCATTGTCTGGGACCCGAAAACGTTTAGCAGTACCCCCCAGCTGTGGGAGTTGGCCCAGTCGTTTGGGGTGCACTTGGGCTGGAGTCAGGCGGTCCATGATTTCCAGGGTGTGTTCAGCATGCTCACGCTGACGCGTGGCAAAGGCGAGGTCAGCCCCGAAGAGCTTTACGAAAAAGCCGGGCAGGTGTTGTGGCTCTGCCATGCGATGCATGCAGTGGTTGCAAAAAAATACGCCGACAAAGCCCATATCAACACGCCCAGCAAGTTGACCGCACGGGAGACGGAGGTCCTCAAGTGGTCCGCCATGGGCAAGACCGCTTCCGAGATTGCGGCCATTCTCTGCCTGTCCGAGCGTACAGTGGGCTTTCATATCAGCAGTACCTTCAAGAAACTTGGCGTGCACAATAAGATCCAGGCCGTGCTCAGTGCCTCTAAAGCAGGACTGTTTTGACCCGAACAAGAAACACCGCATGTCATCGCGCTGAAAAAAAAGTAACATTTGCGGCCCATTCTGAGTGTTGATTCAGCCCTTTCACAGGTTGCCTCGCCGTTCACTCAGACGGTTCCGTCGATTACCCAGAGCCTGCCCCGCCATGCCCCTGCTTGACAGCCCCTTCGCCCAGCTCGATTTGATCCGTCAGCCCGAGCAACACAATGATCCGCTGCAAGCCTTCGATGCCGCCGACGAATACCTGCTCAGCCACCTCGCCGGCCAGCAACCCCCTGCGGCAACCCGTGTGCTGGTACTCAATGACAGCTTCGGCGCCCTCGCGGCCAGCCTTGCAGGCCAGGTGCAGGTGACCTCCAGCGGGGACTCGTTCCTCGCCGCCCAAGGCCTGGGAAAAAACCTGGCGCGCAACGGTAAAGCCTTTGATGCGGTAACGTTCGTACCGGCCAGCCAAGTGCCGGTCGGGCCATTCGATCGGGTGTTGCTCCGTGTGCCGAAGACCCTGGCGCTGCTCGAAGAACAGTTGATCCGGTTGCACGGGCAACTCGCACCGGGCGCCGAAGTGATCGCCGGGGCCATGGTCAAACACTTGCCGCGCGCCGCCGGTGAACTGCTGGAGCGTTATATCGGGCCGATGCATGCCACGCTTGCGGCAAAGAAGGCCCGGCTGCTGATCGCCACCGTCGCGCAGCGCCCCGCGCCCGTATCGCCCTACCCTACCCGCTACTCGCTGGATACCCCGGCCATCGAACTGCTCAACCATGCCAACGTGTTCTGCCGCGAAGGCCTGGACATCGGCACGCGCGCGTTCCTGCCGCACCTGCCGAACAACCTGGGCGGCGCCCGCGTGGCCGACCTTGGCTGCGGCAACGGCGTATTGGCAATTGCCAGCGCGCTGCAAAATCCCGACGCGCACTACACCCTGGTGGACGAGTCCTTCATGGCGGTGCAGTCAGCTGCCGAAAACTGGCAGGCCGCGCTGGGCGGCCGTGATGTCATCGTGCGCGCTGATGACGGCCTGGCCGGCCAGGCCCCGCAGTCGTTGGACGTGGTGCTGTGCAACCCGCCTTTCCACCAGCAGCAGGTGGTGGGCGACTTTCTCGCCTGGCGCATGTTCCAGCAGGCGCGGGAGGCGCTGGTGGTGGGTGGCGCGCTGTATATCGTCGGTAACCGTCACCTGGGTTATCACAGCAAATTGGCGCGCCTGTTCCGTGGCGTCGAACAAGTGGCGGCCACACCCAAGTTCGTCATTCTCAAGGCGCGCAAATAAAAAAAGCCCTGCCCTTCCGGTAAGAAGAGCAGGGCTGAAAAACCGGGCCGCAAAGCCCGGATCGGGATGTCAGTGGGTGGTCAGCCCGGCCGCGTTCATGAACATGCGCATCAGGCTGGCGACGATAAACAAGGCCAGCACACTGCCGGTCCAGATCATCGCCAGCCATCCAAGGCGCCGCCAAAGCGGCTGTTTCTCGGCCTGTTCGATATCGTGCAACGAAGGTTTGCCCGCCATGCTGCGACCCTCCTAGTGATAACCGTCTTCATGGGTGACCTTGCCGCGGAACACGTAGTAGCTCCAGAAGGTGTAGCCCAGGATGAACGGAATGATGAACAAGGTGCCCACCAGCATGAAGCCCTGGCTTTGCGGCGGCGCGGCGGCGTCCCAGATCGAGACTGACGGTGGAATGATGTTCGGCCACAGGCTGATCCCCAGGCCGCTGTAACCCAGGAAGATCAATACCAGCGTCAGCAGGAAGGGCGTGTAGTGCGCCCGGCGTGCCACGGCGCGGAATAACCCGTACATCGTCACCAGCACCAGCAGCGGCACGGGCAGGAACCAGAACAGATTCGGCAGGGTGAACCAGCGCGAGGCGATTTCGGCGTGGGTCAGCGGCGTCCAGAGGCTGACGATACCGATCACCGCCAACACCACGAAGGCCAGCGGGCGCGCCAGGTTGTGCATCTGTTCCTGCAACTTGCCTTCGGTCTTCATGATCAGCCAGGTGCAGCCAAGCAAGGCATACGCCACGATCAACGCCACGCCGCAGAACATCGTGAACGGGGTCAGCCAGTCCAGCGAGCCGCCGGCGAACTGGCGATTCACCACCGGAATGCCATCGATAAACGCCCCCAGCGCCACGCCCTGGAAGAACGTGGCCGTCAGCGAGCCGCCGATAAATGCCTTGTCCCACAGGTGGCGCTTATGGTCCTTGGCCTTGAAGCGGAACTCGAAGGCCACGCCACGAAAGATCAGCCCGATCAACATCAGGATCAGCGGCAGGTACAACGCCGACAACACTACCGAGTAAGCCAGCGGGAATGCACCGAACAAGCCCGCGCCGCCCAATACCAGCCAGGTTTCGTTACCGTCCCACACGGGCGCCACGGTGTTCATCATGACGTCGCGGTCGGTCTTGCCCTTCACAAATGGAAACAGGATGCCGATGCCCAGGTCGAAGCCGTCCATCACCACGTACATCATGATGCCGAAGATGATGATCACGGCCCAGATCAGCGGAAGATCAATGCCCATCTCAATGCCCCTTGTGCTGGATGTCGTCGTGGTCGTTATCGGTGCCATCATCGGCAGCGGACAACGGACGCGCCGGGGTACGTTTCTGGCCAGGTCCACCCTGGGTCGGCTCGGTGACCTGGTAAACCACAGGCCCTTTGCGCACCAGTCGCATCATGTAACCCAGGCCCGCGCCGAACAGCGCGAAGTACACCACCACGAACATCACCAGGGTGATAGTCATCTGCGCCAGGCTATGCCCGGAAGAGGCATCCGCCGTGCGCATCAGCCCGTAGACCACCCACGGCTGACGGCCGATTTCGGTGGTGAACCAGCCAGCGAGAATCGCGATCAACCCCGAAGGGCCCATCCACAACGCCAGGTACAGGAACGGCTTGGACGTGTACATCTTGTCGCCGCGGCGCAGCCACAGGCTGAACAGCCCCGTGAAGATCATCAGGAAACCCAGGCCGACCATGACCCGGAACGACCAGAACACCACGGTCGAATTAGGCCGGTCTTCAGGCGGGAAGTCCTTGAGCGCCGGCACCTGTTTGTCCAGCGAGTGGGTCAGGATCAGGCTGCCCAGGTAAGGGATTTCCACCGCGTACTTGGTTTTTTCCGCCTTCATGTCCGGCCAGCCGAACAGGATCAGCGGCGTGGGTTCATTGCCGATGTTTTCCCAGTGACCTTCAATCGCGGCGATTTTGGCCGGTTGATGCTTCAGGGTATTGAGGCCGTGGAAGTCGCCGATCACCGCCTGGATCGGCGCGACGATCAAGGCCATCCACATTGCCATCGAGAGCATCTTGCGGATCGCCGGGTTGTCCTTGCCGCGCAGCAGGTGCCAGGCCGCCGACGAACCGACGAAGAACGCCGTGGCCACGAAGGCAGCGGTGGCCATGTGCGCCAGGCGGTAGGGGAATGAGGGGTTGAAGACCACGGCGAACCAATCGGTGGGGATCACGCGGCCATCGACAATTTCAAAGCCTTGGGGCGTCTGCATCCAGCTGTTGGAGGAGAGAATCCAGAACGTCGAAATCAGCGTACCGATCGCCACCATCACGGTGGAGAAGAAGTGCAGGTTGCGCCCCACCTTGTTCCAGCCAAACAGCATCACCCCCAGGAAACCGGCTTCGAGGAAGAAGGCGGTGAGCACTTCGTACGTCAGCAGCGGCCCGGTAACGGCGCCGGCGAAATCCGAAAAGCGGCTCCAGTTGGTGCCGAACTGGTAAGCCATGACCAAGCCCGAAACCACGCCCATGCCGAAGTTGACGGCAAAGATCTTCGACCAGAAATGGTAGAGGTCACGGTAGGTGTCATTGCGGGTCTTGAGCCACAAGCCCTCCAGCACCGCAAGGTAACTGGCCAGGCCGATGGTGATCGCCGGGAACAGGATGTGAAACGAGATGGTGAACGCAAATTGAATTCGGGCGAGATCTAGCGCCTCCAAACCGAACATAAGTCTTCCTCTGTCAGGTAATACCGGCTGCGGGCTCGGAGCCTGCACCCACTGCCCCTACGGATATGGAGTGTGGCGAATTTCAATTCGTTTCTTTTTTTACCCGTCACGCAGGGAGTCTGGCCTTTCGGCCGCCAGAACAATCCCCTGGCAGGTTTTGATCTGGATCAAGCATCGTTGAAAGAGTAGTCCCATTTGCGCTGTCCGGTTGTGTGGTCTTTTGCCGCGTGACAGCTTGCCTCACCCGAGTTATTGCAACTCTTTGTTACAACATAATGCTAATCTCGATGTTCCCTTCGGCCCCCGACCTGTACGCCCAATGCCTAGCGAACCTGCGTTGCTGTTACGTCACCACCGCCCTTTTATCGCGTTCTGGCTGGCGCGGATCTTTACCGCCAGCGGCTTCCAGATGCTGACCGTGGCCATCGGCTGGAACCTCTACCAACTGACCGGCAATGTGCTGGACCTGGGATTGGTCGGCCTGGTGGAGTTCGTGCCGCGTGTGCTGTTCATGCTGCACACCGGGCACGTGGCCGATCGCTATGAGCGACGCAAGGTCGCTGCCATCTGCCAGACCGTCCAGGCGCTGATTGCCCTGTCCCTGGCCATCGGCGGGCTGACCGGCAACGTGACCCGCGAGATGATCTTCATTCTCGCCTTCCTGCTGGGCGCCGCCCGTTCATTCGAAATGCCCACCACCCAGGCAATGCTGCCCAGTATCGTGCCCGCCACGCTGTTCCCCCGGGCCGTGGCGTCGTCGCAATCGGCCCAGCAATTGGCGACCATCGTCGCCCCGGCCCTCGGCGGCTTGCTCTACGCGTTCGGCAGCGTGTGGGTGTACGGCCCGACCGTGGTGCTGTACCTGATCGCCTGCGGGCTGACCCTGAACCTCCCCGCCCGCCAGACGCCGCTGAACAAAGGCAAGGCCACCCTCGACTCGTTGCTGGCCGGGATTCGCTTTATCCGCAGCCGGCCGGACATCCTCGGCGCCATCTCCCTGGACCTGTTCGCCGTACTGCTGGGCGGCGCCACCGCCCTATTGCCGGTGTTCGCCAAGGACATCCTGTTGACCGGCCCCTGGGGCCTGGGCCTGCTGCGCTCGGCACCGGCGGTGGGGGCGCTGCTGATGTCACTGTGGCTGGCACGCTTTTCGGTGGACCGCAAAGTGGGACGCGTAATGTTCACCGCCGTCGGCGTGTTCGGCGTGGCGACCATCGCGTTCGGCCTGTCGACCTCGTTCTGGTTCTCCCTGGCCGTACTGGTGGTCCTCGGCGCGGCGGACATGATCAGCATGGTGATCCGGGCTTCGTTCGTGCAACTGGAAACACCGGATGAAATGCGCGGCCGAGTGAGCGCAGTCAACGGCTTGTTTATCGGCGCATCCAATCAACTGGGTGAGTTCGAATCGGGCATCACCGCGCACTGGTTCGGCACTGTGCCCGCCGTCGTCATGGGCGGCGTGGGCACGCTGGTGGTGACCGGAGTGTGGATCAAACTGTTCCCGACCCTGGCCAACCGCGACCGAATGCATGTTCCAGTGCAAGAAACGGCCTTGAAAACCACCGCCTGACCCGCGTTGACAATAAGGTCAAATGTGGCAGGGGGCTTGCCCCCGATAGCCATAGGTATCTACACAACTCAGCAGCGCCCAACCGTAACCACGATGCGAAGCGAGTCGCTCTTGACCTTGATCTTGATCTGCTTTTGATCTCAGGCGCCCCGTTAAACCACGCTGGCCGAACGCAGGCTTGAATCCGTGGGCAACCCGGCAGGACGCCGGGTTAGCCGCACTGGGCCAAGGATGGCCCATTGCGGCGGCCCACGGATTCAAGCCGGAGAGAGGGCACACCGAGCCTAAGCGAGGTGCCGAGTGGTGGGGCAAGAGCGTTTTGCTTACTTTTGCGCTTTTCAAAAGTGAGCCGCCGTAAGGGCGGAACCCATAGCAGCCGTGACCACAGAAACGGATATGTACTCGTTCCAATCCAGCATCCTGGTCGGCCCAGAGGCCGCCATCGGGGGCAAGCCCCCTCCCACATTTGGACAGTGGCGCGTCAGTAAAATAGCTATGGGCTGCCCGCTGCCTTTTAGAGCACCTTGTCCAAGGTAATCGGAAACTCCCGAACCCGTTTCCCAGTAGCGTGATAGATAGCATTCGCCACCGCCGCCGCCACCCCGACAATACCGATCTCTCCCACACCCTTGGACCCCAGGGCATTGACGATCTCGTCATGCTCTTCGACAAACAGCACATCAATCTCGCCGATATCGGCATTCACCGGGATATGGTACTCGGCCAGACTGTGGTTCATGGAGCGCCCCAGTTCATGATCAACCTGAGTCTCTTCATGCAGCGCCATGCCAATCCCCCACACCACGCCACCAAGGATCTGGCTGCGCGCCATTTTCGGATTAACCACGCGCCCGGCCGCAATCGCACTGACCACGCGGCTGACCTTGATGGTGCCAAGGTCCTCGTCCACGCGAACTTCGACAAACACCGCCGAATGGGTGGCACTGGCATAGCCCTCGCGCTTCTTGTCAGGCTCGCTGTCGATCTGCACCTCCAGCGCGTCCTCACCGCTGTCCTTGACCAACTGAGCCAGCGACACACTCACATCGCCAGTATGCAACTGCCCCTCTTCGAATCGCACGGACTCGGCGTCCTTGAACACCGGGTAGACCTGCCGCGCGGTTTCCAACAGTTTCGCATTGAGCGCTTCACAGGCCTGCTGCACGGCGGTACCAACGGACGACACGGTAAACGAGCCGCCCTGCAAGGGCGCCGTGGGCAAGGACGAATCGCCCAGCAGGAAGCTGATATCGCCCATCGCCACGCCGCTGGCCTGGGCCGCGATCTGGGTCATCACGGTGTAGGTGCCGGTACCGATATCGGTGGTGGCGCTGCTGACAGTGAGTTTGCCGTCGCTGTCGATGCGCGCCTTGGCACTGGCTTTCATCTGCATGGCTTCCCACACCCCGCCGGCCATGCCCCAGCCGATCAACTGGCGGCCGTCGCGCATACTGCGCGGTTCGGGGTTGCGCTGGCTCCAGCCGAAACGCTCGGCGCCTTCGCTGTAACATTCGCGCAGGGCTTTGCTCGACCAGGGTTTGTCCTCGTTCTGGTTACGCTCGGCGTAGTTGATCAGGCGCAGCTGCACCGGGTCGATGGCCAGGGCACAGGCCAGTTCGTCCATGGCGCATTCCAGGCCGATCACACCCAGGGCCGCGCCTGGAGCACGCATGTCCAGCGGGGTGAATACGTCCAGCGGTACCAACTTGTAGGTCAACTGCACGTTATCGCAGTGATAAAGCATGCCGCTCCATTCCACCACGTGTTCGCTGAAATCCTCGAAGCGCGAGGTCTGGCCGATCGCGGTATGCCCCAGCGCCAGCAGGCGCCCGTTGGCGGCGGCGCCCATTTGCAAGCGCTGCAAGGTGCGCGGGCGGTAGCCGAAGGTGAACATCTGTTGCCGGGTCAGGGTGACGCGTACCGAGCGCTTCAATGCCAGCGATGCCATGACCGCCAGCGGCAATTGGTACTGCGGGCGCAGGCCTGAACCAAAGGCACCGCCGACAAACGCGGCAAAGATGCGCACCTGGCTTTTATCCAGGCCAAACACTTTCTGCACATAGGCCTGGCAATTCTGCGGCCCCTGGGTCTTGTCGTGGATATGCAGCGTGCCGTCCGGCTGGTACAGCACGGTGCTGGCATGGGGTTCCATCGGGTTATGGTGTTCGATGGGCGTGCTGTAGTGCAGATCGAGGCTGATGGCGGCGCCGGCCCATTCGGCCTGGAAATTGCCACGCGGGCCGGGCGGGGTCTGCGGCGAAGGGTGGGCCGATTCCTGCTGGGTGATCAGGTCCGTCTCGAAGTCTTCGGGCGCGTATTCAATCTCCACCAGCGAGCCGGCATGCCGCGCAAGCTCCAGATTATCGGCGATCACCAGCGCGAGCGGCTGTCCGCTGTAGAGCACGCGGTCGTTGTACAGCGGGCGAAACGGTGAGCCGTCGGCGGCATCCGCATCGGCGAAGGCATCGTCGTAGCTGGCGATCCTGGGGCGATTGAGATGATCAATCACTTGCACCACGCCCGGCAGCGCGAGGGCCCTGGAGGCATCGATCCGGATGACCCGGCCTTTGGCGATGGTGCTCGATACCACACTGCCATGCAGCAGGGCGTCCTCGGGAAATTCACCGGCGTAGCGCGCCTGGCCGGTGACTTTGAGCAGACCGTCGACACGGTCCAGGGGTTTGCCGATGGCACTCATGGCTGTTCTCCCGCGACCGCAGCGTCGCTCAGTGCTCGAATGATTGCGCGGCGCGCCAGCTTGATCTTGAAACCGTTGTGTTGCAGCGGCTCGGCATCTTGCAGCAGGGCATCGGCGGCGTTACTGAAGGTTTCGCGGCTGACGGGGCGGCCGATCAGCGAGGCTTCCACCGCACGGTCACGCCAGGGTTTGTGGGCCACACCGCCAAGGGCCAGGCGGGCGTCGATGATCTCGTCGCCGTCCAACTCCAGGGCGGCGGCAACCGACACCAGTGCAAACGCGTAGGACGCGCGGTCGCGGATCTTCAGGTAGTGACTGTGGCGAGCCAGGTTATCGGCGGGCAATTCCACGGCGGTGATCAGTTCGTCATCGGCCAATTGGTTGTCCCGTTGCGGCGCATCACCCGGCAGGCGGTGGAAGTCGGCAAACTCGATAACCCGCGCCCCGCCGCGCCCTTGCACATGCACCCGCGCCTCCAGCGCTGCCAGGGCCACGCACATGTCCGAGGGGTGCGTGGCGACGCATTGCGCGCTGGCGCCAAGGATCGCGTGGATGCGATTCAAGCCGGTGCGCGCCGGGCAGCCGCTGCCGGGCTCACGCTTGTTGCACGGCACCGTGGCGTCATAGAAATAGTAGCAACGGGTGCGTTGCAGCAAGTTGCCACCGGTACTGGCCATGTTGCGCAGTTGCGGTGAGGCCCCGGCAAGGATGGCCTGGGACAGCAACGGGTAACGCTGCTCGATCAGCGGGTGCCAGGCCAGGTCGGCATTGCTCACCAGCGCGCCAATGAGCAGGCCGCCCTCGGCGGTTTCTTCGATGGCGCGCAGCGGCAATCCGGTGATATCAATCAAGTGTTCGGGGCGGCTGATGTTCTCTTTCATCAGGTCCAGCAGGTTGGTGCCGCCGGCAATGAAGCGCGACGCCGCACTGCTCAGGTGCACCGCCTCGTGTACATCGGCCGGTTTGCTGTACTGGAAGGGATTCATTGCTCACCTCCGCGGTTGCGGCACGCCGGCAGCGCGTCTTCGATGGCGTCGCGGATATTGCTGTAGGCACCGCAGCGGCACAGGTTGCCGCTCATCAATTCCTGGATCTGCGCAGTGTCGTGGGCGCGGCCTTCGTTGGCCAGGCCGACCGCCGAGCAGATCTGGCCGGGGGTGCAGTAGCCGCACTGGAAGGCATCGTGCTTGATAAAGGCTTGCTGCATCGGATGCAATTGGTCGCCGTCGGCCAGGCCTTCGATGGTGGTCAGCTCGGCGCCGTCGCACATCACGGCCAGGGTCAGGCAGGCGTTTACGCGTTTGCCATCACGCAACACGGTGCAGGCACCGCATTGGCCGTGGTCACAGCCCTTTTTGCTGCCAACCAGGTCCAGTTGTTCGCGCAGCAGGTCCAGCAAGGTGGTCCAGGGCAACACACTCAATTGGCGATCCTGGCCATTCAAGGTCAAGCGTATCGGGTGGGCAACGTACGGCTGGGCCGCCGCGCCATTGGGGGTCGCGCTCATAAACACCTCACGGGTTGGTGTACATCCGCGGCGTTCAGGAAAATCGCCGTCTCAGGGGTACGACTTCCCGGGGTTTTGAGCGTTCAAGATGATTGATCAGTGGATATTGAGTGTTGCGGTCAACGTATTTTGCGGTGGGTTGATCGACGAATTGCTGTAGATGAAGTCCCCCGGGCCCTCGACATTCAGGTCGAACACATAGATATAGCCCATCAGCGTGCCCGCGCCATTGCACGCCTGGCTGATGTTGCCGACCTGGCACACCGCCGTGCGCTGGCCATTGAGCACCGCACCGTTGAAGCGCCCGACCGGGTTGTTACCCAGGCCCACTTCCATCACCGACACCTTGGTTGGCCCGCGATGTGTACACATTTGAGTAACGGTGACGCGCTCCGGGATGGTTTCCGTGCAAGTGGGCGACTCGACCTTGAACACCCGCACCTCGCTCAAAGCCGGTGCAGTCGCGCCCCACGCCGGTGCTGCGCCCAGCCACAGGCTGATACTGGCGATCAGCGCTAGACTCCACACGTTGGCTTTTTTCATGCTGTCGATGACCCACTGTTGAACGTCGCTGCAGTATGCCTCAAGGCCATGCGCCACACAGCCTCGGCTGCTGGTATGATGCGCCGCTTTTTCCGATCCTCTCTGAAGCCACAGGCGCTTGGCGCAGTTTGTGCTTTGACTTAGAGGTCAACAAATCACGACGCAAGATAGCGTCACAGGGAGCCGGCATGCTGGAAAAGCTGTTTCAACTCAAAGCCCACAACACCAATGTGCGCACCGAGATTCTCGCGGGTATCACCACATTCCTGGCCATGGCCTACATCCTGTTCGTCAACCCGAGCATCCTCGGCGAAACCGGCATGGACAAAGGCGCAGTGTTTGTCGCGACCTGCCTGGCGGCGGCCATCGGTTCCACCGTGATGGGCCTGATCGCCAACTACCCGATTGCGCTGGCGCCGGGCATGGGCCTCAACGCCTTCTTTACCTATACCGTGGTGTTGCACATGGGCCACACCTGGCAGGTTGCGCTGGGTGCGGTATTCATTTCGGCGGTGCTGTTCTTCCTGCTGTCGATCTTCCGTATCCGTGAGTGGATCATCAACAGCATTCCCCTGCCCCTGCGCTCGGCGATTGCTGCCGGTATCGGCCTGTTCCTGGCGCTGATCGCCCTGCACAACGCCGGTATCGTGGTCGCCAATCCGGCCACGCTGGTGGGCCTGGGCGATCTGAAACAACCGGCGCCGATCCTGGCGACCCTGGGCTTCGTGCTGATCGTCGCGCTGGAAGCCCTGGCAGTGCGCGGTGCCGTGTTGATCGGCATCCTGGCGGTGACCATTGTCTCGATCCTGCTGGGCGTCACCCCGTTCGGCGGCGTGACCTCCATGCCACCGTCACTGGCACCCACCTTCCTGCAGCTGGACATCAAGGGCGCGCTGGATATCGGCCTGGTCAGCGTGATCTTTGCGTTCCTGTTCGTCGACCTGTTCGACAACTCCGGCACTTTGATCGGCGTCGCCAAGCGCGCCGGGCTGATGGGCAAGGACGGCCATATGCCGAAAATGGGCCGTGCGCTGATCGCCGACAGTACGGCGGCCATGGCCGGCTCGCTGCTGGGCACCTCGACCACCACCAGCTACATCGAATCCGCCGCCGGCGTGAGCGCCGGTGGCCGTACCGGCTTGACAGCCATCGTGGTCGCGATCCTGTTCCTGCTGGCGCTGTTCTTCTCGCCCCTGGCGGCCAGCGTACCGGCCTTCGCCACCGCGCCGGCGCTGCTGTTCGTGGCGGTGTTGATGACGTCCGGCCTGGCCGAAATCGACTGGGATGACATTACCGTGGCAGCGCCGGTGGTGATCACCGCCCTGGCGATGCCGTTCACTTACTCCATCGCCAACGGCATCGCCTTCGGTTTCATCGCCTGGACCGCCATCAAGCTGCTTTCGGGCCGCTACCGTGAGCTGAACCCGGCACTGGTGATTCTGTCGATCCTGTTCGTGATCAAGCTTGGCTGGTTCAACGCATGACTTTCGACGCCGCACACTACACCGCTCAACTGCAAGACAAGGTCACGCGTTTGCGTGACCTGCTGGCCCCCTTCGACGCGCCCGAACCGCAGGTCTTCGACTCGCCGCTGCAGAACTTCCGCCTGCGCGCCGAATTCCGCCTGTGGCGCGAAGGCGGGGATCGCCACTACGCCATGTTCGCCCAGGACGACAAGCGCACACCGATCCTCATTGAAGAATTCCCCATTGCCAGCCAGCGCATCAACCAATTGATGCCGCAGCTCAAGGCCGCCTGGCAAGCCAGCGCCGCCCTCAGCCACAAGCTGTTCCAGGTGGAGTTCCTGACCACCCTGGCCGGCGACGCGATGATCACCCTGTGCTATCACCGCCCGCTGGACGAACACTGGCACGCCGCCGCCAACCAGCTGGCGGCCGAGCTGGACGTGAGCATCATTGGTCGCTCCAAGGGCAAGCGCGATGTCATCGGCCGCGACTACGTGGTGGAAAAACTCGAGGTCGGCGGCCGCACGTTCAGCTACCGCCAACCCGAAGGCGCCTTCACCCAGCCCAACGGCACGGTGAACCGCAAGATGCTCAACTGGGCGTACGACGCCCTGGGCGATCGCCCGGACGACTTGCTGGAGCTGTACTGCGGGAACGGCAATTTCACCCTGCCGCTGGCAACCCGCGTGCGCAAGGTGCTGGCCACCGAAATCAGCAAGACGTCGGTCAATGCGGCCCTGAGCAACCTCGATGAAAATGCCGTGGATAACGTCACCCTGGTGCGCCTTTCCGCCGAAGAACTTACCGAGGCGCTGAATGAAGTTCGACCGTTCCGCCGCCTGCACGGCATCGACCTGAAAAGCTACGAATTCGGCAGCGTATTCGTCGACCCGCCCCGCGCCGGCATGGACCCGGACACCTGCGAACTGACCCGACGTTTCGACAACATCCTGTATATCTCCTGCAACCCGGAGACCCTGGCGGCGAACATTGCGCAACTGCATGACACCCATCGCATTACTCAATGCGCGATGTTTGACCAGTTCCCGTGGACGCATCATATGGAATCGGGTGTGTTGCTGACCCGGCGGTAATCTGCGGGGTATGAGTATCGCCAGTTAAGGCTTTTGCAGGAGCGAGCTTGCGCGCGAAAAACGTCAACGATAACGCATGCTTCCTGGATAAACGCGGTGCCTATGAGTTTTCGCGAGCTCGCTCCTACAGCTCCCCTATTTGGTTATTCAAGTGTCTGTTGGATCTGAGGTCTGCGGTACCTCCTTGCGTGGCCGGCCACCGTTCTTGCCATTGGCACGAGCGGCGGCGGATTTGGCAGCGCTGCTTTTGCGGCCGTTGCGCGATGCCACCAGGCTGGTAGCCAGGTCCATCAGAGGTTGGCTTGTAGCGATCAAGCCGGTGATCGAAACATCCAGGTCCTGGGCCTCACAGCTAATCGCCTTGCCACCGAAAGTCACTTCCAACTGCTGGAAATCTTTCTCTGAAAACCCTTCAAACTCCGGCAGGCCAGCCGCCGGCAACATGACGCGGCTACCATCGCTGAAGCCAATGGAGAGGCAGTCGTTTTCATAACGCACATTGCTGGCGTTGGCGTACAGGCGTTTCAACCTGCGTCCTCGGGCGATTGCCTTGTCAACGTCGGCATCAGTGAGAGGTACATAAGGTGTGACTTTGGCTTTTATGATTTTCATAAATTAATCCCCACACAATCTGGCGCTCTTACCAGATTCAAAATAGTCCGTTGCTCTACGACGTCGTGCCTGGCGCTTGAGATGACGTAGACGCCTTGTCGAATGACCAACCCTGGAACCAACTCACCAGCGTCCCAATTCCAAGAATGATTCTCCAGGCAAACCGTCTGCAGTTTTTCCCACCAAATCCTGCGTGCCCGCGCCAAGTAATGCCGTTGCATGATGGCCCCGCGTATCTCCTTCAGAACCGATAGGGGTGGCTGCCTCCGTTCAGGCTCCACATCCCATAATTCAACGTCCCCGTCCACGAAACTGAAACGGAAACGCGCATCCCATTCCTTGCCCCTGACATGTACATGGGGCGGGCAATGCTCATCCCTGAGAAATACCGAGATTACATATCCCTTGTAAGCACCTACTCTCATCGTAACCCATCCGTTAGGTTTTTTTCCGTCAGGTAACAATTTTCCCGTATCACCCGACAACCGGCTTCATGCTCACGAAGCTGCTTCAAAGATTAGTAACGACGAACAAACCGGCGAATGCCGGGTTGTAACCACTCATGCCGACGGCTGGGGATACTCCGGCCGCACCCGAAAATCGTATTCACTCCGCAATCCGGCGTAACACTTCACCAGAAGTTGCCCTGCTGATTAACAGTTCGATAATCGAACAGAACCAGTGACTTCATTTGACCAAATTAACCATTCAGTACATTTTATCTCCACAACCAATAAAAACTGTGGAGACCCCTCTATGCCGCCTATCGTGCTGGTGCTCAACGGCCCCAATCTCAATCTGCTCGGCACCCGCGAGCCCGCCACTTACGGCCACGAAACCCTCGCTGACATCGCCGCCCTGTGTGGCCGCAGCGCCGAAAAACTCGGGCTGAGCATCGAGTTTCGCCAAACCAACCATGAAGGCGAATTGCTCGACTGGATTCACGCCGCCCGTGCCCGTTGCGCCGGGATCGTGATCAATCCGGCGGCCTGGACCCACACCTCGGTGGCGATTCGCGACGCGCTGGTGGCCAGCGAAGTCCCGGTGATCGAGGTGCATTTATCCAACGTGCATGCCCGTGAAGCGTTTCGCCATCACTCCTTTGTCTCGCCCATCGCCAAGGCGGTATTGGCCGGGTTTGGCAGCCATGGCTACCACTTGGCCCTGGAGCATTTCAGCCACTCGTTGAAAGGATGCGCGTGATGAAACCCCGTGTTCTCGCCGGCCTGATCGGCGCCGGCATCCAGGCCTCCCGCACGCCCGCCCTGCATGAACAGGAAGGTGACGCTCAGGGCTTGCGCTATTTGTATCGCCTGATTGATCTGGACGCGCAGCGTCTGGACAGCCGTGCCCTGCCCGATCTGCTGCGTGCCGCTGAACAGATGCACTTCACCGGCCTGAACATTACCTACCCGTGCAAGCAGGCGATCCTGCCGTTGCTGGATGAATTGTCCGACGAGGCCAGGGGCATCGGCGCGGTTAACACGGTGGTGTTCAAAGACGGCAAGCGCATCGGCCATAACACCGATTGCCTGGGCTTCGCCGAAGGTTTCCGACGCAACTTCAATGACGTGCCACGCCAACGCGTGGTGCAGATGGGCGCAGGCGGTGCCGGCGCGGCAGTAGCGCACGCGCTGCTGGCCGAGGGCGTGGAGCAACTGAGCATTTTCGACGTGGACACCGCCCGTGCGCGCGAGCTTGTGGATAACCTCGCCCGGAGTTTTGGCGACGGGCGCGCCCAGGTCGGCAGCCACTTGGCCAACGCCATGGCCGAGGCACAGGGTTTGGTCAATACCACCCCGATGGGCATGGCCAAGCTGCCCGGCACACCCGTGCCGGCCGAGTGGCTACACGCCGGGCTGTGGGTGGCGGAAATCGTGTATTTCCCGTTGGAAACCCAATTGCTGCGTGACGCCCGCGCCCTGGGTTGCCGCACCCTGGATGGCGGCAATATGGCGGTGTTTCAGGCGGTGAAGGCGTTTGAGCTGTTCTGCGGCCTGACGGCGGATGCAGACCGGATGCTGGCGCACTTCCAGAGCATGAACGCCTCACTGTAGAAACCGGTGTAAAAATGTGGGAGGGGGCTTGCCCCCGATTGCGGTCTGTCAGTCAGGCATGTGTTGACTGATACACCGCAATCGGGGGCAAGCCCCCTCCCACATTGATTGCACTCAGCCCTGAAATCACGTGTTCTCAGGCCTGAAGGTAGCGCAACACCGATTCGCAGATCATCGCGCGATGCCGCTGCTTGATCGCCTCATCCGACAGTTCGATCTGAAAAATCTCGCTGAACGTATGGCGGTTGGATACGCGGTAAAAACTGAACGAGTTGATCAACAGGTGGACGTCCAGCGGCTCCAACCCTTCACGAAACAGTCCCATCTCAGCGCCGCGACGCAAGGTCTCACCGAGACTCTCAAGGATTTTGCTGTTCATGTCCTTGATCGTACTGGTGCGTTTCACATACTCGGCGTTGTGGATATTTTCGATGCTGACAATGCGCACGAAATCCACGTTCTGGTCATGGTGGTCGAAGGTGAACTCCACCAGCCGGCGAATCGCTTCGCGCGGTTCCAGGGCCGTGAGGTTCATGCGGGTTTCGGTGTTGCGGATGTCGCCGTAGAGCTTCTCCAGCACCTCGACGTAGAGCTGCTCCTTGCTGCCGAAGTAGTAATAGATCATGCGCTTGGAGGTGTGGGTGCGCTCGGCAATGGCGTCCACGCGGGCGCCGGACAGGCCTTGCTGAACAAACTCGACAACGGCTTCCTGGAGAATATTCTCGCGGGTCTTTTCCGGATTGTTCTTGCGACTCTTGCGCGGTGCATCTGACACGGCAGAGAGGTCGGGAGTCAGGGTCATGGTGCGCTCACGGCGTTTTTATGCAGGCCCGATTATGGGCCGAGGCGCTCCCCGAAGGAAGCACCCCAACCGCCGTTATAAACGTGCCTGGCGCACCGCACCGCTGCGCGACTTGGCCATTGCCGCCAGACGCACGGCCACGTTGGCCGCGCCATAGCCGGCATAGCCGTTCTTGCGCTGGATGATCTCAAAGAAAAACCGGCCCTCGAAGGCTTCGGTGTAGACGTGAAACAGCTCACCGCCCTGGGCGTCACGGTCGTACAGCACGTTGTAGTACGCCAGTTCGCTGAGAAACTCATCGTCGAAATCAAAGCGCGCGGCCAGGTCGTCGTAGTAATTGAGCGGGATGTCCAACAACGGCACCCCGGCCTCCTTGGCCCGGCGCACTTCGGCGAAAATATCCGCGCAATCGAAGGCAATGTGGTGCACGCCCGAGCCGCGATAGCTCGATAGCGCGTGGGAAATGGCAGTATTGCGGTTCTCGGAAATATTCAGCGGCAGGCGGATCGAACTGCAGCGGCTGCGCAATGCGCGGCTTTTGACCAGGCCGTAGGGGTCGGGCAGCACCACTTCGTCGTCGGCTTCAAAATCCAGCAGGCTCTTGTAGAACAGCACCCAGCTGTCGAGGCTGTCGGCCGGCAGGGCCATGGCCATGTGGTCGATGCGCAGCAAGCCACCGCTGGCGGCAGTCGCAGGCTGCAGGTTGAAATCGGTGTCGTAGAGCCCGCCTTCGCTTTGGTCCACCAGGTAGATCAGGCTGCCATCCGGCGCACGCACGGCGGCCAGTTCCAGTTCGTTGGGCCCAACCAGTCCGCGATAGGGCTGGCCCTTGTAGGCCACCGCTCGCTCCAATGCCTTGGCACTGTCTTTGACCCGCATCGCCATCGCACACAACGACGGCCCATGGGCCTCGAAAAAGTTGTGGGCAAAGGAATAGGGCTCGCAATTGAGGATCAGGTTGATATCGCCCTGGCGCAACAGGCTCACATTCTTGGAGCGATGCTGACCGGCCTTGGCGAAGCCCAGGCGCTCCAACCAGTGCGTAAGCTTGGCGCCAAGGCTTTCATCGACGGCAAATTCAAGGAATTCGATGCCGTCGTATTCGCTGGCCGCCGGCGTCTCAAACAGGATATCCACGGGCGCGGCAGGTTGTTGTGCTGCCAGGCGCTGACGGGTTTTCTCTTCCAGGTACAGCAACGAGCGCAAACCATCCGCCGCGTTGGCCCGCGTCGGTGCGGCGCGAAAGCCGTCATTGAAAATCTCCAGGGACAACGGCCCGGTGTAGCCACTCTGGATGATCGGCGCAAGAAAACCTGCCAGGTCGAATTCGCCCTGGCCGGGGAAGCAGCGGAAATGTCGGCTCCACTCGAGCACATCCATGGCCAGGATCGGCGCGTCGGCCATTTGTACGAAGAAAATTTTGTCGCCGGGGATCTCGGCGATGGCACTCGGATCGCCCTTGAGGGACAAGGTGTGAAAACTATCGAGCAGCACGCCCAGGCTTGGGTGATTCACCTGGCGCACCAGGTTCCAAACCTGTTGCCAGGTGTTCACATGCTTGCCCCAGGCCAGCGCTTCGTAGCCGATTCTCAAGCCACGGCGGCCCGCGTGTTCGGCCAGCAGACTGAGGTCGTCGAGCAGGATGCGTTCATCGCCCACGCAATCGGCCGAGGCGTTGCTGCACACCAGCACCAGGTCGGTGCCCAGCTCCTGCATCAGGTCGAACTTGCGCTCGGCGCGTTCCAGGTTACGGGCCAGGCGGTCACGGCGGCAGCCTTCAAAGTCGCGGAACGGCTGGAACAGGGTGATGGCAATACCGAGGTCAGCGCACATCTGTCTAACTTCGCGCGGGCTGCCGTCGTAATACAATAGGTCGTTCTCGAAAATCTCAACGCCATCAAACCCGGCGGCGGCAATGGCTTCGAGCTTTTCCGGCAGGGTGCCGCTCAACGACACGGTAGCGATGGAACGTTGCATGGGTCACTCCCGGCAATTGTTGTTTATGGCAAATTATTCGCCCCCAGCCTACACGCGGCAATTAAAATGTACGAACCGGTTAGTTTTTGGTGCGATTATCGAACACTATGCCCCTTTGGCGAATTGACGACTTTTTAACCACTGCGCACCATCGACCTTGCACTAAGACCCAGATCTCACCATAAAAATTTCAAAAACGGGTACGACCTCATGCCTCTGCAAAATCCCGCCCTGGCCACGCGCCCCGGCACCCCGCACGCCGGCATCGGCGACAAGATCCGCGGCGCCCTGGCCGTGGGTAAAACCCGCTGGGGCATGTTGGCCCTGGTGTTCTTCGCCACCACCCTCAACTACATCGACCGCGCCGCCCTGGGGGTGATGCAACCGATTCTGGCCAAGGAAATGAGCTGGACGGCGATGGACTACGCCAACATCAACTTCTGGTTCCAGGTCGGCTACGCCATCGGCTTTGTGCTGCAGGGCCGGTTGATCGACCGGGTGGGCGTCAAGCGCGTGTTTTTCTGCGCCGTGCTGCTGTGGAGCCTGGCCACCGGTGCCCACGGCCTGGCGACCTCGGCCGTCGGGTTCATGGTCTGCCGGTTTATCCTCGGGCTGACCGAAGCGGCCAACTACCCTGCCTGTGTGAAAACCACGCGCCTTTGGTTCCCCGCCGGTGAGCGCGCAGTGGCTACAGGCATTTTCAACGCCGGTACCAACGTCGGCGCCATGATGACGCCCATGCTGCTGCCGTTGATCCTGCACGTGTGGGGCTGGCAGGCGGCGTTCCTGTGCATGGCTTCGCTGGGCTTGATCTGGCTGGTGTTCTGGGGGCTGAAGTATTACAACCCGGAAGAGCACCCGACCGTCAAACAATCCGAATTGGACTACGTGCAACAGCACGCCGAGCCGGAACAACCTGGCGTACCGTTCAGCCGCATCCTGCGCATGCGCGGCACCTGGGCCTTTGCCATCGCCTACGCACTGACCGCGCCGGTGTTCTGGTTCTACCTGTATTGGCTGCCGCCGTTCCTGAACCAGCAATACAACCTGGGCATCAACGTGACGCAGATGGGCATTCCGCTGATCATCATCTACCTCACCGCCGACTTCGGCAGTGTGGGCGGCGGCATCCTGTCCTCGTTCCTGATCGGGCGCGGGATGAACTCGATCAAGGCGCGGCTGCTGTCGATGCTGTTGTTCGCCTGCTGCATCGTCGGCGTGATCATGGCGGCCGGCTCCAGCCAGTTGTGGGTCGCGGTGTTCGCCATCTCCCTGGCCATCGGCGCGCACCAGGCCTGGACCGCCAACATCTGGAGCCTGGTGATGGACTACACGCCCAAGCACATGATGAGCACGGTGTTCGGTTTCGGCGGCATGTGCGCGGCCATCGGCGGCATGTTCATGACCCAGATCGTCGGCCACATCCTCACCGTGACCAACAACAACTACACCGTGTTGTTCACCCTGATCCCGGCGATGTATTTCATTGCGCTGACCTGGATGTACTTCATGGCGCCGCGCAAGATTCCGAAGGTCGACCTGTAATCAACGTCGCCGCTGCTGCCAGGCAGCGGCCAACCCGCTCATGCAGATCACCCCGATACCGACCACGGTGGTCATGTCGGGGGTATGGCTGAACACCAGCCAGCCCAACAAACCCGCAAACACGATCTGGCAATAGCCGAACGGCGCCAGCAAGGCCGGCGCCGCGAAGCGGAACGCCTGGGTGAGCATCAAATGCGCGGTCATCCCGCAGGTGCCCAGCGCCAGCATCATCACGCCATGCCACAGGGTGGGCACCTGCCAGAAGAACGGCACCATCGCACTCATCACCAAGGTGTTGCACAGGCCGGCGAAAAAATTGCTGGTGGTGGGGCTGTCGTATTGGCTGAGAATGCGCGTGAGCAATTGGTAGAAACAGAAGAACAGCGCCGAGCACAGCGGCAACAGCACCGCCGGTGTGAACAACTCACCGCCCGGATGGATGATGATCACCACGCCGACAAACCCGCAGATCACCGCCAGCCATTGGCCACGTGTGACGTGCTCGCCGAGCAAGGGCACCGAGAGCGCCGTCACCAGGATTGGCGCGAGGAAGTTCACCGCCGTGGCTTCGGCCAACGGGATGTAATGCAGCGCCGTGGTGAAGAACAGGCTGGTGCCCAACAGGCACAACGCCCGTACCACCTGCATGCCCGGGCGTTTGCTGCGCAGCACGCGCAGGCCCGATTGGGGCAGGAAAATCCCCGCCATCAACAAGGTGTGCACCATGTAACGCGCCCACACCACCATCACGATCGGGTAGAACCCGGCCAGGTATTTGGACAAGGCGTCATGGCTGGAGAACAGAAACGTCGCCAGCACAATCAGCAGGATGCCTTTGAAGGGATGGTTGACGCCGGAAAGCGGGGTACTGACAGTCATTGATTTCTCTTGTATGGCGAGCGGAACGCGATAGCACTCAACCTAGTAATCTAGCAGCCGGGCCTGTGTCTGCCCCAAGAGCATAACCAAACACCGGGCGAACAGCGCACTAAATCAGTGGATTTGAGTCCAACGCTGCACGCACGCTCCGGCGTTGCACACTTTTTAATCAAGGCCATGCCGATATGAAAAAAATCCTGTTTGCGCTGTCTGCCCTCGCCCTGCTCTCTGCCTGCGACAAGGCCCCCAAGGAAGCGCCAAAGCCTGCACCCGCCTCCGTGCAAGCAACCCTGGTGCCCGAGACCCCGCCAACCGATAAATGGGTGGGCAAGTGGATCGGCGTCGAAGGCTTGAACCTGAACATCGCCAAGGATGACAGCATCGGCCGCGGCCACTACATCCTGACCATGCAATATGGCCTGGATGCCGATGCTTCCGGCACGTTCAAGGGCCAGGCAACCGACGAAGGCATCGCCTTCACTCGCCCCGACGGCCCCCAGGTGCTGCGCGCCGGGGACGGTGCCGCCACGGGCCTGAAGTGGCTGGCAGATAAAAAAGACTGCCTGATTGTGGCTGCCGGCGAAGGCTATTGCCGCTGACTACGACCATACTCCCTCCATATTTTTGCCGGACCGTTAACAAGAGGATTGCCCCATGCTATGGAAAAAAGGCCGACGCAGCGACAACGTGGTCGATGCCCGCGATGACAGCGGCGGCGGTGGCGGTGGTATGCGCTTCGGTGGCGGCAAGGGCCTGAGCCTGACCGCTATCGTTCTGATCGTCGGCATCGGCTGGCTCACCGGCCAGGACCCGATGCAGATCCTCGGCCAGTTGACCGGCCAGATGGAGCAGGCGCCGTCGGTCAGCACGCAGCCACAGTCGCGCCAGGCGCCGCCGGCCAACGATGAGCAGGCCGACTTCGTGCGCGCCGTGCTGGGCGATACCGAAGACACCTGGGGCCAGGTATTCCAGGAAAACGGCCTGGCCTACAAGAACCCGAAACTGATCCTGTTCCGTGGCCGCGTGCACTCCGCCTGCGGTGGCGCCACCTCGGCCAGCGGCCCGTTCTATTGCCCGGCGGATCAGCAGGTCTACCTGGACCTGGATTTCTTCCGGGAAATGTCGCAACGCTTCCAGGCCGCCGGCGATTTCGCCCAGGCCTATGTGATTGCCCACGAAGTCGGGCATCACGTGCAAACGCTGCTCGGTATTTCGTCGAAGATCCAGGCTGCGCGCGAGCAAGGTCGCCCCATGCAAGGCGACGGTGGCCTGCTGGTACGCCAGGAACTGCAGGCCGACTGCTTTGCCGGCGTGTGGGCCAACCGCGCACAAAAACGCCTGAACTGGCTGGAGCCCGGCGATATCGAAGAAGCCCTGAACGCCGCCAATGCCATCGGCGATGACCGCCTGCAGCAACAGGGTCAGGGGCGCGTGATGCCGGACTCGTTTACCCACGGTACTTCGGCCCAGCGCGTACGCTGGTTCAAGACCGGCTTCGCCCAGGGGCAGATTGCCCAGTGCGATACCTTTAATGCCAAGAGTCTCTAAATGAATAAACGATTGGGGTTGCTGCTGGGTGTGTTGGTGTCCTGTTGCACCCTCGCGGCCGAACACGGCGTCAAGGTGGTCAGCCCCGATCGTTTTCATCTGGAAGCCGGCGACCTCAGCCTCGGCTTGAGCCAGGATTGGCGCCAGCCGTTGCCCAAGGTCACGCGTGCGCTGATCATCGTGCATGGCCGCCTGCGCAATGCGCAGACCTACCTGCAAAGCGGCATCGACGCCGCCGAGCATGCCGGGGTTGGCGGCAATACGCTGGTGATCGCGCCGCAGTTTCTCAATCAGTCGGATGTGAAGCGTAACCAACTGGGCGATCAGGTATTGCAGTGGAAGGGTAACGACTGGATGGCCGGCGACCCCTCGACGGGCCCCGGCCATATCAGTTCCTACGCCGCCCTCGACCAGATCATCAAGCACCTGGGCAACCGCACGCTGTTCCCGGCGCTGAAAGAAATCGTCATCGCCGGGCATTCAGGTGGTGGCCAGGTGGTACAACGCTTCGCCCTCACCGGCCACGATCACCCCTTGCTGCAAACCGAAGGCATCAGCCTGCGGTACGTGGTCGCCAACCCATCGTCCTACGCCTACTTCAGCCCGCAGCGGCCGGTGCCGTTCGACGCGGCCAGTTGCCCAGGTTTCAACGACTGGAAATATGGCATGCAAAACCTGCCGAATTACGTCGGCCACCAGGGTGCCCAGCAACTGGAGCAAGTCTACGTGTCGCGCGACATCACCTACCTGCTGGGCCAGCAGGACACCGACCCCAACCACCCTGCGCTGGATAAAAGCTGCGAAGCCGAAACCCAGGGCGCGTATCGGCTGATTCGCGGGCACAACTATGTTGACTACCTCAAGCAGCGACATCCGCAGCTGGGTCACAGGCTGGTGGAAGTGCCAGGGGTTGGGCATGACGGGGACAAGATGTTTACCTCGCCGCAGGGGCAAAAGGTGTTGTTTCCACAATAATCACTGAGGAACCCGGATCAACATGTGGGAGGGGGCTTGCCCCCGATGGCGGTGTGTCAGCCAGCACATGCTTAGCTGAAAGACCGCTATCGGGGGCAAGCCCCCTCCCACAGTTGATCGCTATTGCCTGGGCTGGATCATTTGGCGCAATAACGACGCGGACAGAAAGTGTTGTCCCCACAATAACTGAAGAAACCGGATCAAACATGTGAGAGGGGGCTTGCCCCCGATGGCGGTGGGTCAGCCAGCACCTGTTTAGCTGAAAGACCGCTATCGGGGGCAAGCCCCCTCCCACAGTTGATCTCTATCGCCTGGGCTGGATCATCTGGCGCAATAACGACGGGACAGAAAGTGTTGTTCCCACAATAATCACTGAAGAAACCGGATCAAACATGTGGGAGGGGGCTTGCCCCCGATGGCGGTGGGTCAGCCAGCACATGCTTAGCTGAAAGACCGCTATCGGGGGCAAGCCCCCTCCCACAGTTGATCGCTATTGCCTGGGCTGGATCATCTGGCGCAGCGCCGCACAGTCCTCGGCATGCCAATCCGCCAACTCAGGCCACGGGTTCTCCGGCAGGTTTACCAACACGGTCCTGGTGCCCGCTGCCCGGCCACAGTCCAGGTCAAAACGATAATCCCCCACCATCACCATCTCGCCGGGGGCCACGCTCCAGGCCGCCGCCAGTTTCAACAAGCCACCCGGGTCAGGCTTGGGCGGCGCGTCCTCACGCCCCAGCACATCCTCCTTGGCAAAGCAGTCCGCCAGGCCGATCGCCTCCAGGGTGATATGCGCCAGCTCTTGGGCATTGCGCGTCAGAATCCCCAGGCGATAACCGCGTGCGGCCAGCTCGCGCACCAGTTCAACCGCACCTTGCGCCGCCACCGAGCCCAGCGCCAGCTCGCGCTCGTGCTCCAGCAGCCAGGCATGTTTGGCCGCCGCGATATCCGCCGGCAATGCGGCAAGGTGAGTAAGGATGTCGTCTTCGGCGGGAATCTCCAGGGCCACCCGGATGGCCGCGAAATCATGCACCGCCACCGTGAGGGTGCCATCCATGTCGAACACCCAATGCCGGACGTCGGCCAGGCTCATGCCCAGTCCTTGCGATGGCGAATCAAGCCTTCCTGGGTCACCGAGGCCACCAGTTGCCCGGCGCGGTTGTACACGCTGCCGCGGGAAAACCCACGGGAGTTGCCGGCCCAGGGGCTGTCCATGGCGTACAGCAACCAGTCATCAGCGCGCAGGTCGGCGTGAAACCACAGCGCGTGGTCGAGGCTGGCGACCTGCATGTCTTTCTGCCACACGGTTTTGCCGTGGGGCAGCAGCGAGGTGGTCAGCAGGCCGAAGTCCGAAGCGTAGGCCAGCAGGTATTTATGCAATGCCGGCGCATCGGCCAGGGCGCCATCGGCGCGAAACCACACGTACTTGACCGGGTCGGACGGCTGCGGGTTGAACGGGTCTTTTTCGGTGACCGGGCGCACTTCGATAGGCTTGGGGCACAGCAGCTTGTCACGCATGTGCTCGGGGATCAGGTGCGCGCGCTGCTGAGTCAGTTCCAGCTCCGAGGGCAGGTTCTCCGGGCCGACCACCACGGGCATGGTGGTCTGGTGCTCGAAGCCTTCTTCGTCGTACTGGAACGAGGTCGTGCAGGTGAAAATCGGATGGCCCTTCTGAATCGCGGTGACGCGGCGCGTACTGAAACTGCCGCCATCGCGCACGCGGTCCACCGAATACACCACCGGCAATGCCGCGTCCCCCGGGCGCAGGAAATACCCGTGCAGGGAATGGACGTGACGCGCTTCTTCTACCGTCTGGCTGGCCGCCGACAGCGACTGGCCGAGCACTTGGCCACCGAACAGTTGGCGAAAACCCAGGTCCTGGCTGCGGCCGCGAAAGAGGTTTTCCTCGATCGGCTCCAGGGTCAGCAAGTCCACCAGATCTTCCAATACTTGGCTCATTCACACTCTCCTCAGAGCAAAACAGCATCTACCTTCACCTGTAGGAGCGAGCTTGCTCGCGAAGGTCGTCAATGGTGACGCGGGGTTCCTGATACTCCACGGCGCACTTGCGTTCTTCGCGAGCAAGCTCGCGCCTACCCGTGCAGCGTGTCCAACCATTGGGCGCGGGTGATGCGGTACAAAACATGTGGGCGCAGCGGGTCATCGGCTGCGACTTTGGGGTGTTGAAAATCTGCCTGCGGATCGTAATGCATACCGATGGCCTGCATGACTTTTTGTGAAGGCAAATTGGCTTCGGTGGTGAAGGCGACGATTTCATCCAGGCTCAGGCGATCAAAACCACAACGCAATGCGGTCCAGGCCGCCTCGCTGGCGTAACCCAGGCCCCAATGTTCGCGGGCCAGGCGCCAGCCGATTTCCACCGCCGGGGTGAAGCCCGCTTCAAAACTGACGTTCTGCAGCCCGGTCAGGCCGATGAATTCGCCGGTGTCCTTGCGCTGCAAAGCCCAGAAGCCAAAACCATATTCGGCAAAATGGCCGCGAATCCGCCCAATCAGTGCGGCGCTTTCCAGGTGGCTCAACCTGGCCGGGAAATAGCGCATCACCTGCGGGTCGTTGCACATCTGCGCGAACGCCTGCAGGTCGCTGTCACGCCATGGGCGCATGACCAGGCGTGCACTTTCCAATTCCAGTATCGGCTCCATGGTTCCCCCTCCCTTGCCATGTGCGTGAGTGTACAGCGCTGGTAAGATCCGACGCAGATTCCCGTCAGAAAATCCCATGCCCTTGCCATTGATCTACCACGATGACTACAGCCCCGAGTTCCCGGCGGACCACCGGTTCCCCATGGACAAGTTTCGCCTGTTGCGCGACCACCTGGTGGACAGCGGCCTGACCGAGGACAGCCAGTTGCTGCGCCCGCAACTGTGCCCGGGGGAGATTCTGGGCCTGGCCCATGACACCGGGTATATCGAACGCTATATGAGCGGCGAGTTGTCTCGCGAGGACCAACGGCGCCTCGGCCTGCCGTGGAGCGAGGCCCTGGCGCGCCGCACCGTGCGCGCGGTGGGCGGCTCGATCCTGGCGGCGGAGCAGGCGCTGGAACACGGCCTGGCCTGCCATCTCGCCGGCGGCACCCATCACGCCCACTACGATTATCCGGCGGGCTTTTGCATCTTTAATGACCTGGCGGTGATCAGCCATTACCTGCTGGCCGGCGGCCGGGTCAATCGGGTGCTGATCTTCGATTGCGACGTGCACCAGGGCGACGGCACCGCGCGTATCCTGCATGACACGCCGGACGCCATCACCGTATCGCTGCACTGCGAAAAGAACTTTCCGGCGCGCAAGGCCCAGAGCGACTGGGACATTCCGTTACCGATGGGCATGGGCGACGACGACTACCTCAAGGTGGTCGATGACGCGCTCAATTACCTGCTGCCGCTGTACCAGCCTGACCTGGTGCTGTACGACGCGGGTGTGGACGTACACAAGGACGACGCCCTCGGTTACCTCAAGCTGACAGATGCCGGCGTTGCCGCGCGCGATGAAAGCGTGATGCGTCATTGCCTGGGCCGCGATATTCCAGTGATGGGCGTGATCGGTGGCGGCTACAGCAAGGACCGCCCTGCCCTGGCCCGCCGCCACGGCATCCTGCATCACAGTGCGCAGCGGGTGTGGACGTCATCAGGTTGTCATTGAAGTGTGGGCGTTACCCACAATGCCTGTGGAACCACCTGTGGATAACTTGAGCGTAACGGCCTGCAAGCAAGTAACCGTATGGCGTGTAGGAAACTGTACATTTTTTGATCAGGCAGCCGTGCCGCCGTCGGGTAGAATGCTCGGCCTATTCACACCACCGTAGCCTTGCCCATGCCTCAGTCTTCTCCCCCCTCTGTCTCCATTATCGGCGGCGGCCCTGCCGGGCTGATGGCCGCCGAAGTCTTGAGCCAGGCGGGCGTGCGGGTGGCGCTGTACGACGGCATGCCGTCGGTGGGGCGCAAGTTCCTGTTGGCCGGCGTGGGCGGCATGAACATCACCCACTCCGAAGCCTACCCGGCGTTCCTTGCGCGCTATGCCGAACGCGCGCCGCACATGGCACCGTTGCTGCGCAGCTTCGGGGCCGAGGCGTTATGCGAGTGGATCCACGGCTTGGGCATTCAAACCTTTGTCGGCACCTCAGGCCGCGTATTTCCTACGGACATGAAAGCCGCGCCGCTGCTGCGTGCCTGGCTCAAGCGCCTGCGCGAACAAGGCGTGGTTATCCACACCCGACATCGCTGGGTGGGCTGGAATGCCGAGGGTGAGCTGCTTATCCACAGCCCCGAAGGCGAAAAAGTTGTCCACAGCGATGCCGTGCTGCTGGCCCTGGGTGGCGGCAGTTGGTCCCGCCTGGGCTCCGATGGGGCCTGGCTGAATCTGCTGGAAGGCCAAGGCGTGCCTTACGTGCGCCTGCAACCGAGCAACTGCGGGTTCGAAGTGTCCGCCTGGAGCGAGTTGATGGTCAGCAAATTCGCCGGAGCGCCGTTGAAAAACGTCGCCATTGGACTGGGGGACGATAAGCCTCGCCTGGGGGAATGCGTGGTGACGGCCACTGGTATCGAAGGCAGCCTGATCTATGCGCTGTCGGCGCCGATTCGCGAGGCGATCAACCGTGACGGCGCCGCCACTGTGCATATCGATCTGCTGCCGAGCAAGCCGCTGGACAAGGTTCAGGCTGCGCTGGCAAAGCCACGTGGTTCGCGCTCGATGAGCAAGCATTTGCACAGTCAGTTGGGGTTGGATGGGGTCAAGGCGGCGCTGTTGCGCGAGCTGGCGCCGGCTGAACATTTCAATGATCCGGCGCAGTTGGCGGTAGAGATCAAGGCGTTGCCGCTGACATTGGTCAAGACGCGGCCCATCGACGAAGCCATCAGCACCGCAGGGGGTGTGCCGTTTGAAGCGCTGGATGAGCGGCTGATGCTCAAGCAATTGCCTGGGGTGTTTTGTGCGGGGGAAATGCTGGATTGGGAGGCGCCGACCGGGGGGTATCTGCTGACGGGGTGTTTTGCCAGTGGCAGGGCGGCTGGGCTTGGGCTGTTGGAATGGCTTAGGCGCTGAGAGGTTTGGCGGATTCAAGGCCGCCATCGGGGGCAAGCCCCCTCCCACACTTGACGGTATTCACAATTCAAACATGTGGGAGGGGGCTTGCCCCCGATGAGGCCATCAGCCCCACCGCAAAATCACTTCTTCTTACGCGGCCCGGTATTAAACACCGGCACCTTGCGCACCGGCTTGATCGACGGCTCCACCGGCGCCGCGTCACCACTGTCCACCCATTTACCCAAATTGCGCTTACCGCCGCCGCCCGATGTCTTGGGCTTCTTCGGCTTTTTCGGCTTCTTCACCACCTGCCCACTGGCATCGGTATCCGGCACGCGGTGCTCGGGTACGAAATCCGGCTCCATCTTGCGGGTCAGGGTCTGGCGCGTAAGCATCTCGATCGCCGAGAGCATGTTCACTTCATCGGCACACACCAGCGAAATCGCCTCGCCGGTGTTGCCCGCACGGCCGGTACGGCCGATACGGTGGATGTAGTCTTCGGCGACGATCGGCAAGTCGAAGTTGACCACCAGCGGCAGGTCTTCGATGTCCAGGCCACGGGCCGCCACGTCGGTGGCCACCAGGATCTGCACTTCGCTGGCCTTGAAGCGGTCCAGTGCGCGTTGGCGGGTCGCCTGGGGTTTGTCGCCATGGATACCGTCGGCATTGATGCCCAGGCCCTGCAACTTGTCCACCAGCGCGTCCACGCCGTTACGCGTCTTGGCGAATACCAGCACCTGCTTCCAGCGGCCCTTGCGCATCAGGTGCACGAACAGTTCCGGCTTGCGCTTTTTATCCACCGGCACCACCCACTGCTGCACGGTGTTGGCGGCGACGTTGCGCGGGCTGACTTCGATACTCAGCGGGTCATTGAGCATCTGCCCGGCGAGCAGGCGGATGTCATCGGAGAACGTGGCGGAGAACAGCAGGGTCTGGCGTTTCTTCGGCAGCATGCGGTAGATGTTTGCCAGTTCTTCGGAGAAGCCCAGGTCGAGCATGCGGTCGGCTTCATCCAGCACCAGGGTTTGCAGCTGATTGAGTTTCAGCGCGTTCTGGCGGAACAGGTCGATCAGGCGGCCAGGGGTGGCGACCAGGATGTCGACACCCTTGCGCAGCTTCATCATCTGCGGGTTGATGCTCACGCCGCCGTACACCGCATACGTGGTCAGCGGCAGGTGCTGGGCGTATTCGGCGACGCTGGCGTGAACCTGCTCGGCCAGCTCGCGAGTGGGGCACAGGATCAGCGCACGCGCCGAGTTGGCGGCGACTTTCGGCCCTTCCATCGTCAGCAGTTGCAGCAGCGGCAAGGCAAAGCCGGCGGTCTTGCCGGTGCCGGTCTGGGCGGCGGCCATCAGGTCGCGACCGGCCAGCACCGCCGGAATGGCTTGCGCCTGCACCGGCGTCGGGGTCTGGTAGCCAAGCGTCTCAAGGGCGCGCAGCAAGGGTTCGATCAGGCCAAGGGTGGCGAAAGTCATGTGTTTACCGTAGGAAAAATTCAGCGCAAGGGCGTAATGCGCGGCAGTTTACCTTATTTCCGGTTTCGGCTTGCGCCATTGGGGCAGGCTGATCAACAGCACGGCGCTGATGATCACCAGCATTGCCAGGGCCTCTTCCACACCGATGCTCTCGCCGACGAACACAATCCCCAGCAACACCGCCACCGCCGGGTTCACATAGGCATAGCTGGTCGCCGCCGCCGGGCGCACGTGCTTGAGCAGGTACATGTAGGCGTTGAACGCGATGATCGAACCAAACACCGTCAAGTAGGCCAGGGCCAGCCAGCCTTCCAGCGGCGGCATGGCCTGCAGGTGCTCGCCGGACAGTGTGCTGACGATCAGCAGCGCCACGCCGGCCACCAGCATTTCCGCGGCACTGGCCATGGCGCCCTGGGGCAGCGGCAAGTGGCGACTCCACACCGAGCCGAAGGCCCAGGAAGCCGCCGCCATCAACAGCAACACCGCCCCCAGTGGGCTCGATTGCAGGGTGCTGCCCATGTTGAGCATCGCAATACCGATGATCCCCAGAATCACCCCGGCCCATTCCAGCCGCGTATTACGCGCGCCCCAGAAAAAACCACACAGCAGGGTGAACAACGGCACGGTCGCCACCGCCAATGCGGCTACACCGGACGACACGCCCATATGTTCCGCCACGCTGACGCCGCCATTGCCTACGGTGAGCAGCAAAATGCCGATCATCCCGGCCGCCTTCCACTGCGGCCACGTCGGCGCCGGCACCCCGCGCCACCGCAGATAGGCGTACATCAACGCGCCCGCGGTGCAAAACCGAATCCCCGCCAGCAGCAGCGGTGGCCAATACTCCACGCCGATGCGAATCACCAGGTAAGTGGAACCCCAGATCACATACAACGCAAAAAAGGCGGCGATCAACGGTAAGGGAAAACGACGTGGGCCAGGCATGGGGCGGCTCTATGGCAGGAGTTGGGAGGCTTATTCTAGAAACGAAGGCGCATAAACATAAGTTACAAAACCTGTTTAAAGCGCCCATACACTTTTCAAAGCATGGTTATGAAGGCTATAACCCATGCTTTCGAAAGCCACGCGCAACCGGAGCCTTATCATGGACAAATATGACCGCATGCTCCTCAGCGCCCTGCTCGAAGACGGCCGCGCTTCCTACGCCCAACTGGCCCGCACGGTGAACCTCTCCGCCCCCGCCGTGGCCGAGCGCGTGGCCAAGCTGGAGGCCAGCGGGGTGATTACCGGTTACCAGGCCAAGGTCGACTTGTCCAAAGTCGGCCTGCCGATTCAATGCGTGATTGAATTGCGGCTGACCAATCACGGCAGCCAAAAAGTTTACGACGCCCTGGCGCAAATTCCCGAGCTGACCGAATGCCATCGGGTCACCGGTGATCCGTGCGTGATCATGCAAGCAGCAGTGGGCACCATGCCGGAGCTGGAAGACCTAATTAATCGGGTGGCGAAGTTCGGGTTCAGCAAGACGTCGATTATTTTGTCCAGCGCCATAGAGCGGCGGGTGCCGCTGGGGCAATTGGAAGGGAATGGCAAACATGGCGGTTAAACAACTGCAATTTGAGCGGGTCATCAGTCTCAGCCATCCAATCAACCCGAGCATCCCGCTGTGGCCGGGCGACCCGCCAGTGGCGTTCGAAGACGTTGCGTCATTGGAGCGGGACGGCTATTACCTGCGCCGCTTCAGCATGGGCGAACACAGCGCCACCCATATGAATGCGCCGAACAGCTTTTATGCCGATGGGATGGGGATTGAGGGTTACTCGGCAGAAGCGCTGGTGCGGCCGGCGGTGGTGATCAATGTGCGCGGTAAAGCCGCGGCCGATCCGGATTACCAAGTCAGCCCGCAGGATATCCACGCCTGGGAACACCAACACGGCCCTATCGATGCGGGTTCGGTGGTGCTGGTGTACACCGGGTGGCAACACCTCTGGAACGACCCGACCGCCTTTTTCGGCCACGATGCGCAAGGCTCGCACTTTCCAGGGATTGGCGAGGCAACCATTGGCTTTTTGCTGGAGCATCGCCAGATTGCCGGCGTGGGCATTGATACCCACGGCGTGGATTATGGGCAAAGCAGCGCGTTCGCCATCAATCACGCGGTACTGGCCGAAAACGGGATTGTGCTGGAGTGCCTGACCCAGCTCGACCGGCTACCGGCCACTGGGGCAACGCTGGTCATCGGGATATTGGCGCTTGAAGGTGGCTCGGGGTCACCGGCCTCGGTGATGGCGTTTATTCCCTGACATCATCGCGGCGTTGAGCGCTCAACGATCAGATCGACTGTCTGCCTGATGGTCGTCATGGATGAAGTCGGTGCGCTCCGTCATCTGGCTTCGGTCGATAAAACCGATGATATCGACGAATAGCTGGATAACCTTTTCGCTATGGGGGGACGCCATACATGAGTGAAGAGGAAAATCAGAAAGGTTCTAGGTCACAGCCGGATTTGGCCTACCGATCATTCAGCGCTCACATGCAAGTGGCCTCAAAACACGTGCATTTCAGTGGCCAGCAAGACCGATCCCTTTCATTTGCGGGACGTTTCCGAGAGAATCCCACGGCCTTGTTTCCGTCGGATTCGGTGGCTAGTCTCGCCCTGTCATCGAATGTTCGGTGACCGGACGTGCAAGTCCGACGGCAAGCAAGATCATAAATAAACCTACAGCCGATATGCCTGTTATGGCGGCTGTGCGTGGGAGGCCTTCGGGCCTGCTGGGTTTGGATCCTTGCCCCGGTCTTGCACACCTACGCACAGTTGCCACCCTAATTCGCGTGCAAGCGAACGGTGTCGACTTCTTCCAGCAAGGAGTTTCACCATGGTCAAAGTCACCCCCGATCCACCCAAGTCTAAACCCGATTTCCTCAGCGAAGACGCCCTGCTCCACCGTCGTGCCATCGACTACTACCTCAAGGCATCCGCCCCGGATGCACCCATTTTTATCCTGAATGACAACCTGAGCTTCGAAGACGCCCTGGCCCATGCGGCGGATTTGCTGCATTGCGCGGTGGAGACGGCCCACGCGTCGGGTGAGGTGGTGAAGGCGCCGCAGCGGGCGGTGATGCATTTGGTGGAGATGGCGAAGGGGGTGGTGGATCAGGCGTTGGAGTGCACGCAACCTCGATAGGCGACGCATCACCCAATGTGGGAGGGGGCTTGCCCCCGCCCCCATTTGATCGTTCCCACGCTCTGCGTGGGAATGCCGCCCTGGACGCTCTGCGTCCGCTCTTAAAGTCGTGACGCGGAGCGTCACCAGATGCATTCCCACGCGGAGCGTGGGGACGATCAGCGCCAGGCCTTAGAACCCGCGATGTTTCTTCAGGTGCTCATTGATCTTCGCGGCCGGCACTTTCTGCAAGGTGCACAGCAAGTCGTGGGACAGTTCGCGCAGGCCGTGGGTCTGGCGCAGTTCCCGCGCCAGGTGCGCCGTCAGGTTGGCGGCCATCTCGGCATCCGCCAGCGCCCGGTGAGCCTGGCCGGTGTGGGGCAATTGGGCGTAGCTGTTGAGGGTGCCGAGCTTGTGATTGGGCGCCGCCGGCATGAGGCGGCGGGCCAGCAGCAGGGAGCAGGCAAATTTCTGCAGGCGGGTGCGGCGGATCAGGCCCAGTTCAAAGTCCCAGAACTTCTGGTCGAACGCGGCGTTGTGCGCCATCAGCGGCGTGGTGCCGACGAACTCATTGACCTCATTCATCACCCGCTCGGCCGGTGGCGCGTTGCGCAGCATGGCGTTGCTGATGCCGGTGAGTTGTTCGATGAAACCGGGCACGCGCACGCCGGCATTCATCAGGCTCTGGTAGCGGTCGACAATGTGCCCGCGCTCAAGGATGACCACACCAATTTCCGTGGCCCGGCAGTGGCTGCTTGGGGTGATGCCGGTGGTTTCAAAGTCGATGACCGCTATACGTTCCAAACCTGTTCCAACTCCGTTCAACAATGTATTGAGCCGCCGCGCTTATTTGAGCAGCAACGCGCCTTCGATCGGTACGTAGCGGCTGGCCGCGCGTATCAGCGAGTTGGCCGTCAGCCCCGGCACGCCGTAGGCCACCGCTTGCACGCCATGCTTGTGGATGATGCGCTCGAGCAGCATGTCGAAATCCCCGTCGCCGGAGGCCAGCACCACTTCGTCGACATGGTCGGCGGCGTCCATGATGTCGAGGGTGATGCCCACGTCCCAGTCGCCCTTGGCCGAACCGTCGCTGCGCTGGATGTAAGGCTTGAGTTTTACCGTAAAGCCCAGGTTGCGCAGGATCTGCTGGAACTGCTGCTGTTTGCTGTCGCCACGGTCGATGGCGTAGGCGTAGGCCTCGACGATCTGCCCATGGGCGCTGATATCAGCCCACAGCGCAGCGTAGTTGAAGTGGCAGCCGTAGGCCTGGCGAACGGTGTAATAGAGGTTTTGCACATCGGCGAACACTGCAATTTTCTTCACCGCACTTCCTCAATGACCGCCAGGCGCCAGCGCCCGGAAAAGGCTGCCAGTATGCCAGCCATGGGGAGGTTTCCGGGAAAAAATCAGACCGGGGCGACGCAGCGCCCCGGGTCGAGCGGGTCAGACGAAGGAATCGTCGTCGCCAAAGGCGGAGGAATCGTCGACATAATCGCTGTCGGCGACGCTGTCCGCGTTGTTGCTGCCCCAGCTGTCATTCCCGGCGAACTTCTGGTCATCGTTGCCCCAGCCACCTTGATCACTGGCCGGCGCCGGTTGTTCGATGATCTCTTCCACCACCTGCGGCTGCTGGTTGTGATGAAACAGGCTGCTGATGCCCTCGGCGAGCAATACACCACCGGCTACGCCGGCAGCGGTCTTCATGGCCCCACCGAGGAACCCGCTGCCGGCTGGCGCGACGGCGGCCGGTTGTGACGGCTGTTGATAACTCTGCTGCGGCGCCGGCGCGTTGAACGATGGCCGCGCCGGTTCACGCCAGCCGCCGCCCGAATTACCCGGCGCAGGCTGCGCCTCGCGCGAACCGCCGCCAAAGATGCTCGACAGGAAGCCACCACCACCGCCGCTGGCCGGGGCCGGTTGCGCGGATTTGGCGCGCTGCAATTCTTCCTGCAATTGCTGGATCTGCTGGGCCTGCTGCTTGTTCTGCGCATCCAGGCTTTGCAGCGCGTGCTCCTGCACCAGGAGCGACTGGGTGATGTAGTAGCCGGCGGCTGGTTGGCGAGTCATGTGTTCCTTGATCCGCGCTTCGGCCTGGGCGTCGCGGGGGGCTGAGTCCGTCTCGGCTTGCTGCAACCGTGAAAACAGTCCATCGATCAGGGTTTGTTCTTCGCTGTTCATGGCGACCTCGTTAGATTGCCGGTAAAAATCAGGGTCCCGCCTGACATCAGGCAAGGTACGTCCTAGTTATGGGGCTGTTACCAATTGTTTCAATGGTCTTTACTCAAGGTTTACGTTTGCTTGCCCAGGCCGGCTATCGGTTAAAGTGTGTCCCTGCTTTTCGGCCTGTGATGACTCTGATGAATCCGTTAGACGTGCTGCGCGACTCCTTTCGCTTTACCCTGCGCAACCTGGGCGCCATCGTCCAGTTGTGCCTGCCGCTGGTGATCCTCGAAGCCCTGTTACAACAGGTGCTCGACCACATGCTGGGCCCGGAGGCCTTCAGCGGTTACAGCGTGGTGGTGGGGTTACTGGTGTATCCGCTGTACACCGGCGCTCTGATCCTGTTCCTCGACGCCCGCACCCGCGGTGAATCGCCACGTACCCGGGATGTGTGGGCCCTGGCCCTGGCCATGTGGCCGCGCTTCGCCCTGTTGACCGCCATGAGCACACTGCTGATTCTGCTCGGGCTGTCGCTGTACTTCCTGCCGGGCCTGTGGCTGATGGTGGTGCTGGCGTTTGCCGAGTACTTGCTGGTATTGCGCGGCATGTCGGCGCTCGAAGCGATGAAGGAAAGCCTGCGCCTGACCCGTGGGCATTTCTGGCGCATCCTGGTGTGCCTGCTGTGCGTAATGACGCCGCTGTGGCTGCTCAAGGGCGCCAGCGTGGCGGCGTATCCCGAACCCGCGCCGCTGCTGGGGCTGCTGATGGACAGCGCCCACAGTTTCCTGCAACTGTTTACCAGTGTGGTGCTGTTCCGTTTATTCATGTTGATCGGTGGCGACGCCGACGCGCGGTGATATGCTCCGTGCCTCTTCTGAAACGCACATAAGCCGAGCCGATGACCCGTTTATTGCGCATCACCGTGTTGAGCCTGCTACTGATTGCAGGCCTGTTGGCGGCACTGATCTACAGCCTGACCTGGCGCCCGGCCGACAAGGAGACCCTGCCGGTCAGTTGCGTGGCGCCGCGTGCGCCGACCCTGCTGCCGGGGCAGGCGCTCAAGGTGATGACCTGGAACGTGCAGTACCTGGCCGGCAAGAACTACGTGTTCTGGTACGACACCCCCGACGGCAGCGGCCCGGACGAACGGCCCACGGTTGAGGACATGGCCTTCAGCCTTGACGAAGTGGCGCGGGTGATCCGCGACGAACAGCCCGACATCCTGCTGTTGCAGGAAATCGACGAAGGCGCCAAGCCCTCCCACTACCAGGATCAACTCGCGCTGTTGCAGGAGCGGCTGGTCGACCTCTACCCGTGCAGCACCCAGGCATTCGACTGGAAAGCCGACTTTGTGCCCAGCCTGCCCATCTTCGGCAGCGTCGGGCGCAAGCTGGCCACCCTCAGCCGCTACCAGATCGAACACGCCGAGCGCCTGCAACTGCCCACGGCGGATGCCAACTTCATCAGCCGCCAGTTCCAGCCCAAGCCCGCTTTGTTGCTGACGTACCTGCCGCTGAGCGACGGTGGGCAACTGGCGGTGCTCAACACACGCCTGGACGGTGGCATGCCTGGGCGCAGCGCCGTGCAGGAACAAGTGGAGGCCACCGTGAAGTTACTGGATAAACTCGAAGGCCGTGGCACACCCTGGTTGATCGGCGGGGATTTCAATCTGCTGCCGCTGGGCCAATTCCTGCGCCTGGATGCGCAAAAACGCGGCCAGTATTCGCCGGACAGTGAGTTGCACCTGTTGTGGGACAAATACCCGATGATCCCGAGCAACAGTGAATCCAGCGGCATCGACCGCAAGCAATGGCTGACGCACTTTCCCAATGACCCAAGCCTTGAGGGGCCGGATCGGACGCTCGACTACCTGTTCTACAGCGCGCGGATCAAGCGGGTCGAGGCCAAGGTCAGGCAGGAAGACACCTTGCGCATCTCCAACCATTTGCCGGTCATCGCCCGCTTCCTGCTGCCTGCCGCGCAATAAAATGTGGGGCTTGCTCCCGATGGCAGTGTGTCAGTCAGTACAGCTGTTACTGATGCACCGCTATCGGGGGCAAGCCCCCTCCCACAGGTAATGCCGTTCAGTTAAGCGTATATCGTGCTCTGTAGGAGCGAGCTTGCTCGCGAAAAGCGTCAACGATAACGCGTGCTTCCTGAATGAACGCGGCGCCTGTGAGTTTTTCGCGAGCAAGCTCGCTCCTACAAAATGCCTTAACTGAACGGCATTACCTCCCACAGGGGATTTCCATTGTGGCTATTTTCGGGGTTTGATCCTGGCGGTCGCTTCGGCCACCAGGGGGTCGTCCGGCCAGTAATGCTTGGGGTAACGCCCCTTTAAATCCTTCTTCACCTCGGCATAGGTACTGCGCCAGAAGTTGGCCAGGTCCTGCGTGACCTGCACCGGCCGCCGCGCCGGCGACAGCAGGTGCAGCTTGACCACTTGGCGCCCACCGGCAATGCGTGGTGTATCCGCCAGCCCGAACAGCTCCTGCAAGCGCACCGCCAGGATCGGCGGCTGTTCGCTGTAGTCAAGGCGCACCGACGAGCCCGACGGCACTTTCACATGCTGCGGCGCGAGTTCATCCAGGCGCTGGGGCAGTGGCCAGGGCAGCAGGTTGTGCAGGTAGCTGGAAATATCCAGGTTGGCAAAATGGCTCAGGCGCGAGACTTTGCCCAGGTAGGGCATCAGCCAGTGCTCCAGGCTGGCGAGCAGGGCCTTGTCGCTGATATCGGGCCATTCGCTGGTGTGGCCGGCGTCCAGTTGGCGCAGCAGCATCACACGGGCCTGCCATTGGCGCAGTTCCGGGGTCCAGGGCAGCAGCTCCAGGCCTTTGCGGCGTACCAGGTTGACCAGCGCCTGGCTGCGGGCGGACTCGTCGAGGCCGGTCAGGGGTTCTCGGCTGAGCACCAGCTCACCGACCTTGCGCTGGCGTTCGGCGCGCAGCACGCCTTCGCGTTCATCCCAATCCAGCTGGTCGACATTGCGCACTTGCTCGGCCAGCACTGTGTCCAACAGCGCCGGATCAAAATCCGCCGCCAGGTAGATGCGCTCTTCGCGCTGGCCCTGGCGGCTACCCAGGTCAGCAATCACCAGCCAGGGTTGTTTCATCAGGCTGTCGGCCTCGGCGAACAGCGCCGCGCGGCCGTTGGCCAAACGGTATTCGGCGCCCCCGGGGCGACGCTGTTGAGCGACGCGGTCCGGATAGGCCAGCGCCAGCAGGGCGCCGAGCCAGCGAGGGTGGTCGGGGTCGGCCACCGGTTGGCTGGCCTTGCCTCGTAAATAACCGCGATACTGGCGCGCCAACTGCCTGGCCCGTTGCACCCCGCCCTGGGTACCACGGGCGCGCTCTTCGCCGGACATCAGCGCCAGGCGACTGTGCAAGTCCGCACCACCACCGCGCAAGATATCGCGTTCGCCCAACAGCGCCGCCACGTCGCAGGCCATCGCCGCCAGCCCGAGGTCCTGCCCGCGCAACAACAGATGGGCGATACGCGGGTGGGCGGGCAACTCGGCCATCTTCTGGCCATGGGCGGTGAGGGTTTCTTCGTTCAATGCGCCGAGGCGTTGCAGCAGCTCCTGGGCCTGGGCATACGCGGCGGCGGGCGGCACATCCAGCCACACCAACTGGCTGGGCGTCACGCCCCAACGGGCCAGTTGCAAGGCCAGCCCGGCCAGGTCGGCGGCGAGTATTTCCGCGCTGCCATACGCGGCCAGACCGTCATGCTGGTCTTCGGACCACAACCGATAACACACGCCTGGCTCCAACCGCCCTGCCCGACCGGCGCGCTGGGTGGCGCTGGCGCGGGAGATGCGCTGGGTGTCGAGGCGGGTCATGCCGCTGCCCGGGTCGAAACGCGGCACCCGCGCCAACCCGGCGTCGATGACAACGCGCACGCCGTTGATGGTCAGGCTGGTCTCGGCGATGTTGGTGGCCAGCACCACTTTGCGCCTGCCGGCCGGCGCCGGGTCGATGGCGGCGCGCTGGGCGTTGAGGTCCAACTCGCCATGCAGGGGGCATAACAACACATCAGGGCGATCCCCCAGGGCGTCGGCCAGTTGCTGGTTGACCCGGCGAATCTCTGCCTGCCCCGGCAAAAAAACCAGGACGCTGCCGGTCTCGTCATGCAGGGCTTCGAGAATAGTCTGCACCACCCGTGGCTCGATAAATTCCCCGGACTGGTAGGGCCGGCCCCAGCGCATCTGCACCGGGAACATGCGCCCTTCGCTGCGCAGGATCGGGGCGTCATCCAGCAGGCTGGCGAGGCGCTCGCCTTCGAGGGTGGCGGACATCAGCAGGATTTTCAGCGGCTGCTCGTCACGAAACAGCTCGCGGCCGTTGAGGCTCAGGGCCAGCGCCAGGTCGGCGTCGAGGCTGCGCTCGTGGAATTCGTCGAAGATCAACAGGCCCACGCCGTCCAGCGCCGGGTCGTCCTGCAGGCGACGGGTGAGAATGCCTTCGGTGACCACTTCGATACGCGTGTTGGGGCCGACTTTGCTGTCGAGGCGGATGCGGTAGCCAACGGTCTCACCGACCTTTTCACCCAGCTCGCTGGCCAGCCGCTCGGCGGCGGCCCGCGCAGCCAGGCGCCGGGGTTCGAGCATGAGGATGGTTTGCCCGGCGAGCCAGGGCTCGTTCAATAATGCCAGGGGCACGCGGGTGGTTTTACCGGCGCCGGGGGGCGCTTCCAGCACGGCTTCGTGGCGAATCGCCAAGGCGTCACGCAGGGCGGGTAAAACATCATCGATCGGCAACGAATTCATACTGGCTCCAAAGCAGAGCGGCGAGTATAACGGCGAACGGCCGGAGGCTGACGCGGGTCTCAAAAACACCTATGCAATCGAGTGTGGGAGCATCGGCGTCTGGCACATCTGGCTTATAGTCACCCTTAATATATTCAGGAGACTTTTTCATGCGTATCGCTTCCCGTGTCATCGGCGGTGTCTTGGCCGTCACCCTGCTGAGCCAACTCACCGCCTGCGGTTCGATTTTCTACCCCGACCGGCGCGGTCAGATCAACGGCAAGATCGACCCGGCGATCGCCGTGCTCGATGCGGTCGGCTTGCTGTTCTACGTGATCCCCGGCCTGATCGCGTTCGGCGTCGACTTCGCCACGGGCGCGATCTATTTCGAACCGGGCAAGACCGCCCAGGTTGCGCCGGAAAAACTGCACGAAGCCATCGGCGCCGACGGCAAGGTCGATAACGCCAAGCTGCAAAGCATCATCCAGACGGAAACCGGCCGCACCTTGCCGCTGGACGACCCGCGCCTGATCCAGTTCAAAGGCAGCGTGCACCAATTGGCGTCCCTGGGCCTGCAGCCCGCCGCATAAGGACAGCCCATGACCAGCAGTCCCGAACACGCCAGGCTTCTGCGCCTGGCCACCCGCGCCTCGGTGGGCGTGGCCTGTGTGCTGATTGTCACCAAGGCCATCGCCTGGTGGTTCAGTGGCTCGGTGGCCATGCTCGCCGGGTTGACCGATTCGCTGCTCGATGGCGTGACCTCGCTGCTCAATCTGCTGGCGGTGCACTACGCCCTGCGCCCCGCCGATGATGACCACCGTTACGGTCATGGCAAGGCGGAGTCGCTGTCGGGGATGGCCCAGGCACTGTTTATCGGTGGCAGCGCGGTGTTGATCGCCTTGCAGGCCTATCAACGCCTGCAGCATCCGGAACCGGTGGGCGCGCCCTGGCTGAGCATCGGCGTGATCGTGTTCTCACTGGTGCTGACCGTGGCGTTGTTGATGCTGCAACATCGGGTGATCCGCGAAACCGGCTCCAACGCGGTGCGCGCCGACTCGCTGCATTATCGCTCCGACCTGATGCTCAACGGCAGCATTCTGGTGGCCTTGGTGCTCGCCGGTTTTGGCTTTAATCAGGTGGACGCCTGGTTCGGCCTGGGCATCGCCGCCTACATCTTGTGGAGTGCGATCCAGATTGCCCGGGAAAGCTTTGCCGTGTTGATGGATGAAGAGTTACCGCCGGACGTCAGCCAGCACATGCTTGAACTGGCCCGTAGCGTACCCGGGGTACTGGGCGCCCACGACTTGCGCACACGTATTTCGGGCAGCCACTGGTTTGTGCAGTTGCACCTGGAGTTGCCGGGGGAATTGACCTTGTCGGTGGCCCACAGCATCAGCGACCAGGCCGCCGACGCCATTCACCAGGCTTACCCACGCGCCGAAGTGCTGGTGCACGCCGACCCGCGGGAAGTGGTCACCGGCAATAAAACCTAGTACTGCACCTGATAGCCGCGACTGCTCAGGCAGTTGCCCTGGGCCTGGCGGTAGGTTTGCACCACCGCCGGGTCGGGGGCGTAGGTAGCCGCCTGCGGATCGAAACCGCTTTGCTGCGCCGCCCAGCGATAACAGTCGTAACCGTCCTGCTGCACCTGGGCCGGTGACTGGCCGTTGGCAGGGTAGGCAACCACATCATAGCCGTTGCCTTGCGGTGCCGGCGGGGGCGACGGCACTTGCGCCGGCGGTTGCACCACCACGTATTGTTGGGTGCTCTGTTCGTAGGCGTAGTAGGCGCCGGCAGCAAGGAACAACAGCGAGCCCCCTACCCACACTTCACGCGCGTAATCCGGCAAGTAATGCACGCGGATACCATAGGGCGGCGCCACTACGACGTAGCGCGGCCCCTGCGGGCGGTACCAGTAGCCACCGGAAAAGAAGTAGTCCTGGCCGCGATACGGCACGCGGTAGTTGCGGTCGGGGAAGCGGTCGACAACGTAACCGGGGCGATATTGCGGGCCCGGGCCCCAGCCATTGCCATGACCGTCGGGGCGACCTGGCCAGCGATGGTCATCCGGACGCGGGCCGGGCCGCGAGCCAGGGCCGCCCGCCTCCCAATGCCGGTTGTCATCATTGCGCCGGGGAATGTCGCGGTAGTAACCCTGGCGCGGTTCCTGGGTCTGGCGCACGGTATCGGGCCGGCCCTGGATCGGCAGGTTATTGGACGGCTGCGGCTGCGGTCGCCCCGGTTCATTGACCGGCGGGCGCCCTTGCCATTGGCCGCCGCCATTGTGGCCGCCGCGATCAACCGGCGGGGCCTGCGGGCGCGGCGGGTTATTGTCCGGGCGACCTGCGCCTTCCGGGCCCCGCTCATGCTGGCCACCGCCCTGTGGGCGCGGCCCCTGGCCCGGTGAGTTATCGCGCTCGTCGGCGATTACCTGCGTGCCGACGCTGACCACCAGCAAACCAACACCTGCCATACGCCAGATGCGCTTCATGCTTTTCCTCACTGCGGGTTAGGGCTTGTTCATGAGACTGGGAAAGCCTCGCCCGGTTCTGAGACAGGTTATCAGTCACCAGCACTATTTTCTTGAACGCAAAAGAAAAGGGGTGACCCGTCGGCCACCCCTTGAGAATTTCGTCCTGGCTCAACGCTTTTGACGTTGGCTCACCTCACGCCGTCTGGTGGACAGTGTGCAGCCTGGAGGCCGGCTCAACCCTGCTGGGGTGGCGGCCGCAGCGGGCCTGATTGGGCGCGCTGCAGTGGACTGTTGTCCAGGCGGTGATTCTGTTGATAAAGATACAGGCCTGCGCCCGACGGATGATTGCGAAGATTGCGTCAATAAACAGTGCTTGCGCAATTTTTAACCCTTCATGGATAATTAACCGCAATAGTTACGACAAAGGCCAACCCAATGAGCAAGCTTGACCGATACGACCTGAGTATTCTGGCGGAATTGCAGCGCGACGCGAGGATCTCCAACCAGGAGCTGGCTGAGCGTATCGGCCTGTCGCCTTCGCCCTGCTCGCGCCGGGTCAAGCAATTGGAAGACGACGGCTACATCGCCCGCCAGGTGGCGTTGCTCGACCGCAAGATGCTCGGCCTGAGCCTGACGGCCTATGTGCTGATCGGCATGGACCGGCATACGCCGGAACGTTTCGAGAATTTCGAAGCGGCCATCCGTACCTTGCCCCAGGTCCTGGAATGCAGCCTGGTGACCGGGATGGACGCCGACTATCAGTTGAAGGTGGTGGTGCCGGACATGGACCATTATCAAAAGCTGCTGCTGGGGCACCTGACCCGGATTGAAGGCGTGACCAGCGTGCGCTCCAGCTTTGTGCTGAACCAGGTGCTCAACAGCACCGAACTGCCATTGACCCACTTGCGCACCTGAGAACAACGAAGTTCGAGGGGCTTGCTTGTTGTAGGAGCGAGCTTGCTCGCGAAAAACTCACAGGCACCGCGCTCATTCAGAAAGCACGCGGTATCGTTGACGTTTTTCGCGAGCAAGCTCGCTCCTACATTTGGATTGTGTTTCGACTCAGGTCAATGTTGCGCCTGTGACGCTGCCGTATACTTCCCGCCTGCCTTAGTAGGAAGCCCCATGAACAACATCGACCCCGCCCTGTTCGAAGAATGGATGATGACCGGCCTGGTCACTGTCCTGATTATTTTCATGGGCTTTATCGTCTGGGACCTGGCGAAGAAATCCAAGGCCGGGCGCTTTGGCTCGTTCATTCTGTTTTTTGTGCTGGGCCTGGGCGTGGCCGCGTTCATCATCAAGAGCGTGGTGATCGGGCTGATCGAGTCCGGCGCCTTATAAACGTGCCGGCACGGCCTTCCATTGGCCCTGATCGAGGCCTTCGATAGACCAGTCACCAATCCGCACGCGCACCAGGCGCAACGTCGGCAAGCCCACCGCCGCAGTCATGCGCCGCACCTGGCGATTGCGCCCTTCACGTATCACCAACTCCAACCAATGCGTGGGCACACTTTTGCGAAAACGCACGGGCGGGTTGCGCGGCCATAACGCGGGCTCTTCCAACTGCCGTGCCTCGGCGGGCAAGGTCATGCCGTCGTTGAGCTCCACGCCGTCGCGCAGGCGTTGCAGTTGTGCTTCGGTCGGTTCGCCTTCGACTTGCACCCAGTAGGTTTTTGCCAGTTTGTGTTTGGGATCGGCAATGCGCGCTTGCAACTGGCCATCATTGGTCAGCAACAACAGGCCTTCGCTGTCACGGTCCAGGCGGCCGGCCGGGTAGATGCCGGGGATATCGATGAAATCCTTGAGGGTCGCGCGCCCGCCTTCGTCACTGAACTGGGTCAGCACATCGAAAGGCTTGTTGAACAGGATCAGCTTTGGCTCGGCCGGCGGCGCCTTGGCGACACGGCGCGGGCCTGCATGCGGGGGTTTCACGCCGGGGCGGCGCGCATCGGGACGGGTGGGACGGGACATGGCAAGGGAACATCTAACGGTCAGGACCCACAATGCTAGTGGCCTGACCGCTAAATGACCATCCCCACCGCTTAGCGGAACGGCGGCTCGTCGAAGCTGCGCAGTTTGCGCGAGTGCAGCGAGTTGAGTTCGGTACGCAGCAGGTCGACGGCTTCGATGCCGATCTTCAAGTGCTGGCTGACGGCGCGCTCGTAGAACGCGTTGGCCGAACCCGGCAACTTGATCTCGCTGTGCAGCGGCTTGTCCGACACACACAACAACGTGCCGTACGGCACCCGCAAACGATAGCCCTGGGCGGCGATGGTGCCGCTTTCCATGTCCACCGCCACGGCGCGGGACAGGTTGATCAGCGGTCGTTCCTGGGCCCAGCGCAGTTCCCAGTTACGGTCGTCGTAGGTCAATACGGTGCCGGTGCGCAGGCGTTTTTTCAGCTCTTCGCCTTTTTCGCCGGTGACGTTCGCCGCCGCTTGCTGAAGCGCCAGTTGCACCTCGGCCAGGGCCGGGATCGGGATGTTCGGCGGAACCACGCGGTCGAGAATCCCATCGCGACGCATATAGGCGTGGGCCAGGACGTAGTCGCCGATGGTCTGGGATTGGCGCAGGCCGCCGCAGTGCCCGATCATCAGCCAGCAATGCGGGCGCAGCACGGCCAGGTGGTCGGTGATGTTCTTGGCGTTGGACGGGCCCACGCCGATATTCACCAGGGTCACGCCATGGCCATCAGTGGCCTGCAGGTGATAGGCCGGCATCTGGTAGCGGTGCCAGACCACGCCCGCAGCAATCGCCGACGCTTCGCCATGGTCCATGCTCTTGTCGATCACCACGTTGCCCGGCAGCACCATGCGGATGAAGCGTGGGTCGCTGCGCAGTTGCTCCAGGCCATGCAGGATGAACTGGTCAACGTAGCGATGGTAGTTGGTCAACAGAATCCACGGTTGCACATGGCGCCAGTCGCTGCCGGTGTAGTGCACCAGGCGGCGCAGGGAGAAGTCCACACGCGCCGCGTCGAACAGGGCCAGGGGCAGCGGGTCGGTGTTTTCCCAGTCATAGAGACCGTCGGCGATGCCATCGGTGGCGGCGGACAAGTCGGTGCTGGGGAACACGCGGGCCAGGGTCGCGGCGGTCACGCCGGAACCGGCCAGTTCGTCGCCCTGCTCCACCACGTACGGGTACGGAATGTTCTGCTGGCTGACGCCCACTTCCACCGTCACGGTGAAGTCGTGCATCAGCGGCACCAGTTGCTCCAGCAGGTACTTACGGAACGCCGCCGGATGGGTGACGGTAACGCTGTAGGTACCCGGCAATTGCACCTTGGCATAGGCCCGGGTGGTCTGTGGGACTTCGCCATGGCAGTGGTAGGTCAGGCGCAGTTCCGGGTAGCGAAACTGCGCGCGTTGTTCGGCGTCGGGTTCGACGCGATCCTTGAGGTATTGCTTGAGGGCTTGATTGAGCGCGCCAGTCGCACGCTCATGCAGGGCCGCCAGCCGATCCACGGCCTCTTCAGCGGTTTGAACGACAACAAAAGCTTCGGTCACGGTAAGCATCCTGTGTTCTGGACTTGCAGGCCTTTATCTTGCCTGTATCCAGGCTCCACTGAAACAGTCGGATTGGAATGCTCTTTAAAATGTGGGAGGGGGCTTGCCCCCGATGGCTGAGTATCAGCCATCAGATGTAGTGGCTGACACACCGCTATCGGGGGCAAGCCCCCTCCCACACTTGAATGTGTTTAGTCAGCGGGATGGGGTGTGGATCGATGGACCAGCGCTTCCACATCCACCCCACGCGGCAGGGCGCCGTAGACCCGGCCCGACGACTCTCCCAACCGACTGACCACAAACCCATCGCTGACCGCCGCATTACCGGCCTCCAGCAGCAGCTTGGCCTGCAACGCCAGGGCGATATCCTCGGTGAGCTGACGGGCGCGGTATTGGATATCCTGGGTGTCCATAAACGCTGACTTCAACCGCTCTATGTGTCGCGCCAATTGCCGGTCGCCATGTCCGTCGCCCAGCTCGACGAACAACGCCTCCAGCACACCGGGTTCCTTGGACAATGCCCGCAGCACGTCCAGGCATTGCACGTTGCCGGAACCTTCCCACGTCGAATTCACCGGTGCCTCACGGTACAGACGCGGCAGGATGCTGTCCTCGACATAGCCGGTGCCGCCCATGCATTCAGCGGCCTCATTGATCATGGCCGGCGCCCGCTTGCAGATCCAATACTTGCCCACCGCCGTCACCAGCCGGGCGAATTTGGCCTCCTGTTCATTGCCCAGGTGATCCAGCGCCCGCCCCATGCGCAGGCTCAAGGCCAGGGCCGCTTCGCTTTCCAGGGCGAGGTCAGCGAGCACGTTCTGCATCAGTGGTTGTTCGCTCAGCACGCGGCCACCGACCGAACGATGGGCGCAGTGATGGCTGGCCTGGGTCAATGCCTGGCGCATCAGCGCGCTGGAGCCGACCATGCAATCGAAGCGGGTCATGGCGACCATCTCGATAATGGTCGGCACGCCGCGTCCCTCTTCACCGATCATCCAGGCCAGGGCGCCACGGAACTCCACTTCACTGGAGGCGTTGGAGCAGTTGCCGAGTTTGTTTTTCAAACGCTGGATGTAGAACTCGTTGCGTGTGTCATCCGGGCGATGCCGGGGCAGCAGGAAACAGGTCAGGCCCTTGTCGGTCTGGGCCAGGGTGAGGAAGGCGTCACACATCGGCGCCGAGCAGAACCATTTGTGGCCGACCAGTTCATAGGCCTGCCCCGGACCGCCCGCGCCCACCGGATAGGCGCGGGTGGTGTTGGCGCGCACATCGGTGCCGCCCTGTTTTTCGGTCATGGCCATGCCGATTGTGGCACCGCCTTTATGGGCAATGCCGAGGTTGCGCGGGTCGTATTGGGTCGAGAGTATCTTCGGCAGCCACAGCTCAGCCAGGTCTGGCTGCAACTGCAGGGCCGGGACGCAGGCGAAGGTCATGGTCAGCGGGCAGCCGCTGCCGGCTTCGGCCTGGGTGTGCAAGTAGGTCATGGCGGCGCGGGCCACGTGGGCGCCGGATTGCGGATCGGTCCACGGCAGCGACGGCAGCCCATGTTCGACGGCGGTGCGCATCAGTTCGTGGTAGGCGGGGTGAAACTCCACCAGGTCAATCCGGTGACCATAACGGTCATGGCTGCTGAACACCGGCTTGTTCTGATTGGCCAGGAAGCCGGCCTCCATCAACGGCCCGCCGGCCAACGCACCATAGGCATCGATACGCGACTCGGCCCAGCCGGCGCCAAAGCGACGCGCCCACTCCTGCAGGGGCAGGTCGATGCGATACAGGTTGGTGCCGTCCAGGGACGGTGGCTGGTTGGTGACGTCGTGGGTTTCGGCAAACCGGTGCGGATTCATGACGGGCCTCCTGGAAAAAGGCCACGTGATATCGAGGCCTGATTTTCAGTTAAGCACCGTCACTCAGGTTAAAAAAGTGGCATACGCGCCGAATGCACGGCGCTTTCACCCTCTTGCGGACACAGTACGAGACGCTCCAGCGCGGCCTGCAAGGCCTCGAACCGTACCGGCTTGGCCAGGTGCTCGCTCATGCCGATGCCATGGCAGCGCTCGCGATCTGTGACATTAAGTGCAGTGCTCATGCCGATCACCGGTAATTCACCGCAGCCCGGCAAGGCACGAATCTGACAGCACAACGAGAACCCGCCCTCAGGCACATCCAGCACCACCGCATCAAACCTGCTCTCCTGCAGCGCCGTCAGTGCTGCCGGCCCCCCATCCACGGCTTTGACCCGATACCCCAGTTTGAGCAGCATGCCGCGCACCGCCAGTTGCACCACGCTATTGTCGTCCACCAGCAGCACCGTGCAATCCTGCGGCGCGCGTTGCGCAGGCAGCGATTGCGCGGCCGGCTTGGGCTCCGGCGGCATTGGCTTGACGTCCACTTCCAGTTGGAAGCGACTGCCCTTGCGTGGCTCCGAATGGTGGGTGAGGCGCCCGCCCACCAGCTCGATCAACTGCCGGCAAATCGCCAGGCCAATGCCCAGCCCGCCATATTCGCGGGTCATCGACCCATCGAGCTGGAAGAAGCGCTGGTACAGCGTGGCTTCGTCAAGGAAGGCGAAGCCGATCCCGGTGTCGGTCACGATAAAGCTCAGGTGCAAGCTGCCATCGGCTTGGGGCAGGCCTACCACGCGCAGGCGCACCGCACCGTGGTGGGTGAATTTGAAGGCGTTGTCCAGCAGGCAGTCCAGGCACTGGATCAGTTTGTCGGCGTCGCCGATCACGCGGTCCGGCACGGCATCGGCGACGTCAATGGAAAACTCCAGGCCCTTGGCCTGGGCGCTGGGGGTGAACTGTTGGCGCAAGGTTTCCAGCGCGCCGCGCAGGCCGAACACCTGGGGCCGGGCAACCAGGCGGCCGGCCTGCAACTCGGTCAGGGTGAGAATGCCGTTGACCATGCGCATCATGTCCCGCGCCGAACCGGCGGCGGCTTGCTGGTACTGCGCCAGGTCGTCGCCCAGGGGTTCGGTCTGCATCAGTTCAAGGGAGCCGATAACGCCGTTCATCGGCGTGCGTAACTCATGGGTCAAGGTGGCGAGGAATTCATCCTTGAGCCGATTGCTGCGGGCCAGTTGCTGGTTGAGCACTTCGAGCTTCTGGCTGGCGTCGAACAGGATCTGCGCCTGCTGCTCGCGCATGCCGTTGATGCGGTCGGCCAGGGCCAGGGACAGCAGCGCCACTTCGATGGCCGAGCCGATCTGGCTGGCATACATCGTGAGGAAGACGTTGGGCAAGTAGCCCAGCACCATCAGCGTATTGATCACCCCGCCGAGTAAAAACGCCGACCAGGCAATGATGAAATAACGCGCCATGCGCTGGCCGCAATACCAGGCCTTGATCGCGGTCACGAAGATGGTCACGGTAAACACCAATGCCAGGCCGGTGGCCAGGCGCAGGGCGACCGCGTAGCTGGTCAGCAGCGCCAGCGCCATGACCACCCCACCACAGGCCGCCAGCGCCAGCAGGATGCGGTCGAGCCAGCGGCTGTGCTGCGCGGTGTGCAGGAAACTGCGCGCGAACAGGCTGCCGAACAAGGCGGCCGCGCCGATCAGAAACGGCACCGCCGCATTCGCCCACCACGGATTGTTCGGCCAGAAGTATTCCACCGCCACGCCATTGACCGACAGTTGGTACAGGCCAAACGAGGCGATGTAGAGGATGTAATAGAGGTAGCTGGTGTCGCGCACGCTCAAATAAATGAACAGGTTGTAAATCAGCATGCCCAGCAATACGCCGTAGATAGCGCCCAGCACATACAAGCGCAGCGGCTGCTCTTCCAGATAGGCGGTGCCGGACCAGAGGGTCAACGGCGCCTGGATCGAGCCCTGGCTTTGCAGGCGCAGGTAGACCGTCTGCCGCTGGTCAGGCACGAAGTTGAGCTTGAACAGGTAGTTGCTCTGGCGCACCTCGCGGCTGGAAAACGGTAACGCGCTGCCGGTGCGGGTGGTGAGACGATAATTGCCGGTGCCATCGTTCTGGTACAGATCCAGGCGATTGAGCGGCGGGTAAGCCAGTTCCAGAAACCAGGTACGCGGGGAGCGCGGGTCAACGGCGGTGTAATGCAGGTTGACCTTCAGCCAGAACACCGAGTGCGAATAACCGGCATTGAGGGTGGGTTTGTCATGGGTCCTGAATTGGGCGGCGTAGGCAGGCGAGCTGACGTCAGCAATGGTGAGGGCGCCGGTTGGGTCTTCGAGCACTTGCATGACCCGGCCCAATGGCAGGCTTCGTGTGCTCTGATTGAACTCGACGGCGCCCGCCAACAGCGGCAACCCGCACAATAATAAAATCAGCAAATAGCGCATAGAGCCCCAGCGTGGCCTGGCCGGTTAAGGCAAAAAGCTCCTCCATTCCTTTTGAGAAGACGTACACCGGCAATACAGAAAGTTGTTTGAATGAACTCTAGCATAGCCGGTAAAGGCCATTAGACACCATTGGAAGTATTTTCGGACGGCCCTGGGACGTGGCTTTCAGCGCATTTGATGACAATTGTCAGCCGCCCGAAACGTCTTGGCGCAGGGCAACATTCAGCTATCGCCGGACGGCCACGCAAAAAGCGTTTGGTGGTAAGCTCGCGCACCATGAATATCTACAGCTCTCGCCCCGTTGTTCTCTGTCTCTCCGGCCATGATCCCAGTGGTGGCGCCGGCTTGCAGGCCGATATCGAAGCCCTGCTCGCCCAGGGCTGCCACGCCGCTACGGCCGTCACCGCGCTGACCGTGCAGAACACCGTCAATGTCAGTGACTTTCGTGTGCTCGACCGCGAGTGGGTGCTGGCCCAGGCCAATGCCGTGCTCGGCGACTCCGAAGTCGCTGCGGTCAAGCTGGGCATGCTGGGATCTACCGCCATGGTCGACACCGTGATCGAACTGCTGCAGGCGCACCCGCACCTGCCGGTGGTATGCGACCCGGTGCTGCGTGCCGGCGGCGGCGGCAGCCTGGGCAAGGATGAAGTGGGCTATGCGATGCGCGAGCGACTGTTGCCCCTGGCGCTGATCGCCACGCCCAACCTGCCTGAAGCGCGCATTCTCGCCGAACTGCCCGACGGCAGCGCCGACGCATGCGCCGAGAAGCTGTTGCCCTACGTCAAGCACCTGCTGATCACCGGCGGCCACGGCGATGAGCAGCAAGTGCACAATCGCCTGTACAGCCGCGACGGCAGCCGCCATACCTTTACGTGCCAGCGCTTGCCCGGCAGCTATCACGGCTCGGGGTGCACGCTGGCCAGCACCCTTGCCGGGCGAATCGCCCAGGGCGAAGGGTTGGTGAGCGCCGTGCAGTCGGCGCTCGACTACACCTGGCGCACCCTGCGTGACGCCGAACGACTCGGCCAGGGCCAGTTCGTGCCTCGCCGTCTGCCGCTGGATTTCTGCTCTTAATACCGAGAGGCCTGCCCGATGAAACTACGTGGCCTTTACGCCATCACCGACAGCCAACTGTTGGCCGGCAAATTTCTCGCCTACGTCGAAGCGGCGCTGGACGGTGGCGTGACGTTGTTGCAGTACCGCGACAAAAGCAGCGACGAAGCGCGCCGCCTGCGAGAGGCCGAAAAGCTGCGGGAACTGTGCTCGCGCTACACGACCCAATTGATCATCAACGATGACGCCGAACTGGCCGCGCGCCTGGGCGTGGGCGTGCACCTGGGGCAGACCGACGGCCCACTGACCCCGGCCCGTGCGCTGCTCGGCTCCAGGGCGATCATCGGCGCCACCTGCCATAGCCAGATCGAACTGGCCGAACAGGCCGCGAAGGAAGGCGCCAGTTACGTCGCCTTCGGGCGCTTCTTCAATTCCACGACCAAACCCGGCGCCCCGGCCGCCACCGTTGACATGCTGGCCGAGGCGCGCACACGCCTGCACCTGCCGATCTGCGTGATCGGCGGCGTCACCCTGGAAAACGCCGAACCGCTGGTGGCCCACGGGGCCGACCTGCTCGCCGTGGTGCACGGCCTGTTCGGCGCCGACAGCACCAAGGAAGTCACGCGCCGTGCCCGTGCTTTCAACGCCCTTCTTAAGATTTGATTTCAGAGAGACTTCCATCATGTCCCGTTCCAAAACCCTGTTTGCCAATGCCCAGAAACACATCCCCGGCGGTGTGAACTCCCCCGTGCGTGCGTTCAAGAGCGTGGGCGGCACGCCATTGTTCTTCAAGCATGCCGAAGGCGCCTATGTCACCGACGAAGATGACAAGCGCTACGTCGACTACGTCGGCTCCTGGGGCCCGATGATCCTCGGTCACAGCCATCCGGAGGTGCTCGACGCCGTTCGCCAGCAACTGCAGCACGGTTTGTCCTACGGTGCTCCGACCGCGATGGAAACCGAGATGGCCGACCTGGTCTGCTCGATCGTGCCGTCGATGGAAATGGTGCGCATGGTCAGCTCCGGCACCGAAGCCACCATGAGCGCGATCCGCCTGGCCCGTGGTTTCACCGGCCGCGACAGCATCATCAAGTTCGAAGGTTGCTACCACGGCCACTCCGACAGCCTGTTGGTAAAAGCCGGTTCCGGCGCCCTGACCCAGGGCGTACCGAGTTCGGCCGGCGTGCCGGCGGCGTTCGCCAAACACACCCTGACCCTGCCATTCAACGACATTGACGCCGTCGCGCAGATGCTCGCTGACGTCGGTCAGGAGGTGGCCTGCATCATTGTCGAGCCGGTCGCCGGCAACATGAATTGCGTCCCGCCGGCCCCGGGCTTCCTCGAAGGTCTGCGCGAGCAGTGCGACAAACACGGCGTGGTGCTGATTTTCGATGAAGTGATGACCGGTTTCCGCGTGGCCCTCGGTGGCGCCCAGGCGCACTACGGCGTCACGCCGGACCTGAGCACCTTCGGCAAGATCATCGGCGGCGGCATGCCGGTGGGCTGCTTCGGCGGCAAGCGCGAGATCATGCAGCACATCGCCCCGCTGGGCCCGGTGTACCAGGCCGGCACGCTGTCCGGTAACCCGCTGGCGATGGCGGCCGGCCTGACCACCCTGCGTCTGATCAGCCGTCCGGGCTTCCATGCCGAACTGACCGACTACACCACCCGCCTGCTGGACGGCCTGCAAGTGCGTGCCGACGCCGCCGGTATCCCGTTCGTCACCACCCAGGCCGGCGGCATGTTTGGCCTGTACTTCAGCGGTGCCGACGACATCGTCACCTTCGATGACGTCATGGGCAGCGATGCCGACCTGTTCAAGCGTTTCTTCCACCTGATGCTCGAAGGCGGCGTGTACCTGGCGCCGAGTGCCTTTGAGGCCGGCTTCACGTCGATCGCCCATGGCGAAGCCGAGCTGAAGCTGACCCTGGACGCTGCCGAGCGCGCCTTCGCGGCCCTGAAATAAGTGACGGCAACCCTCTGACGCTGCCCGTGGCGGCGTCAGATTTGCTACTTTGCCTACAGAGATTTCCCGGTTTTTTCGAGAATTGCCCTGCAATCCGGCAGATAACTTGCCCAAGCAGCAGAAAAACGAGTAAAGACTTTGTAAGCAGAGGCCTGCTTATTTCATAATGCGCGCTTATTGGACTCCCCGAGGGTCCGCGCGCCCCGTCAGAGGTAAGTCGATTCCCATGAAACGCACCGGCCGCACCCTGGTTCTGGGCTGCCTGTTGCTCCTTCAGCCGCTGCTGGCGCATGCACAAGCAGGCGGCAACTCGTTGTTAATTCCAGCGATGGGTCGTTGCACCCTTAATACCCAGCCCGACACCCAGGCCGAAGCCCTGAGCGCGTGCCAGAAACAGGCTGACGAAGGGGATGCGCAAGCGCAATACGAGTTGGGCGAATACTTCCACGACAGTAAGAACCCGGCCGTCGATCTCAACAAAGCGTTGAGCTACTTCGAAAAAGCTTCGCTGCAAGGCCATGCACAGGCGCAATTCCAGCTCGGCAACATGTTCTTCCGTGGCGAAGGTGTGCCGGCCAATAACGTCCAGGCCTACATCGTGCTGAAAATGGCGGCCGTCAACGGCGCCGAAGACGCCTTGGACACCGCCGACGAAGTCGCCGAGCACATGCAGCGCGATGAACTGGAAGTGGCCACCCAGGTGCTGGGGCAGATTTTCCGCAATTACCTGCAGGAACTGCAGAGTGCCGATGGGCGCTCACCCTTCTCCCCCCTGCCCTGATCACGGCGATAACAGATAGCCCTGCCGATACGCCGCAGGCCCCGCCACATGGGCGATGGTCATGCCGGCGCTCGCCATTCGGCGCACTGAGCGCACATACAACAGTCCTTCACGTGCACACGCTACCGGGGTTACGCGATCAGTGACTGGATCGATGATGTGCGCCAGCGCCTGTCCTGCTTTCAGGTAGTCGCCGACCTGAGCGGCAAATACAATCAAGCCTCCCACCGGACTCACCACCGGCTCAACCCCGGCCAAGGGTGTGGGCGGGTTCAACAACGGCGGCGGCAGTGGCGCCTGGCCATCGATGGCGCCGCGCAGCGTCAGGTAGTTGATCAATGCCTGGCAATCCTGGCGAGCCAGCCCATCCTCCACATCGGCCACACCGCGCAGCTCCACGGTCGCGGCAAATCACGGCGCGGCCAATCGCCCCGGGAAACACGCCTGCATCTGCGCCCAGAACAGGGTGTAGCAATCGTCGAACGAGTGCCCGCCCGCGTCTTCGCTCATAAAGCAGGCTTGCGCGCCGAGGTACCGCGCCAGCGGCTCCACCTGCGGCCAGGCGTGCGGCGCCAGGTACAGATGCTGGACCGCCTCGAAATCACAGTGCAGGTCCAGCACCACATCGGCATCACACGCCAATGTTTGCAGGATCAAGCGCATTGACTGCAGTTGCGTCGCCGGCACCTGGTCGACAAGGGTTTGCCGCAGGGTCGAACGGATCAGTTGCAGATTATGCGCAGGGTCTGCGGTCAGCGCGTCCTGCACCTGATCCGCGACCTGCCGGCTGACATCGATAAAGAAGCGATTGAAGTTCTCTCGACTGTCGTTATCGAAGCGTCCCTGCGGCACGTCCATCAACACCTGTTCCAGCCCCAGCGGATTGGCCACCGGCACCAGCACCACCTCCCAGCGCAGCGCCCCGGCCGCGTCCAGATGCGCCAGCCGCTGTTTCAGATGCCAGCATACCAGCATCCCCGGCAGTTCATCGGCATGCAGGGACGCCTGGATATACACCTTGCCCGGCGCATCGGCCGGGCCGTAATGAAAACTATGGATCTGCCGTGCCGTGCCGGGTACAGCGCTCAACAACCTGTGATTTTGAGTGTGCATGACGCCCCCTATCGGCCCGCCTCGAGAAAACCCAGCCAACGCCGTTCAGCCAGGCGAAACAGGCCGACCAGGGCAAACGTAATGCTCAGATAAAGGACGGCGGCCAGGCCGAAGGATTGGAAGGTAAGAAAGGTGGCGGCATTGGCATCCCGCGCGACTTTGAGGATGTCCGGCACCGTGGCCGTGAACGCCAGGGTGGTGGAATGCAGCATGAAAATTACTTCATTGCTGTAGTACGGCAATGATCGGCGCAGGGCCGAAGGCATGATCAGGTGCACGTACAGTTTCCACCCGTCAAAACCCAGGGACCGCGCGGCCTCGATTTCCCCGCGAGGCATTGCGCGAATGGCGCCCGCCAGAATCTCTGTGGTGTAGGCGGCGGTATTCAGCGCGAATGCGAGCAGGGTGCAGTTGAGGGCTTCGCGGAAAAACGCATCGAGCAACGGCTGTTCGCGCACGGCGGCCAGGCTGTAGATACCGGTGTAGAAAATCAGCAACTGGATGTACAGCGGCGTGCCACGAAACAGGTAGGTATAGCCTTGCACCGGCCAGCGCAGCCAGCGCCGGGCGGATGTCCTGGCGATGGACAACGGCAACGCCAGCAGCAGGCCCAGGCCTAACGACGCGCTGGTCAGCCACAAGGTCATGGCCAGGCCGGTGATCTGGTAGCCGTCGGAATAAATCAACGGTCGCCAGTACTCCTGGATGAGTTCCATCATCGTGACGGCTCCTGCACGCCGCCGGCGTAACGACGCTCCAGCCAACCCAGTATCAGGTTTGAAGCACTGCTGAGCAGCAGGTACACCACCGCCGCCAGCAGCAGGAAGGCCAGCAGTTGCTGGCTGCTTTTGCCCGCCACCTGGGCGACTTTCACCAGGTCCGCCAAGCCGATGATCGACACCAGCGCTGTGGCCTTGAGCAGGACCATCCAGTTATTGCCCAACCCCGGCAAGGCGAACCGCATCATTTGCGGGAAGATCACATGCACGAAGCTCTGGCGGAAGGTCAAACCAAGGGCCTTGGCCGCCTGGAACTGGCCGCGCGGTACAGCCAGCAAGGCGCCGCGAAAGGTTTCGGTGAAATAGGCGCCGTAGATAAACCCCAGTGTCAGCACGCCCGCGCTGAAAGGGTCAATGTCGATGTACGCCCAGCCCAACCCGGCGGTCAGACGGCTCAAGCCGGTTTGCAGCCCGTAAAAAATCAACAGCATCAGCAACAGGTCCGGCACACCGCGTATCAACGTGGTGTAGAGCTGCGCGCACAAACGCCACGTGCGCACCCCGGACAGCTTGGCGCCGGCACCGAGCAGGCCGAGGACAAGCCCCAGCAGCAACGACAACAGCGCCAGTTGCAGGGTGATCCACACGCCATGCAGTAACATCGGCGCAAAGGCGCCCAGGGTCGCGACGAATTGGGAGAAGGTCGGTAGCATGTTTTGCCCTCGTTGGCCTGGAGGGCGGTTATTGGCCGCTGAACATGTTCACGCCGGGAAAATACTGCTCCTGCAGGCGGGCGTAGGTGCCGTCGGCGTGGAGCGCCGCCAGCGCCTTATCCAGCAGCGCCTTGAGCCCCTGGTTGCCCTTGGCGATGCCAATGCCGCTCTTGGACGGCATCAGCTCGCTCTCGATGATCGGCCCCAGTACGAACCCGGCGCCCTGGGGCGAACGCAAGAACCCGCTTTGCGCTTGCTGCGCATCTTGCAGCGAAGCCTGCAAACGGCCTGTTTGCAAGTCGGCATACACCTGCTCCTGATCGGCGTAAGCCACCACCTTGATGCCTTGGCCGGCGAGCACCTTAAGGGCATACATTTCCTGGGTACTGCCCTGCAGATAGCCGACGGCCGTGCCTGTGGAAAGCTCGGTACCAGGACGGAACACCATGGCGGTAGGGCTGGAAAAGACTTCCGAGGAAAAATCGATAACCTTTTGCCGCGCGGCAGTGATGGTCATTGAAGCCAGGATTGCGTCAATCTTGCCGGCGTTCAGGCTGGGGATCATTGCGTCGAAGTCGCTTTCAACCCATTGGCAGCGCACATTCAACTGCGCGCAGATAGCTTGACCGATATCAATTTCAAAGCCGGTCAACGTTCCCGTACTGTCTTTATAAGCAAAGGGCGCGTAGTTGGGATCGGCAGCAAAACGAATCACTTCATAGTCTTTGGCCAGAAGCGATGTATTGAATAAAAACGTGGTGATTAACAGCAGGAGTATTTTTTTCATTATTGTATTCCTCGTTATAGATGAAACAGCTGAACTTACTGCACCTCAATAAATGGAATTTCTCGTTTAACCACTAACGACCCAGCCGGCGCGTCGAACTCGCGGGCGCTTCGATGCCCTGAATACACCGCTGCTGCAATCGTGCCGGGCGCCACGCAATCACCGACCAGCGCCAGCGTGCCGATACCCGCCGCCTGCAACCGTTCGGGGGTGTTATTCAATGCCTGATACAACGCCTGTTCAGGCGCTCGGGAGGTCACCAGCAGCAAGGATGCGGCGCCGATGAACCGTGTGCGCTCGGTGTAGACACACCCTGCCATCACCCCCTCCGGCATCGCCCGGACCAGCGTATGGGAGGGGATGATCGTGACATTCAACTCCATCAGACGACGCTGGATGCGATGCTGCTCGAGGGTGTTGTGCGTCCAGGCCGCCACATCCGCCGCCGGGGTGACGAAGATCACCTCCACGCCTCGCGCCACCAGGTGCTCGGCCAGCACGCTGCCCATGTAGTAGTGGTCATCATCGAACAGCAGCACCGGCGAAGCCGGCAGCACACCCGCCATCACCTCGTCCGGCGTCAGCACTGGCAGGCACTCAAGGCCCGGTAATGCCTGGCGCAGGGCGCGCCCCAGGCCGTCCCGCCGCCAATGTGAGCCGGTGGCGATAAATACGTGCTCGGCGGCGAAATCCAGCACATCCTCGGCCTGCAGCTGACTTTCCCGATAAATCTCCACCGAGGGCAGGCGGCTCAAGGCGTCCAGTCGATAATCGACGACCCGCGCCCAACTCGCCAACCCAGGCAGCCGGGCTTCCAGCGCTACCCGTCCGCCCAGATTGCGCAGGCTGTCGACCAGCGCCACGTCCATCCCGCGCGTGCCGAGTATCCGCGCGCACTCAAGCCCTGCGGGCCCGGCGCCGACCACCAGCGCCCTGCCGAGCCGGTGCGCACGGTCGACCGACTCGGGATGCCAGCCACGCCGCCACTCCTCGCCCATGGTCGGGTTCTGCGTGCAGCGTAACGGCGTACTGGTGTGGTCGCCGCTGACGCACACATTGCAGCCGATACATTCGCGAATTTCCTCGACGCGCCCTGTTTCAATCTTCTTCGGCAGGAACGGATCGGCAATCGAAGGCCGGGCCGCTCCAATCAGGTCGAGCACGCCACGGCGTACCAGGGACACCATGGTGTCCGGCGAAGTAAAGCGCCCAACGCCGACCACCGGCTTGCGGGTCAGCGCCTTGAGCCCCACCAGGAAAGCCTCCTGATAGCCTTCGCCGGCAAAGCGCGCGGTCACGCTGTCGTTCGACCAGTCGGCGACATTGATGTCCCACAGGTCCGGCAGGTCTGCCAGCATCGAGAACACCTCGGCGCCTTCGCCCTCGCGACTGAGGCCGCCGGCCATCTGCTCATCCACCGCCAGGCGGACCGCCACGGCACAGCGGTCGCCCACTGCATCGCGGGTGTCCTCAATCAGTTCGCGCAGCAGTCGCACGCGATTTTCCAGCACTCCGCCGTACTCATCCGTGCGCCGGTTGTTACGCGGCGTGAGGAAATGGAACGGGACGCTCAGGTCGTGCCCGGCATACACATAAATGATGTCAAAGCCGGCCTCCCGCGCGCGCAGGGCGGCCGCCCGATGCAAGGCCCGCAACTGCTGGATATCGGCACGACTCATGGCCCGGGCCTGCACCGGGTCATAACTGCGTACTGGCGTATTGGACGGCGCCCAGGGAATTTCGCGGCTGTAGCGGTTAGGCGCGGAGTAACCGTTGAACGCCAGCTCGACGCCGGCCAACGAACCGTGCTGGTGCACCGCCTCACACATTTTCGCCAGGGCCGGGATGTCGCGTTCATCCCATAACCGCGCCTCGATATAAGGCGAGAACTCGCTCAGCGGGCTGATTTCACACTCTTCAGTGCACACCACCCCCCAGCCGCCCTCGGCCTTAATCCCGCGCATGCGAGCCATGGCCGACGGGTGCACATGGCCCATGCCATTGCAGTGGGGAACTTGGTAAAAGCGATTACGGGTGCGAACCGGGCCTATTTGTACCGGCTCAAACAGAATGTCATAGCGAGGATCGCGCACAGGGCTACTCCCGAACAGTAAGGTTCGTTAATGACGGCGTGATAAAACTCGGGGCTATTGAATGGCGTGATTCAAGGGAATTGAAACGGGGAAACTTCGAGGTTTATTTAAAGGTTTTCTTATTATTAATAGATTCATGGCGCCCTCTCCGAATAAACAAAATTTGCTATCTTTCAAACAAAATGTCTATCCACAAGAGGGCAATTTCGGAAACGCCCTACAAATTAATTGAGGGTCACTTCTCCGGCATCGGCATCGGGAACGGCATGACATTGCTCACGCCCCGCGCCTCGCTGATTTTCGGCGTACCCAGGCGCTCGACTTCATCGATGCGCACGATCGAATGCATCGGCACAAAGCTGCGCACCACGCCTTCGAACTGGGCCTTGAGCTTTTCTTCGCCCGGGTCGACGACCAATTGGGTACGCTCGCCAAAGACGAACTCTTCCACCTCCAGGAAGCCCCACAGATCACTTTGATAGATCTGCTTGGCGTACATTTCGAACACCTGGCCCTGGTTGAGGAAAATCACCTTGTAGATTGGAGCTTCACGTTTGGTCATGGCGGGCGAGCAACACATCGCGGATATAAAAGAGGGCGCGAACTATAGCATGGCACCCGATGCACAGCGCTAGGAACCAATGGGCATGCCCCCTATAATGCGCGGTTCTTTACCACCAGTTGACGATCCCCATGGCCAAGAAGCTTTACATCGAAACCCACGGTTGCCAGATGAACGAGTACGACAGCTCGCGCATGGTCGATCTGCTGGGCGAACACCAGGTCCTGGAAGTCACCGCCCGCGCCGAAGATGCCGACGTGATCCTGCTCAATACCTGCTCGATCCGCGAGCGGGCCCAGGACCGTGTGTACTCGCAGCTGGGCCGCTGGCGCGAATTGAAGCTGGCCAACCCGGACATGGTGATCGCCGTCGGCGGTTGCGTGGCCAGCCAGGAAGGCGCCGCGATCCGCGACCGCGCGCCCTATGTCGACGTGGTCTTCGGCCCGCAGACCCTGCACCGCCTGCCGGAAATGATCGACGCCGCGCGCATCACCAAGTTGCCGCAAGTGGACGTGTCGTTCCCTGAAATCGAAAAATTCGACCATTTGCCCGAGCCGCGCATCGACGGGCCAAGTGCCTATGTGTCGGTGATGGAAGGCTGCAGCAAGTACTGCACCTTCTGTGTAGTGCCCTACACCCGTGGCGAAGAAGTCAGCCGGCCGTTTGACGATGTGCTGTCGGAAATCATCCACTTGGCCGAAAACGGCGTGCGTGAAGTCACCCTGCTGGGCCAGAACGTCAACGGTTACCGTGGCCAGACCGACGATGGGCGCCTGGCTGACCTGGCGGAGTTGATCCGCGTAGTCGCCGCCGTCGATGGCATCGAGCGCATCCGCTACACCACGTCGCACCCGCTGGAGTTTTCCGACAGCCTGATCCAGGCCCACGCCGACGTGCCGGAGCTGGTCAAACACCTGCACCTGCCGGTGCAGTCGGGCTCGGACCGCATCCTGTCGGCCATGAAACGCAACCACACGGCCCTGGAGTACAAATCCAAGCTGCGTAAATTGCGCGCCGCAGTGCCGGGCATCTGCATCAGCTCGGACTTTATCGTCGGTTTCCCCGGCGAAACCGAGAAAGACTTCGAGCAGACCATGAAGCTGATCGAGGACGTCGGTTTCGACTTCTCCTACTCGTTCGTCTACAGCCAGCGCCCGGGCACCCCAGCGGCCGACCTGCCGGACGAAACCCCGGAAGCGTTGAAAAAAGAACGCTTGAATGCGCTGCAACATCGCCTGAATCAGCAGGGTTTCGAGATCAGCCGACAAATGGTCGGTTCGATCCAGCGCATCCTGGTGACCGACTACTCGAAGAAGGACCCGGGCGAATTGCAGGGCCGTACCGAGAACAACCGCATCGTCAACTTCCGCTGCGACAACCCGACCCTGATCGGCCAGTTTGCCGACGTACACATCGATGCGGCGCAACCGCACTCGCTGCGCGGTTCGTTGATCAACTGACGCCCCCGGCTGCCAAGGCAAGGGCAGAACTAATGTGGGAGGGGGCTTGCCCCCGATTGAGGTGTCTGAGTAGCAAATGTGTCGGCTGACACTCCGCCATCGGGGGCACGCCCCCTCCCACATTGGATCCATGCAACATTCCGATGACGTAAGTGCTTTCGTACCCGCGCCACTGGCGTTATTCTCTGTTTCACCTCAACAGCCAAAGGGCGGCTAAAAGCGACCTTGAACGCACCTACAGTAGAACCCCATCGTTTTCTCCTCGAGCCGTTTGAGGCTCGCCGTTTCGCCAACCTGTGCGGACAGTTCGACGAGCACCTGCGCCTGATCGAACAACGCCTGAGCATCGAGATCCGCAACCGCGGCAATCAGTTCGAGCTTATTGGTGAACCCCAACACACCACGTCTGCGGAAAACCTGCTGCGGCGCCTCTACCGCGAAACCAAGGGCAGTGAGCTGTCGCCGGAAACGGTGCACCTGTACCTGCAGGAATCCGCCGTGGAAGACCTGGCCAACAATCCTGTGGCCGAAGCCAGCGTGGCCCTGCGTACCAAAAAAGGCATGATTCGCCCGCGCGGCTTGAATCAGCAGAAGTACGTCAAGGAAATCCTCGGCAACGACATCAACTTCGGCATCGGCCCGGCCGGTACCGGCAAGACCTACCTGGCCGTGGCCTGTGCGGTGGATGCCCTGGAGCGCGAACAGGTTCGCCGCATCCTGCTGGTGCGCCCGGCGGTCGAGGCGGGTGAAAAACTCGGCTTCCTGCCCGGCGACCTGGCCCAGAAGATCGACCCGTACCTGCGCCCGCTCTACGACGCGCTGTACGAGATGCTCGGTTTTGAATACGTCGCCAAGCTGATCGAGCGCCAGGTGATCGAAATCGCCCCGCTGGCCTACATGCGCGGTCGCACCTTGAACAACAGCTTCATCATTCTCGACGAAAGCCAGAACACCACGGTCGAGCAAATGAAGATGTTCCTCACCCGTATCGGTTTCGGCTCCACGGCCGTGATTACCGGTGACGTCACCCAGGTCGACCTGCCCAAGGGCACCAAGTCCGGGCTGGCGCAGGTAATCGAGGTGCTCAAGGACGTACCGGGTATCAGCTTCACGCACTTCATGCCCAAGGACGTGGTCCGTCATCCGCTGGTGCAGCGCATCGTAGAAGCCTATGAGCGTTTCGACCACAAGGACGACGCACCGGCCCAGGACACGCGCCGCGATGCTTGAGCTTGACCTGCAGCGGGCCACCGAAGCGCCCGCCCCCGGCGAAGCACAGTTTCGTCAATGGTGCGCCCTGGCCCTGCGCCAGCGCACTGCCGACTCGGAACTGACCATTCGTCTGGTGGATGAGCCCGAAGGCCGCGAGCTGAACCACACCTGGCGCCAGAAAGACTACGCGACCAACGTGCTGTCCTTCCCCGCCGACGTACCCGACGAATTACTGGATATCCCGCTGCTGGGCGATCTGGTGATCTGCGTCGAAGTGGTGGAACGCGAAGCGCGCGAACAAGGCAAGGAACTTGAGGCCCACTGGGCCCATCTAGTCATCCACGGCTGCTTGCATCTCTTGGGTTACGACCATATAGACGATGACGAAGCCGAGGAAATGGAAGCACTGGAACGAACGTTGCTTGCTGAATTGGGGCATCGCGACCCCTACGCAGACGACGAAAACTGATCAACACTCAACTGTCATATCAAAGGATTTAGAGTAATCGCTATGAGCGAAGACCGATCGAGCAACGGGCAAAAGTCATGGCTGGGTAAACTGACCCAGGCTTTTGCCCACGAGCCGAAAAACCGCCAGGAGCTGCTGGAGCTGCTGCGCGAGGCCCACCAGAACAAGTTGCTGGACAGCGAAGCGCTGGCCATCGTCGAAGGCGCCATCCAGGTGGCTGACCTGCAAGTACGCGACATCATGGTGCCGCGCTCGCAGATGATCAGCATCAAGGCGACCCAGACCCCACGGGAATTCCTCCCGGCCGTGATCGACTCGGCGCACTCGCGCTACCCGGTGATAGGCGAAAGCCATGACGACGTCATGGGCGTCCTGCTGGCCAAGGACCTGTTGCCGCTGATCCTCAAGGAGAACGGCGACAACTTCAACATCAAGGACCTGCTGCGCCCGGCCACCTTCGTGCCTGAATCCAAGCGCCTGAACGTGCTGCTGCGTGAGTTTCGCGCCAACCACAATCACATGGCCATTGTGATCGACGAATACGGCGGCGTGGCTGGCCTGGTGACCATCGAAGACGTACTGGAGCAGATCGTCGGCGACATCGAAGACGAGCACGACGTCGAAGAAGACAGCTACATCAAGCCACTGCCCAGCGGTGACTTCCTGATCAAGGCCTTGACGCCCATCGAGAACTTCAACGAGTTCTTCGACAGCGAGTTTTCCGACGATGAATTCGACACCGTCGGCGGCCTGGTGATGAGTGCATTCGGGCACCTGCCCAAGCGTAACGAAACCACCGAGATCGGCGCGTATCGGTTCCGCATCCTGAACGCGGACAGCCGTCGTATCCACCTGATCCGTTTGACCCCTATTGCCCGTTGAGGGTTAAGGACTGAAATGCGCCGTCTGATCGCACCCGGCTGGCCCGGTAACCTGCTGGCCGTGGTGGCCGGCGCCATCACTACCCTGGCGCTGGCGCCGTTCGATATCTGGCCGCTGGCGCTGGTGGCGGCCGGTCTGTTCTATATCGGCCTGCGTGAACTCACACCCCGCCAGGCCCTGGGCCGCGGCTGGTGTTTCGGTTTCGGCCTGTTTGGCGCCGGCACCAGCTGGATCTACTACAGCATCCACCACTTCGGCGGCGCTTCGGTGCTGCTGGCGGGGTTCCTGATGCTGCTGTTCACCGCCGCCATCGCCTGGTTCTTCGCCCTGCCTGCCTGGCTGTGGGCGCGCTGGCTGCGCCGCAATGAAGCGCCATTGGCCGATGCGCTGACGTTCGCGGCATTGTGGGTCGGCCAGGAAGCTTTTCGCGGCTGGTTCCTCACCGGTTTCCCGTGGCTGTATTCGGGCTACAGTCAACTCGACGGCCCGCTGACCGGCCTCGCGCCCTTAGGCGGCATGTGGCTGATTTCGTTCGCGCTGGCGTTGACCGCCGCCCTGCTGTGCAACCTGCCGCGCCTGCTGGCGAGCCGGCGCAACAGCTTTATCGCGGCCGGCCTGGTGCTGCTCGTCGCACCGTGGGCCATCGGCCTGGCGCTCAAGCACCATGCCTGGACCTCGCCCTCCGGCCCGCCCCTGAGCGTGGCCGCGATCCAGGGCAACGTCGAACAAAGCATGAAGTGGGACCCCGAGCAGCTTAACGCGCAACTGGCGCTGTACCGCGACATGAGTTTGAGTTCCAAACGCGTCGACCTGCTGGTGTGGCCGGAAACCGCCGTACCGGTACTCAAGGAGTCGGTCGAAGGTTACCTGGGCATGATGGGCAAGTTCGCCGCCGAGCGTAATACTGCACTGATCACCGGCGTACCGATTCGCGAGGAAGTGCGCCACGAGAAGCGCTACTTCAATGGCATCACCGTGGTCGGCGAAGGTGAAGGCACCTACCTCAAGCAGAAGCTGGTGCCGTTCGGTGAGTACGTGCCGCTGCAGGATATGCTGCGCGGGCTGATCGCCTTCTTCGATTTGCCGATGTCGGACTTCGCCCGTGGCCCTTCCGACCAGCCCATGCTCCAGGCCAAGGGTTATCAGATTGCGCCGTTCATCTGTTATGAAGTGGTGTACCCGGAGTTCGCCGCCGGCCTGTCGGCCCAGAGCGACCTGCTGCTGACGATCAGCAACGACACCTGGTTCGGCCGCTCGATCGGCCCGCTGCAGCATCTGCAGATGGCGCAGATGCGTGCGCTTGAAGCCGGACGCTGGATGATCCGCGCCACCAACAACGGCGTGACCGGCCTGATCAACCCGTTTGGGCAGATCACCGCGCAGATCCCGCAGTTCGAGCGCGGCATTCTCTATGGCGACGTGGTGCCGATGCACAACCTGACGCCGTACCTGCAATGGCGCTCGTGGCCGCTGATCATCGTGTGCCTGCTGCTGTTCGGCTGGGCACTGCTGGCCGCTCGAATGGCTAAAACCGTCTGATTGAGCAAACACAAAACAATGTGGGAGGGGGCTTGCCCCCGATGGCAGAGTGTCAGTCAGTACATTTGATACTGACACACTGCAATCGGGGGCAAGCCCCCTCCCACATTTGTCCTGCGGTGTTACCTGTAGAACAACCTATACCCCACCTGCCCCACTGCCTCATTGATCAACTGCCCGCTCTGCCACACCGACTTGACCTCCGGCATCCACCCGCCGAGCGGCCGACCGTGATCCACGCCCAGAAACCCCACTGGCCCGGGCACCACAGTGAAGCCGGCCTTCTCAAAACTCCACACCGAACGCGGCATGTGCCAGGCCTGGGTCACCACCACCACGCGCTTGATGCCTTGGGGTAACAGTATCTCGGCGCTCATCTGCGCATTTTCCCAAGTGGTGCGGCTGCGCTCTTCCTTCCAGCGTACCGTGACGCCGAAGTCATCCTGCATCGACACCGCCATCAGCTCTGCCTCGCTGGGCGGCGTGCCGTAGTGCAGGCCGCCGCTGGTCAGCACCGGTAACCCGGACGCCTTGGCCAGACGCGCCGCGTAACGTTCACGCTCCAAACCGATGCCGGTGGGCTGGTCGGAGCCCCACGCAATGTCGCCGCGCTCACGACCGGAGCCCAGCACCACAATCGCGTCGGCACGCTGGGCCAGGTTTGCCCAGTCCTCGCGGGCCAGAGGCGGTGCTGTCTCCAGGGCGCGTGCGCCCCACTGCACCATCACCGGCAGGCTGATCAACCACATCCCGCCCAATCCCAAGGCAAAACAACACCCGGCCAGGCGCGGACGACTGCGGCGAAACCACCAGGCAAGTGCCAGCAACAGCAGGAAAATACCGGGCGGCAACAACAATTGTTTAATGAAATAACGAAAAGGCATCGGGCATCTCCAAAGATGCCCGAAGCCTAGATGCATCGGGGTTCAGCAACAATCCTTACGAGCATATTTTGTAAACATCAACGGATAACGCGGGGTCACTTGCACCGTATCGACCGGACATTTTCCGGGCTGCGACCGGCCGCCAGATCCTTCAGCCACACTACCTTGGCCGAACGAGGCGACTCGGGGACCGGCGGGGATGCCGGCCCATGAGCGGCGCGCTGGTGGTGCAATTCCAGATAGCGCTTGATCAGTTCAAGCTCTGCCTGGCTCAAGCCTCGCAACTCCAGTTCCAGAGGCCGTTCATCACACAATCGGCCTGCGGTTCTTGCGGCATCCAATGCCCGACCCAAACGGTCGATCAGTCCTTCGTATAACTGCGGTTTCGTCAAAGTTCGCTGCGATTCAGCCATCCCCTCACCTCATTGAAGAAATACTTGCTCCCCAATAAACAGCGTAGCCCCCGTGGCTGCACCTGCCCGGTGCCGCGACAGACGGCCTGGCCTGCGCAATCAGGGTTTCCCTCGATAGAGTGGGGTCATGTATGCTACGGCGCTTCCTGTAACTCCACTTCCCGCAGGGTTTGGGCACGGACGCGCCGCTTTCCGGTGTCGATCAACCTGAACGTTGCACCGAAGAGGATTAGGCCACCCCTATCCAGTTCAAAAGTAGCCATGCACGAACAATATCAGCCCCGTGAAATAGAAAATGCCGCACAAACCTTCTGGGACGAGCAAAAGTCCTTTGAAGTCAGCGAACAGCCAGGCAAGGAGACGTTCTATTGCCTATCGATGTTCCCTTACCCCAGCGGCAAGCTACACATGGGGCACGTGCGTAACTACACCATCGGCGACGTGATTTCCCGCTACCAGCGCATGCTCGGCAAGAACGTTCTGCAACCCATGGGTTGGGACGCTTTCGGCATGCCGGCGGAAAACGCCGCGATGAAAAACAACGTGGCGCCCGCCAAGTGGACCTACGAAAACATCGCCTACATGAAGACCCAGCTGCGCAGCCTGGGCCTGGCGGTGGACTGGTCCCGTGAAGTGACCACCTGCAAGCCGGATTACTACCGCTGGGAACAATGGCTGTTCACTCGCCTGTTCGAAAAAGGCGTGATCTACAAAAAAAGCGGCACCGTGAACTGGGATCCGATTGACCAGACCGTACTGGCCAACGAACAGGTGATCGACGGCCGCGGCTGGCGTTCCGGCGCGCTGATCGAAAAACGCGAAATCCCGATGTACTACTTCAAGATCACCGCCTACGCGGATGAACTCTTGTCGAGCCTCGACGATTTGCCGGGCTGGCCTGAACAGGTCAAGACCATGCAGCGCAACTGGATCGGCAAATCCAAGGGCATGGAAGTGCAGTTCCCGTACAACGTCGACTCGATCGGCGAAGCGGGCGCACTCAAAGTCTTCACCACCCGTCCGGACACCCTGATGGGCGCGACCTATGTCGCCGTGGCCGCCGAACACCCGTTGGCCACCCAGGCCGCACAGAACAACCCTGAGCTGCAGGCGTTCATCGCCGAGTGCAAGGGCGGCAGCGTGGCCGAAGCCGACGTCGCCACCCAGGAGAAAAAAGGCCTGCCGACCGGGCTGTTCGTCGAGCACCCGCTGACGGGCGAGAAATTGCCGGTCTGGGTCGCCAACTATGTGCTGATGCATTACGGCGATGGCGCTGTAATGGCAGTCCCGGCTCACGACGAGCGCGACTTCGAATTCGCCACCAAGTACGACCTGCCGATCAAGTCGGTGGTGCGCACCAGCGCGGGCGACACCAGCCCGGCCCCGTGGCAGGACGCCTATGGCGAGCACGGCGAGCTGATCAACTCCGGCGAGTTCGACGGCCTGGACTTCCAGGGCGCTTTCGACGCCATCGAAGTTGCCCTGATCAAGAAAAATCTCGGCGCCTCGCGCACCCAGTTCCGCCTGCGCGACTGGGGCATCAGCCGTCAACGCTACTGGGGCTGCCCGATCCCGATCATCCACTGCGAAAGCTGTGGCGACGTGCCGGTACCAGAAGAGCAACTGCCGGTGGTCCTGCCCGAAGACGTCGTACCGGACGGCGCCGGTTCGCCACTGGCGCGCATGCCCGAGTTCTACGAATGCAGCTGCCCCAAATGCGGCCAGCCTGCCAAGCGTGAAACCGACACCATGGACACCTTCGTGGAGTCCTCGTGGTACTACGCCCGCTACGCCTCGCCGCACTATGAAGGTGGCCTGGTAGAAAAATCCGCAGCCGACCACTGGTTGCCGGTGGACCAGTACATCGGCGGTATCGAACACGCCATCCTGCACCTGCTGTACGCGCGCTTCTTCCACAAGCTGATGCGCGACGAAGGCCTGGTCAGCTCCGACGAGCCGTTCAAGAACCTGCTGACCCAAGGCATGGTCATCGCCGAGACCTACTACCGCCGCGAAGCCAATGGCGCCTACACCTGGTTCAACCCGGCGGACGTCGAGCTCGAGCGTGACAGCAAGGCCAAGGTCATCAGCGCCAAGCTCAAATCCGACGGCCTGCCGGTGGAAATCGGCGGCACCGAGAAGATGGCCAAGTCGAAGAACAACGGCGTCGATCCGCAATCGATGATCGATCAGTTCGGCGCCGACACCTGCCGCCTGTTCATGATGTTCGCCTCGCCGCCCGACATGAGCGCCGAATGGTCCGACTCCGGCGTCGAAGGCTCGCACCGCTTCCTCAAGCGCGTCTGGCGCCTGGCCCATGCCCACGTCAGCCAGGGCTTGCCGGGCAAGCTGGACGTCGCGTCCTTGAATGATGAACAGAAAGCCATTCGTCGCAGCACCCACCTGGCTATCCGCCAGGCCAGCCAGGACGTAGGGCAGAACCACAAGTTCAACACCGCCATCGCCCAAGTGATGACGCTGATGAACGTGCTGGAAAAAGCCCCGCAGGCCACGGAACAGGATCGCGCATTGATCCAGGAAGGCCTGGAAACGGTTACCCTGCTGCTGGCGCCGATCACGCCGCACATCAGCCACGAACTGTGGAGCCGCCTGGGCCACAGCGGTGCCGTCATCGACGCCCGCTGGCCGGTGCAGGATGACAGCGCGCTGGTACAGGACACGCTGCAACTGGTGATCCAGGTCAATGGCAAACTGCGCGGCCAGATCGACATGCCGGCCAGCGCCAGCCGTGAAGAAGTCGAAGCGGCTGCACGCTGCAACGAGAACGTGCTGCGCTTTACCGAAGGCCTGACGATCCGCAAAGTGATCGTAGTGCCTGGAAAACTGGTCAATATCGTCGCCAGCTAAATCGGATCGGGCGCAGGGCTCAAGCCCTGCGCCGAACTAAACCTTCAGGGCCTCGATACGGCCCGCCTGGTTTCAAGGGGAGCAACAACATGATCAAACGCAATCTGCTGGTAATGGGCCTGGCCGTTCTTTTGAGCGCTTGCGGCTTCCAGCTGCGCGGCACCGGCACCAATGAATTGTCGCTCAAGGAACTCGACGTCAGCGCACGTAACGCCTACGGCGAAACCGTGACGCAACTGCGCCAGAGCCTGGAAAACAGCGGCGTGCACGTCTATAGCGGCGCCACCTACAAGCTGAACCTGGTCGATGAGCGCGAAACCCAGCGCAACATCAGCTACGCCAGTGCCGGCCGCGCCTCCGACATCGAGTTGGCCACCACCGTCAGCTTCGAAGTACAGGGCCGCGATAACTTGCCGCTGATGGGCGACAAGATCCAGGTCCAGAAAGTCGTGAGCCACGACGGCAACAACCTGGTGGGTTCGGACTCCGAGATCCTTCAGGCGCGCAAGGAAATGCGTCGTGACCTGGTTCAGCGCATGATGACTCGCCTGCAACTGCTCAACCCGGAAAAACTCGCCGAGTTGCAGCAAATCGCCGACAACAAGGCCAAGGCTGACGCCGATGCCCTGAAGGCGGCGCAAGAGTACGAAGACAACACGCCGAAACAGTCGCCTGTTGAAGTCCCTGTCGAGTAAGCCAAACGGGGCGCTCCTGGCGCCCCGTTCGCCCTGCCTATGAAACTTGCCCCCGCCCAACTCGCCAAACACCTGCAAGGTGGCCTCGCGCCTGTCTATATCGTCAGCGGCGATGATCCACTGCTGTGCCAGGAAGCGGCCGACGCCATTCGCTCGGCGGCGCGCCAGCAAGGTTTCGATGAGCGCCAGGTATTCAGTGCCGACGCCAGTTTCGACTGGGGAACATTGCTGCAAGCCGGCGCGAGCATGTCGTTGTTTGCCGAAAAACGTCTTTTGGAACTGCGCCTGCCTTCGGGCAAGCCGGGCGATAAAGGCGCGGCAGCGTTGATCGAGTATTGCTCGAGACCTGCTGAAGACACGGTGTTGCTGATCAGCCTGCCCAAGCTGGATGGCAGTGCGCAGAAAACCAAATGGGGCAAGGCCCTGGTGGAAGGCCCGCAGACCCAGTTCATTCAGATCTGGCCGGTGGACAGCAGCCAGCTGCCGCAGTGGATTCGCCAACGCCTGTCACAGTCGGGGCTGTCGGCCACGCAAGAGGCCGTCGAGCTGATCGCCGCCAGGGTCGAAGGCAACCTGCTTGCCGCCGCCCAGGAAATCGAAAAGCTCAAGCTGATGGCCGAAGAGGGGCAGATCACTGTCGAAACCGTGCAGGGCGCGGTGGCTGACAGTGCGCGCTTTGATGTATTCGGGCTGGTGGACGCGATCCTCAACGGCGAACCCGCTCACGCCCTGCGCATGCTCGAAGGGCTGCGTGGCGAGGGCGTGGAGCCTCCGGTGATTCTCTGGGCTCTGGCCCGGGAGCTGCGGGTACTGGCCAACATTGCCTTGCAGTACAGCCAGGGCATTCCGCTGGACAAATGCTTCAGCCAGGCCAAGCCGCCGGTGTGGGACAAGCGCAAGCCCCTGATGAGCAAGGCCCTGCAACGGCACTCGGCGCAACGCTGGGCGCAACTGCTGCTCGAAGCACAGCGCATCGACGCACAGATCAAGGGCCAGGCGGCCGGTTCGCCGTGGATGAGCCTGAGCCGTTTGTCGCTGTTGATGGCCGGCCAGCGCCTCACCCTGCCAGCCGAATAACCCTGCTTCCAAAAACACCCTGAATCCAATGTAGGAGCGAGCTTGCTCGCGAAAAACGTCAACGATAACGCGTATTTCCTGAATGAACGCGGCGCCTGTGAGTTTTTCGCGAGCAAGCTCGCTCCTACAGGGGTTGTCGCCGGGCTTTACAGCCGGGCCACTTCGGCAGATGATTTGCTCCGCTCCATTCCACACCCAAGCGAGAGAATCCATCATGAGCAAAAAGCCATCCAAGCATGGCCCGAACAAGGCCAAATCCATCATCGCCCAGCCACTGTTCCGCAGCCGTCAGGAACGCGCCGGCAAGGGCAAAGGCAGCTACCGCCGCGAAGCCTTCCAGTCTAACAGCTGGGAGGCTTCTTACTTTCTGGCTGCCTGAAGGCAAGCGCCCCTCTGGCATGATAAGGTCTGCACTTGATTTGTAACCCCCTGGACCTGTGCATGCCCTCTAGTCTTTCCCGTCGCTGGCACCTTCGCCAGTTGATTGCTGCCTCCAGCCTCATTCTGCTTGTCGCCTGCGCGGAAAAACCCACCGCCGCGGACGCTCAACCCCTGCCCCCGCTCAAGACCGCACCGGCCATCGCGCCTGCCGTCGTGGCGCCGTTGGCAGTGGATAACCTGGACATCCAACCGACCCAGACCTTCGCCGAATGGCAGGCCGGGTTCCGTGCACAGGCCCTGCAAGCCGGGATCAGCGCCGAAGTCTTCGATAACGCCTTCGCCGGCGTCAGCCCGGACATGGCCGTGATTCGCGCCGACCGCAGCCAGCCGGAGTTTTCCCGTCCGGTGTGGGAATACATTGATGGTGCGCTGTCGCCGCTGCGCGTGCGCAACGGCCAGGCGTTGCTGGTCAAGTACGCCGATATCCTGCAGCGCATCGAGGAGCGTTACGGCGTTGATCGCCAGGCACTGGTCTCGGTGTGGGGCATGGAAAGTAACTTCGGCCAGTTCCAGGGCAATAACTCGGTGATCCGCTCCCTCGCGACCCTGGCCTATGAAGGCCGCCGCCCGGCGTTTGCCCAGGCACAACTGCTGGCGGCGCTGCAGATCATCCAGCACGGCGATATCCCGGCCGACCAGATGAAAGGCTCCTGGGCCGGCGCGATGGGCCAGACCCAATTCATCCCCACCACCTACAACACCCACGCGGTGGATTTTGACGGTGACGGTCGCCGCGATATCTGGAACAGCCCGGGGGACGCCCTCGCCTCCACTGCCCATTACCTGCAAAGCTCCGGTTGGCAGAAAGGCCAGCCGTGGGGCGTTGAGGTGCAGCAATTGCCATCGGGCTTCGACTATTCCCTGGCCGATGGTGGCATCCGCAAGACCGTCGCCGAATGGCTGAAACTGGGTATCCAACTGCCGCCCGGCGCGAGCCTGCCGGCCAACGTCGAGCAACTGTCCGCCGCCCTGCTGCTGCCGGCCGGCTACCGTGGCCCGGCGTTCCTGGTGCTGGATAACTTCCGTGCAATCCTCAAGTACAACAATTCGTCGTCCTATGCACTGGCTGTTGGCCTGCTGTCGGAGCGTTTTGGTGGCGGTGGGGTGATTCGCGGGAGCTGGCCAAAGGATGAGCTGCCCCTGAGCCGCTCGCAGCGTATCGACCTGCAGACGGCGCTCAGCGCCAAAGGTTATGACGCGGGCAACGCCGACGGGATCATCGGCGCCAACACGCGCAAGGCGATTCGGGCGGCGCAGCAAGCACTGGGCTGGCCGGCGGATGGGTATCCGACGGTGAAGTTGCTGGAGGCGCTGCTGGGCCAATAGATTGGCTTATGGCGACTGGTGCCATCGGGGGCAAGCCCCCTCCCACATTTTGAAATGCATTCCAGGTGTGGGAGGGGGCTTGCCCCCGATAGGGTCTGGCAGGCGACCCCTATTTACAGACTACGTCCTGCTCCAGCACCACCCGCTGCTGCCCCGCATCCAACCGCACCAACGCGCCCATCGGCAGCGTCAGGTTCGGATCGCAATGCCCACTGCGCCAGCCAGCCAGCACCGGAATGCACAGCGGTTCGAAGGTCTGTTTCAACAGCCGCTCCAGCGCCCCGTTATCCACACCCGACACATCCCCCACCAACACCCCCGCAACCTGGTCGAGTTTGCCCGCCAGGCGCAGGTGCGTCAGCAAGCGGTCGATGCGATAGAGCGGCTCGTTGACGTCCTCGATAAACAGGATGATGCCTTCAGCGTCAATTTCATAAGCGGTGCCCATCACCGCCGCGATCATCGACAAGTTACCGCCCAGCAAGCGCCCGCAGGCGATGCCTGGCTCGATCGTGGTCAAGGGGTAGGCCACCGGATGCGTGAGCACACTGCCGGCACCCAACTGGCCACGTAACAGGCTGAACAGCGATGACTCGGTAGGTGGTTGCTTGCCGCCGAGCAGGTCGGCATTGAGCATCGGCCCGTGGAAAGTGACGAAGCCGGCGTAGCGGTTGATCGCCAGGTGCAAGGCGGTGATGTCGCTGTAGCCGACGAAGGGCTTGGGGTTGGCGCGCAGCAGGTCGAAGTCCAGCGCGTCGAGCAGACGTGGCGTACCGTAGCCGCCGCGCAGGCAGAAGATGGCATCGATTTCCGGGTCGGCGAAGGCGGCGTGAAGGTCGCGCAGGCGCACTTGATCGCTGCCGGCCAGGTAGCCGTCGCGTTCATACACACCGGGGAAAATTCGCAGTTCATAGCCACGGGTGCGCATCCATTGCCCGGCTTTTTCGACGTCCAGCGCAGCAGGGCCGGCCGGGGCGATCAGGCCGATGGTGCCTTCGAGGCGCAATGCAGGTACGGCGGTAGTCATGCACAATTCTCCCTGATATGACGCATAACGAAATGTGGGAGGGGGCTTGCCCCCGATGGCGGCGTGACAGCCAATACTCAAGGGACTGACACACCGCAATCGGGGGCAAGCCCCCTCCCACATTGGATCTGCGGTGGCGGGCAGATCTCTATTAGCAACTCTTTATTACGAAACTCTTTATCAGGATACCAGGCTCGCCTTGACCAGCTTGGCCTGTTCATCGGCGTGGTACGAAGACCGTACCAGCGGGCCCGATGCGACGTTCTTGAAGCCCATCTTGTAACCTTCCTCGGCGAACCAGGCGAAGGTGTCCGGGTGCACGAAGCGCTGCACCGGCAAGTGGCTGCGGGACGGTTGCAGGTATTGGCCCAGGGTCAGCATGTCGATGTCATGCTCACGCATGCGCTTCATGACTTCGATGACTTCTTCGTCGGTTTCGCCCAGGCCCAGCATAAGGCCGGACTTGGTCGGGATGTGCGGCATCATTTGCTTGAATTTCTGCAGCAGGGTCAGCGACCACTGGTAATCCGACCCCGGACGCGCGGCCTTGTACAGGCGCGGCACGGTTTCCAGGTTGTGGTTGAACACATCCGGCGGCTCGGCGGCGGTGATTTCCAGCGCCACGTCCATGCGCCCACGGTAGTCGGGCACCAGGGTTTCGAGCATTACGTTGGGGGACAGTTTGCGGATTTCACGAATGCAGTCGGCAAAGTGCTGGGCACCGCCGTCACGCAAGTCGTCACGGTCGACCGAGGTGATCACTACGTATTTGAGTTTCAGGTCGGCGATGGCAATGGCCAGGCTTTGCGGCTCGTTGACGTCCAGCGGCTTCGGCCGGCCGTGGCCCACGTCGCAGAACGGGCAACGACGGGTGCAGATGTCGCCCATGATCATGAAGGTGGCGGTGCCGCCGGAGAAGCACTCACCCAGGTTCGGGCAGGACGCTTCTTCGCACACGCTGTGCAGCTTGTGTTTGCGCAGCAGGGCCTTGATACGGTCGACTTCCGGCGAGACCGGGATACGCACGCGAATCCAGTCAGGCTTTTTCGGCAGTTCGGTGGTCGGAATGATCTTCACCGGGATGCGTGCAACCTTCTCGGCGCCGCGCAGCTTGACGCCGGCTTCCACCTTGGCACGTGGGGCCGGGGCTGGACGCTCGGTGATGTCCAGCGTCGGGATCATGGTTTGCACAACATCAGTAGTCATATCAATCGATTCCGCCCGTCAGGGTCGTCTGCTCAGCATAGTCGAGGTGTTTGACGAGCTGCGCGCGCAGCCGGGCACTTACCTCGGCAAATTCTATGGGTGTTGCATGGTCGCTCAACTGGGTCATCGCAAGACCCGCATAACCGCACGGGTTGATCCGCTGGAACGGGGCCAGGTCCATGTCCACATTCAGGGCCAGGCCATGAAAGGAACAACCGTGCCGAATGCGCAGCCCGAGGGAAGCGATTTTCGCGCCCTCCACATACACACCCGGTGCATCGGGCTTGGCCGCAGCGATCACGCCGTAACTGGCCAGCAGCTCGATCAGGCAAGCCTCCATGCGGCTGACCAGATCACGCACGCCAAAGCCCAGCTTGCGCACATCCAGCAACAGATACGCGACCAGTTGGCCAGGCCCATGGTAAGTCACTTGCCCCCCTCGGTCGACCTGCACCACCGCAATATCACCCGGCAGCAGCAGATGCTCGGCCTTGCCGGCCTGGCCCTGGGTGAATACCGGTGGGTGCTCGACCAGCCAGACTTCATCCGGTGCCGAGGTGCCGCGCTCGTTGGTGAAGCGCTGCATGGCATGCCAGACGGGCTCGTAGTCCATCCGGCCGAGCTCGCGAAAGCCCAGGACGTGCGACATCACAGCACCATGTGCACGAAGCCGGTGGCCCGCAGTTCGCTGTTGATGTTGTAGAGCTGGTCCTGATCCGTCGCAACGATGTGCAACTGGATCGTCGTGTATTTACCCGTGGAGCTGGAACGCTCGTCCACGCGGTTGTCGTTGATGGTCGCGTGTTTGCGCACAATCTCGAGAATCGTGTCTTTGCGACCTACGCCGGTATCGCTGATCACCTTGATGGGGTAATCCGTCACCGGGAATTCGATCTTTGGCGCCTTTACTTCTTTATCGGTCATGGCAGAACGGCCTCGTAAGCGGTAAGCCGTGGCGACGGCAAAGCCCCGCGTCGGATCAACGCGGGGCTTTGCAGGTGCACACAATCAGTTGAACAAGCCGTAGAAGAATAGACGGATGCTATCCCACACGCGGCGGAAGATACCACCTTCGTCGACGGCGTCCAGTGCGATCAGGTCGGCGCTGTGCACCACCTTGTCTTCGAGCTTGACTTCAACCTTGCCGATCACATCACCCTTGGCGATTGGCGCAACCAGTTGCGGGTTCAGGGTCATGCTGGCGGCGAGCTTTTTCAGCTGGCCTTTAGGCATGGTCAGGGTCAGGTCATCGGCCAGGCCGGCCTTGACCTGGGAGGTCGCGCCCTTCCAGACCGGCGCGGTCGCAAGCTCGGTGCCCTTCTGGTAGAAGGTCTGGGTTTCGAAGAAGCGGAAGCCGTAGGTCAGCAGCTTTTGCGTCTCGGCCGCACGGGCCTGCTCGCTGTTGGTGCCGAAGACCACGGCGATCAGGCGCTGGCCATCACGTACGGCGGACGACACCATGCAGTAGCCGGCTTCGTCGGTGTGGCCGGTTTTCAGGCCGTCGACGGTCTTGTCGCGCCACAGCAACAGGTTGCGGTTAGGCTGCTTGATGTTGTTCCAGAAGAATTCCTTCTGGGAGTAGATGGCGTAGTGCACCGGGTCGACACGGATGATCGCGCGGGCCAGGATCGCCATGTCGTGAGCCGACGAATAATGCTCAGGGTTCGGCAGGCCGGTCGGGTTCATGAAGTGGCTGTTGGTCATGCCCAGGTCGCCGGCCGTCTTGTTCATCATGTCGGCGAACGCATCTTCGCTGCCGGCGATGTGTTCGGCCAGGGCCACGCTGGCGTCGTTACCGGACTGGATGATGATGCCGTGCAGCAGGTCGCTGACCGTGACTTGCGAGCCAACCTTGATGAACATCCGCGAACCACCGGTGCGCCAGGCGTTTTCGCTGACGGTTACCGGATCATTCTCGCCGATCTGGCCGCGACGGATTTCCAGGGTCGCGATGTAGGCGGTCATCAGTTTGGTCAGGCTGGCAGGCGGCAGGCGCACGTCACCACCGCTTTCGACCAGCACGTTGCCACTGGCGGCATCCATGAGGACCCAGGCCTTTGCGGCCAGTTGCGGGGAAGCCGGCACCATCTCAACCGCCCAGGCGGCCGGGGTGATGATCAGCGAGATAAGCAGGCACGTACGTTTGGCTAAGGTGGTGATGTTCATCCGTCTCTCGAAATTGCTTATGGAAACTTGCCCTCGCGGGCAAAACTATTCAGACAGCCCGCTTCCAGACTGTCACGTGTTCGGTTGCCCGCTCACCCCTTGCCCCTGGGTTTTATTGTTCAACGAGCCAACAACCAGGGCCCGGGCACGCGCACGCACCTGGACCGTCAATCCTGTATTGCCTTATTCCGCAGTCACTACGCTGGGCTGCCCCAGGTTAGCCAGGCGTACGCTGTTCTGCACTTGCGCAACCTCGCTCGGCGAGCCGATCGGCCCCATACGCACTCGGTGCAGGGTCTGCTGGTTACGCACGATGGAGCTGATGAACACTGGCGCGCTGACCATGCCGCTGAGCTTGGACCTTAACAGTTCTGCCGCATCCGGGTTGGCGAAAGCGCCCACCTGCAGGTACTGCCCGCCCACCTTGGAGGCGCCGGGCGCCGCATGGGGCACGACCACCGTATCCGGAGCATGCTGCGCCGGCGGCGGTGTCCATTGTTCGATCTTGCCGGTCGACGCCGTCACTTGCGGTTGCGGGGTTTGCGGCTCGTTGAGCATCAACGGCGCCGGCTTGCCACGCTGGGCCCAGTACTGCGCCGGGTCGATGCCTTCGACTTTCACCCGCGCGGTACCGATTTCGGCGTAACCGAGTTTCTTCGCAGCGGCATAGGAGAGGTCGATGATCCGGTCCGAATAGAACGGCCCACGGTCGTTGACCCGCAGAATCACGGTGCGGTTGTTGTCCAGGTTGGTCACGCGCACATAGCTGGGCAGCGGCAGGGTCTTGTGCGCCGCACTCATGCCGTACAGGTCATACACTTCGCCGTTGGCGGTGTTCTGGCCGTGGAACTTGGTGCCGTACCAGGACGCCGTGCCCGACTGCACGTAGGTCTTGGATTCCTGCAGCGGGAAGTAATTCTTGCCCAGCACGGTATAGGGGTTGGCCTTGTAGGGGCCGGAGTGCAGGGTTGGCGTGGCATCCGGGATCTTGGACACATCCACGTCCCACCACGGCGCGCCGTCCTTGTGCGCACGGTTGATGTCCAGGCCCGGCTGGGCGCGAACCACCGCACCGCCGGCCTTCTTGGCCGGCGCTCGATTCGGTGTCGTGGAGCAACTGGCGATCAGCAGGGACAACGCGGCGAACGCCACCAGCTTGAGCGGTTTTTTGAACGGCGATACCCGCATTACTTGTTGCCCCGTGCTTGAACCAGCTCGTCTGACAGCTGATGCACGGCCATGGCGTACATCACACTGCGGTTATAACGCGTGATTGCGTAGAAATTCTTCAGGCCCATCCAGTATTCCGGGCCATTTTCACCTTCAAGGCGGAACGCCGTCACCGGCATATCATCGCGTGGCGCATTCTGACTCGACCAGCCCAGCGCTCGCAACTCCCCGACGGTCTTCACCGGGTCGATTCCCTGGGTCAGGCCTTCATCGGCACGCTCGCCCGTCACATCGGCGCGCACAACCACCGGTTCTCCGCCGACCCAGCCGTGGCGCTTGAAGTAGCTGGCCACGCTGCCGATGGCATCGTCGGGGTTGCTCCAGATATTGATATGCCCGTCGCCGTCGAAATCCACCGCGTAGGCGCGAAAGCTGCTCGGCATGAACTGCGGCAAGCCCATCGCCCCGGCGTACGAGCCCTTGAGGGTCATCGGGTCGACCTGTTCTTCGCGGGCCAGCAACAGGAATTCGCGCAGCTCCTTGCGGAAGAACTCGGCACGCGGCGGGTAATCGAAGCCCAGGGTCGACAACGCGTCGATCACCCGGTAACTGCCGGTGTTGCGCCCGTAAAAGGTTTCAATGCCGATGATCGCGACGATGACCTGGGCCGGCACGCCATATTCCTGCTCGGCGCGCGCCAGTACCGCCTCGTGCTGGCGCCAGAAGTCCACGCCCCGGGCCACACGGGCGTCGGTGAGGAACATCGGACGATATTCCTTCCACTGCTTGACCCGCTCGGCGGGGCGCGAGATGGCGTCGAGGATCGCCTGCTTTTTGCGCGCTTCGCGGAACACGCCCATCAGCTGTTCACCGGCGAAACCGTAGTCGCGGGTCATCTCACCGACGAATTCGGCGACCTGGGGTGAGCCATCGTAGTCACCGGCCTGCACCTCCTGCGTTGCGCCCAGCAGCCCGATCAGGCCCATCCAGGACGCATGCCGAGTGGCCCAGCCGCGCATTACTTGCATTGACATCTTCACCTTATTCAAACCTGAGCGATCCATTTGCGATGCGTATGAATCGACATCAAAACCCCAAACGCTGACAGCAATGTCACCAGCGAAGTTCCGCCGTAGCTAATGAATGGCAACGGCACCCCAACCACCGGCAACAGGCCACTGACCATACCGATGTTGACGAAAACGTAAACAAAAAACGTCATGGTCAGACTGCCGGCCAGCAACTTGCCGAACAGCGTCTGCGCCTGCGCGGTAATCACCAGCCCGCGCCCGATCAACAGCAAATAGATCAGCAGTAGCGCGCAGATGCCTACCAGGCCGAACTCTTCGCCCATCACCGCGATAATGAAGTCGGTGTGGCTTTCGGGCAAAAAGTCCAGGTGCGATTGGGTCCCCAGCAGCCAGCCCTTGCCGAACACGCCGCCGGAACCGATGGCGGCCTTTGACTGGATGATGTTCCAGCCGGTACCCAGCGGGTCGCTTTCGGGGTCGAGGAACGTCAGGATCCGCTGCTTCTGGTAGTCGTGCATAAAGAAGAACCACATGGCCACCGCCACCGGCACGGCAGCGGCCAGCACGCTGAGAATCCAGCGCCAGCGCAGGCCGCCCATGAACAGTACGAACGCGCCCCCCGCCAGGATCAGCAACGAGGTGCCGAGGTCCGGCTGGCGCACGATCAGAATGAACGGCACGCCGATCAGGATCAGGCTGATCCCCACATGCTTGAGCTGGGGCGGCAAGGTGCGCTTGGACAGGTACCAGGCGATGGTGGCCGGCATCAGGATCTTCATGAATTCCGACGGCTGGAAGCGAATCACCCCCGGGATGTTGATCCAGCGGGTCGCGCCCATGGCGTTGTGCCCCATCACGTCCACCACCACCAGCAGCAACACCCCGGCGACATAGCCCAGCGGCACCCAGCGCGCCATGAACCGCGGCTCGAGCTGGGCGATCACCACCATCGACAACAGGCCCAGGCCGAACGACGACGCTTGCTTGATCAGCAGGTCCCAGTTCTTGCCGCTGGCCGAATACAGCACAAACAGGCTGCCGGCCGCCAGTATCAGCAGCAGCACCAGCAACGGGCCGTCAATGTGCATGCGTTGCAGCAACGTCGCACGGCGACGCATCACATCCTCACTGGAGAGGATGCGGTCAAAATTACTCTTCACGGGCCGTAACCTCGGGGCTGGAAGGGGGGCCGCCATATTCGGGCTTGAGCTTGCCGTCGGGGGCCAGCAGCCAGGCGTCCATGATCTGGCGCACCACAGGCGCAGCCACACCGGAACCGGACTCGCCGTTCTCCACCATCACCGCCACCACGATTTTCGGGTCATCGGCAGGGGCAAAGCCGACAAACAAGGCGTGGTCGCGGTGGCGCTCCTGCACCTTGGAGCGGTCATATTTTTCACCCTGCTTGATCGCGACTACCTGGGCGGTACCGCTCTTGCCGGCGATGCGGTATTGCGCGCCGAGCGCCGCCTTGCGTGCGGTGCCGCGAGCGCCGTGCATCACCTGCTGCATGCCATGATTGACCTTGGCCCAGTCGGAAGGGTCGCGCAGCACGATGTCGGGGATCGGGTTCTCATCCACCGGTTTCTCGCCCTCGATGGTCCTGGCCAGGTGCGGCCGGTTCCACACGCCCTTGTTCGCCACCAGCGCAGTTGCCTGGGCCAGTTGCAGCGGGGTGGCCTGCATGTAGCCCTGGCCGATGCCGAGAATCAGGGTTTCGCCGGGGAACCACGCCTGGCGGCGCGTCGCCCGCTTCCATTCGCGCGAGGGCATCAGGCCGGGAGACTCTTCGAACATGTCCAGGGAGACCTTCTGGCCGAGGCCGAACTTGCCCATGTAGGCCGCCAGGCGATCGATCCCCAGCTTGTGGGCCAGGTCATAAAAATAGGTGTCGTTGGAGCGCATGATGGCGGTGTCCAGGTCGACATAGCCGTCACCGGAGCGGTTCCAGTTACGGTATTTGTGATCGTAGTTGGGCAGCATGTAATAGCCGGGGTCATAGACCCGGCTCGAGGCGGTGACCACCCCGGAATCCAGGCCGGCAATCGCCACCGCCGGCTTGATGGTCGACCCCGGCGGATACAGGCCGCGCAGCACCCGGTTGAACAGCGGCCGGTCGATGGAGTCGCGCAATTCGGCGTAGGCCTTGAAGCTGATGCCGGTCACGAACAGGTTGGGGTCGAAACTCGGCTGGCTGACCATGGCCAGGACTTCGCCGGTCTTCGGGTCCAGCGCCACCACCGCACCGCGACGACCGCCCAGCGCCATTTCGGCGGCTTCCTGCAACTTGATGTCCAGGCTCAGCACGATGTCCTTGCCCGGCAAGGGGTCGGTGCGCTTGAGTACGCGCAGCACGCGGCCACGGGCGTTGGTCTCGACTTCTTCGTAACCCACCTGGCCGTGCAGTTGGGGCTCGTAGAAACGCTCGATGCCGGTTTTACCGATGTGATGGGTGCCGCTGTAATTGACCGGATCGAGGCTTTTGAGCTCTTTCTCGTTGATGCGCCCCATATAGCCGACCGAGTGGGCAAAGTGCGGCCCCTGCGGGTAATGCCGCACCAACTGCGCCACCACTTCCACGCCCGGCAGGCGGAACTGGTTCACCGCGATCCGCGCGATCTGTTCTTCGTTCAACTCGAACAGAATCGGCACCGGCTCGAAAGGTCGGCGCCCCTGCTTCATGCGTTTCTCGAAAATGACCCGGTCTTCCGGCGTCAGCTGCAGCACTTCGACAATCACATCGAGCACTTGCTGCCAGTCGCCGGAACGCTCGCGGGTCATGCTCAGGCTGAAGCTGGGCCGGTTATCCGCCACGACCACGCCATTGCGGTCGAAAATCAGCCCACGGGTCGGCGGGATCGGTTGCACATGCACCCGATTGTTTTCCGACAAGGTGGAGTGATACTCGTACTGGATCACCTGCAGGTAATACAGACGGGCGATCAGCACACCAATCAATGCCACCACCATGATCGCGCCAAATACCACGCGCGCGCGTACAAGACGTGCGTCCTTCTCGTGGTCCTTGATGCGGATCGGCTGGGTCATCGGCTATGGCGCAGATTATTTGTGATAAGGGTGCCCGGACAGAACTGTCCAGGCGCGATACAGCTGTTCACCGATCAGAATCCTTACCAACGGGTGCGGCAGCGTGAGCGCCGACAGCGACCAGCGCTGATCGGCCCGCGCACAGACTTCCGGCGCCAGCCCTTCGGGGCCGCCGACCATGAAGTTGACGGTGCGCGAGTCCAGGCGCCAGCGGTCCAGTTCCACCGCCAACTGCTCGGTGCTCCAGGGCTTGCCGTGCACTTCGAGGGTGACGATGCGCTCGTTGGGGCCGACCTTGGCCAACATGGCTTCGCCTTCCTGACGGATAAAGCGCGCCACGTCGGCGTTCTTGCCCCGGGTATTGAGCGGTATTTCCACCAGTTCAAGCGACAGCTCGGCAGGCAGACGCTTGGCGTACTCGTGCCAGCCCTCTTCCACCCACTTGGGCATGCGTGAACCGACAGCGATCAGACGCAGGCGCACAGCCGTTCCTTATTCCTGGTCTTTGTTGAGCTTGTCGAAGTGCGCGTGGCCCACTTCCGGGCTGTGGTGCTTGCCATCGGCGGCACGGCTCTGCTCGGCGCCTTTCCACAGACGCTCCAGGTCGTAGAACTGGCGGGCGTTGCTGGTCATCATGTGAACGATCACGTCGTCCATGTCCAGCAGCACCCAGTCGCTGTCGCCCTTGCCTTCTTCACCCAGCGGCTTTACGCCCTGGGCTTTGACGGCTTCACGAACCTTGTCCAGCATCGCGCCGATCTGGCGGTTGGAGGTACCGGTGGCGATGATCATGAAGTCGGTGATGCTCTGCTTGTCGCGTACGTCCAGCACCTGGATGTCCTGGGCCTTGACGTCTTCCAGGGCCGCCACGGCGACTTTTACCAGCTCTTCACCGGCCAGTTCCGGGCCAACGTGGGCTTCTACCGGCAGCGGTGCGCTTTTGAAGGTGCCTTTGCGCTTAACTTTGCTTACGTCTTTGTTCGTCATATAAAACTCGTTTTGCTCGTATGTTAGGGCTCTCGCTGCACGATTTTTCGTGCATTCAAGCGCGCCTTTTCAGTTCGACGCACGGTAAAGCCCGTGCGCATCGATGTAGGCCAGGACCGCGTCAGGCACCAGGAAACGTACCGACTTACCGCTGGCCAGCAGTTGACGGATCTGGGTGGCGGACACCGCAAGCGGGGTCTGCCAGACGAATGCAATATTCCCGTTCGGCCCGGTCAGGGCCAAGGGGTCACTTACCGACCGCGCGGCCAGCAGGTTGCGCAAGGCATCCGGCGGTTCGCTGTCGGCATCCGGGCGTTGCAGAACCAGGATGTGGCAATGCTGGAGGAGTTCCTCCCAGCGGTGCCAAGAGGGCAGGCCGCAAAATGCGTCCCAGCCCAAAAGCAGAAACACCTGGTCATCGGCGGCCAACTCGGCGCGCATCAGTTCCAGGGTGTCGACAGTGTAGGACGGTTTATCGCGTTTGAGCTCGCGATCGTCCATCACCAGCGGTGCTATGCCCTCCACCGCAACGCGCACCATTTCCAGGCGCTGCTGTGCGGACACCTGCGGCGTATCGCGGTGAGGCGGCCGGAAATTGGGCATCAGGCGCACCTCATCCAGCGCCAGGGCATCCGCGACTTCCAGGGCACTGCGCAAATGGCCGATGTGCACGGGGTCGAAAGTACCGCCGAGCAGCCCGATGCGTTTAGCCATCAAGTGCGCACATGACCGTCGCCGAACACCACGTACTTCTCGCTGGTCAGGCCTTCCAGGCCGACCGGGCCGCGTGCGTGGAGCTTGTCGGTGGAAATGCCGATTTCCGCCCCCAGGCCGTACTCGAAACCATCGGCAAAGCGCGTCGAGGCATTGATCATCACTGAAGCGGAATCCACTTCAGTGAGGAAACGCCGGGCATCGCTGAAATGCTCGGAGACGATGGCGTCGGTGTGCTTGGAGCCGTAGGTGTTGATGTGTTCGATGGCCTGGTCCAGGTCGTCGACAATGCGGATCGACAGGATCGGCGCGGTGTATTCGGTGTACCAGTCCTGCTCGGTGGCCTCGATCACGTCCGCGCCCAGCAGCGCACGGGTACGCTCGCAACCGCGCAATTCCACAGCCTTGTCGCGGTAGATGGCCGCCAGCGGCGGCAGCACGCGCTCGGCAATGCCGGCGTGCACCAACAGGGTTTCCATGGTGTTGCACGGCGCGTAGCGGTGGGTCTTGGCGTTGTCGGCGATGCGGATCGCCTTGTCGAGGTCGGCGGCGATGTCGATGTATACGTGGCACACGCCGTCCAGGTGCTTGATCACCGGCACCTTGGCGTCGCGGCTGACGCGCTCGATCAGGCCCTTGCCACCGCGTGGCACGATCACGTCGACGAATTCCGGCATGGTGATCAGTGCGCCAACGGCGGCGCGGTCAGTGGTTTCCACCACTTGCACCACTTCGGCAGGCAACTCGGCCACGGCCAGGCCTTGCTGGATGCAGGCGGCGATGGCGCGGTTGGAATGGATCGCCTCGGAACCGCCACGCAGGATGGTGGCGTTGCCTGACTTCAGGCACAGGCTCGCGGCGTCGATGGTCACGTTCGGACGCGACTCGTAGATGATGCCGATCACGCCCAGGGGCACGCGCATCTTGCCGACCTGGATGCCGGACGGCAGGTAACGCATATCGCGAATTTCACCGATGGGGTCAGGCAACTTGGCCACCTGACGCAAGCCTTCGATCATGTCGTCGATACGCGCCGGGGTCAGTGCCAGGCGGTCCAGCAGGGCCGGCTCCAGGCCATTGGCGCGGCCGTTGGCCAGGTCCTGTTCGTTGGCGGCGGCCAACTCGGAGCGCGCAGCATCCAGAGCATCGGCGGCGGCCAGCAGGGCACGGTTCTTCTGCGCGGTGCTCGCACGAGCGATCAACCGCGAGGCCTGACGGGCAGCGCGACCCAGGCGGGTCATGTAGTCAAGAACGGACTCAGTCATGGGTCAGGAAGTCTTGGCAAAGAGGAAAGCGGCAGATTATAGCTGTGACGCCGCCTGACTGACAGCGGTGAGGGGCGGATGGTCGAAATGAACTGTAAAAACCTGGGGTTCAGCGGTAATTAAGGTGAGAGTTGTTATGATTCCGTCACATTTAGCCGTAATAACCCTGAACGTTATGTCCACCATCACGCCCGAACGCCCCGCCAGCGCCCTCCCCGACAGCTTCTTCGACCGCGACGCCCAGCTGCTCGCGCAAGAATTGCTCGGCAAAGTCATTCGTCATCGTGTCGGCCAAATCTGGCTTTCAGCGCGGATTATTGAAACCGAAGCCTATTACGTGGCCGAAAAAGGCAGTCACGCCTCACTCGGTTACACAGAAAAACGTAAGGCTTTGTTTCTGGATGGTGGGCATATCTACATGTACTACGCCCGTGGCGGTGATTCGCTGAACTTCAGCGCCCATGGCCCGGGCAATGCCGTGCTGATCAAATCGGCCTATCCCTGGGTCGATGAGAGGTCCGGGCCGGCGAGCCTGGCGCACATGCTGTTGAACAACCCCAACCCCGACGGCAGCCCGCGTCCTTCGCAGAAACTCTGTGCGGGCCAGACGCTGCTGTGCAAGGCGCTCGGCCTGAAAGTACCGATGTGGGATGCCAAGCGCTTCGATCAGGAACGGTTGTATGTCGAGGACGTGGGCCAGGTGCCCACGCAGATTATCCAGACCACACGGCTGGGCATTCCCAGTGGGCGCGATGAGCACTTGATGTACCGCTTCGTCGATGCTGGCTATGCGCCTTATTGCACACGGAACCCGCTGCGGCGCGGGCAGGTCGAAGGCCGCGATTATTTTTTGATTGGATGATGCTTGCAGCACAGCGGCTCCCACCGTTGATCATCAGCGTTTGAGCATATGCATTACAGAGATGGAGTGGATTGTATGGGCCAATGGCTCGATAGCATCACCGGCTGGCTGACCCTTAACCCACAATGGCTGGCCGTGGCGGTGTTTATCGTCGCGTGCGTGGAATGCCTGGCCATCGCCGGGCTGATCGTGCCGGGCACGGTGCTGCTGTTTGCGATTGCCGCGCTGGCCGGCAGCGGCGCGTTGTCGTTGAGTGAGACCCTGTTGCTGGGCTTCCTCGGCGGCTTACTGGGCGACGGGGTGTCCTACTACCTGGGCCGGCATTTCCACCAGAACATCCGGCGCCTGCCCGGCCTGCGCCATCATCCCGAGTGGATGAACGGTGCGGAAACCTACTTCCATAAGTACGGCATCGCCAGCCTGCTGGTAGGGCGTTTCATTGGCCCGTTGCGGCCCATGCTGCCGATGGTCGCCGGCATGTGCGACATGCCGTTCCCGCGCTTCGCGATCGTCAGCGTTATCGCGGCGGCAGGCTGGTCAGTGGCGTATCTGTTGCCGGGCTGGGCTGCCGGTGCGGCGTTCCGCTTGCCCCTGCCCGAAGGTTTCTGGCCGGAAGCGGCGATTGTCGCGGCCTGCCTGGCGGCACTGCTGGGGCTGAGCTTGAACAGCAGCCTGCGCGGCCATCGTCGCGCCACCCTGTGGATCGGCTGCGCCAGCCTGACGTTGCTGGTCGCACTGTTTATCGGCTACCCGCATCTCAACGATTTCGACCAGGGCCTGAGCGCACTGGTGCAGGAACATCGCAGCCCGTGGCTCGACGAGGTGATGGTACGGATCACCCAGCTGGGCGAATTCAAGAAAATGTTCGTCGCCAGCGCGGTGTTTACCGGCCTGTTGTTGCTGGCGCGACAGTGGCGTCATGCCATCTTCGTCGGCGCCACGCTGGCGGGCGCCGCCGTGATCAATACTGGCACCAAGCTCTTCTTCGCCCGTGGCCGCCCGGAAATCCTCACCGACCCGCTCACCAGTTTCAGCATGCCCAGCGGCCATGCCTCCGGCGCGTTTGCGTTCTTCCTGGCCCTGGCGGTACTGGCCGGCCGAGGCCAACCCACGCGACTGCGCCTGACCTGGCTGCTGCTGGGCTGCATACCTGCGGCGTTCATAGCGTTGTCGCGGGTGTACCTGGGCGCTCACTGGCCCACGGATATCCTGGCCGGCACGCTCCTGGCGATGAGCATGTGCGCATTGAGCCTCACCCTCATTCAATACCGCAGCCCGTTGCCGCCGATGACGCAAAAAGCCTGGTGGCTGGTATTGCCGGTGATCGTGGCGGTGCTCGGCTTTATCGCGTTTACCGGCACGTCCCACGCGTTGCTCAGGTACGCCTACTGACCCTTGGCCGGGCCGATCCAGTCCACCGACGCGCTGCGCCGTTCAACACAGCGCTCGCGTCGCTCCAACAGCATTTCATCGGCAAGGTCGGCGGCGCGCTCGGCGATATATTGCGCGCCGCGCGCGGGATCGTGCTGGAGTAACTGGGTGGTGACGCTGACGAAATACGCGTCCCAGGCCACTTGTTCCGAGGGTGTCAGCTGAATCATGGTGATCTCCGATCATTGGGGTGTGATCGGAAAATAGTGCAGTCCACGTCCCTGAAAACGACGAAACAAAGTCTGATACCCGCGTCAGAGCATTCCGAATCTCAGGGGAACAATTCACCCTGCAATTCATCCAGCAACATCTGGATCGCATCCAGCCGCTGTTGCGGATCGTCGAGTTGCAGCAGGTCGACTTTATCCGCCTCGGTGAACGGCAGCAGGTACGCCAGCTGATGACTCAGGGCCTGCTGGCCCTCGGCATGGGCGTCCATATCCAGCGAAGCGACCATCGGGTGCTCGGCCAATGCCTGCAGCAGTGCCAGCAGGTCGGCGTCCTCTTCTTCCAGCGGCTGGTCCGGCAGTTCCTCCAGCCATTGCACCTGGGCCACCAGCAACTGGTCCTTCTGGACCTCGGCATCGCGCACGCGAAAACGCCGCCCGCCCTCGACGCGGATTCCCAGCAGGCCATTATCCTGTTGTTTAAAGTCGCGGATCAGCGCTTCACAGCCGATCAGCGCATAGCCATCCGGGGCCAGGCCGACTTCCTTGCCATCGAGGATGCACACCACACCGAAGCTTTCGCCCTTTTTCATGCAGCGACTGATCATGTCCAGGTAACGCGCCTCGAACAGTTGCAAATCGAGGGTGCACCCAGGAAACAGCACGGTGTTGAGGGGAAACAGCGCCAGACTCATAAAGGTTTCCTTAAACCCGGTTTAAACGATCACGGACACGGCCAGCGGCAGGAACACTGCCGTGGCCACGCCCATCAAACTCATGGCCAGCGCCGCAAAGGCGCCGCATTCTTCGCTTTCCTGCAGGGCCACCGAGGTGCCGACCGCGTGGGCCGTCATGCCCAGGGCCATGCCGCGCGCCTCGGGGCTGTAGACACCCAGGCGCGACAGGAACGCCGGGCCGATCATCGCGCCGGCCACCCCGGTGATCAGCACGAACACCGCAGCCAATGCCGCCACCCCGCCGATCTGCTCGGCCACCAACATCGCAATCGGCGACGTCACTGACTTGGGCGCCATGGTCATCAGCACCCTGTGCTCGGCACCGAACCACCAGCCCAACCACACGCACAGGCCGGTGGCCAACACGCCGCCTATCACCAGCGTAGTAAAAATCGGCCAGAACAATTGGCGAATCCGTCGCAGGTTCAAATAAAGCGGCACCGCCAGGGCCACCGTCGCCGGCCCCAGCAGAATGCCCATGATCTCGGTGCTCTTGCGGTATTCGGTGTAGTCCAGGCGGCAGATCAGCAACACGCCAATCACCAGCAACATGGAGACCAGCACCGGCTGCAGGAAGATCCAGCGGGTTTTCTCGAAAGCCGCCAACACCAGTTGATAAGCGCCCAGGGTAATGCCGATGCCGAACAAGGGGTGATGAATGACGGCCGTCCAGGCGCCCTGCCAGTCGAACATCATTGTTCCTTCTCCTTGCGCCGGACCAACCGTTCCATCAGCACGCCGACAACCGCCATCGCGATGACCAGCGACAGCAGCAGCGCGCCGACGATAGCCCAGAAGTCGGCAACGATGTCCCTGGCATACACCATCACGCCCACGGCCGGCGGCACCAGCAGCAACGGCAAATAGCGCAGCAGGCTGCCGGCCGCCAGGCTCAGCGGCTCGCTGACTTCGCCGCGCCAGATCAGGAAGCCGAGCATCAGCAGCAGGCCGATGATCGGCCCCGGCAATACCGGCAACAGCAGATGGTTGAGCGCAGTGCCGATCAATTGAAACAGCACCAGCCAGGTCAGGCCACGTAACAACATCCTCTCTGCCCCCTCAAAGTTCGTGCGCATTATAAGCACGCCCGCCCTATGCTCCGGCATTCGCCAAAAGCATGTTGGGTTGACCGGGTCGATTGCCCATGATGATCTACATTGGTTCTCTGTATCCCATAAAAAACCCCTCGTCAGCGGGGATAAAAATGATGAACCCAGGAGAAACGCAATGCCCTATGTACCCGTAGCGCAGCTCAACGATTATGTCGGCAAGGAACTGGGACGTTCCGAATGGCTCACCATCGACCAGGCGCGCATCAACCTGTTCGCAGAGGCCACCGGCGATCATCAGTTTATCCACGTCGACCCGGCCAAGGCCGCGCAAACCCCGTTCGGCAGCACCATCGCCCATGGGTTCCTGTCGCTGTCGCTGATGCCCAAGCTGATGGAGGACATCCTGATCATGCCCGAGGGCCTGAAGATGGCCATCAACTACGGCCTGGACAGTGTGCGCTTCATACAGCCGGTGAAGGTCGACTCCAGGGTTCGCCTGAATGTCACCCTCACCGACGTCCACGAGAAAAAACCTGGCCAATGGCTATTTAAGGCCACCGCCACCCTGGAAATCGAAGGTCAGGAAAAACCGGCTTACATCGCTGAGTCATTGTCACTCTGCTTCGTGTAGGACGTTGCCTGTGGCGAGGCAACAAACCTTGCCACAGTGTATGTAAATTTATGTATGAAACGCGCAGCTGCGGCATACTCGGCGCTCAATTATCCGGATCCCGCTATGCGCCCACTCGCTCCCCTTGCCCTTGCCCTGTTGCTCACCGCTTGCGGAGATGGCGAATCGCTGTTGCCGCCCGATGCGCGCCTGCCCGATGGCGGCCGCTACCGGGGCGATGTGGTCGACGGCTTGCTGCAAGGCCAGGGGCGCGTCGACTACCCCAACGGCAGTTGGTACGCCGGCGAGTTCCATAAAGGCCAGTGGCATGGTCAGGGCGAATGGCATGGCAGCAACGGCGAAGTCTACAAAGGTCAATTCAAGCAAGGCCTGTTCGATGGCCAGGGCAGCCTGACCACGGCGGGCAGCAGTTACGTGGGCGGGTTCAAGAACGGTCGACGCAACGGCGAAGGCACCCTCAAAGAGGGGCAGATGACCTATCGCGGCGAATTCAAGGACGACCAGTATTCCGGCCTCGGGCGCCTGGAGCTGGCCGACGGCAGCCAATACCAGGGCCAATTCGCCCACGGCAAACCCAATGGCGAAGGCCAGCGCAACGACGACAGCGGCAATCAGTTCAGCGGCCACTTCGTCGATGGCCAGCTGGAAGGCAACGGCACGTTCAACAGCGCGGATGGCGATATCTACGTCGGCCAGTTCCAACAGAACCAGCTCAACGGCAAGGGGCGCTATGAAAACGCCGACGGCGACGTCTGGATCGGCCAGTTCAAGGAAGGCGCCCTGAGCGGCAAAGGCGAACTGATCGGCGTCGATGGCAGCCATTACGTCGGCCAGTTCAGCGACTGGCGCTTCAGCGGCGAAGGTCGCCTGAACCTTACCGATGGCAGCTTCTATATCGGCGGCTTTGACAGCGACAGCTACCAGGGTCGCGGCACGCTGGTGCTGACTGACGGTACGGTACAGGCCGGCACCTGGGTCAACGGTATGCGCGTGCGCGACGCCGAGGGCAAGCTGCTGCCCGACCCACTGGAAATCGGCGTATTGGCCCAGGGCCAACTGCTGGCCGAAGCCCTCGCCGCCGTCCCCGCGTCCACGCCCGCCGTCGAGCTGTACACCCTGGCGCTGGCCGGCGACGGTAAGCAAAGCGTGTTCCTGCGCGAAGCCGATTACGTCAGCAACATGCTCGCCACCCGCTTCGGTGCCCATGGGCAGATTCGCCTGGTCAACCACCGCGACCATATTGCCGACCGGCCCATGGCCACCCGCGAGAACCTGCGCCGGGCCGTGCAAACCCTGGCCGAGCGCAGCGGGCCGGAAGACCTCGTGTTCATCTACATGACCAGCCACGGCACCCACGAACACGAACTGGTGCTCGACCAGCCGCGCATGGAACTGGCCGACCTGCCGGCCGATGAACTGGCAGCGGTGCTCGCGCCACTGAAAAACCGCGACAAGATCATCGTGATTTCCGCCTGCTACTCCGGCGGCTTCATCCCGGCATTGAAAGATGAGCGCACGCTGATCATGACCGCCTCACGCGCGGATCGCGTGTCGTTCGGCTGCTCGGAAGAAGCAGACTTTACCTACTTCGGTGATGCCCTTTTCGCACAGGCTTTCAACCAAACGGACGATTTGCAACAGGCCTTCAAACTGGCACAACTGCACGTGGCCGAACGCGAACAGGCGGACAATTTCGAAGCCTCCGAACCGCAGATCTGGGCCCCCAAGGGCGTGATCGCCCACTGGCAACTATTACGTAAACAGCAGGCACGAAAGGCGCTGGAAAGCGTCTCAATGAATAGCAAGGAAGCCAAAGGCAACTAAGCTGTAACGTGTAACAAGGGGGAAACACCATGTACCTGACACCGCAGCATATCTTACTGGCCGGTGCTTCCGGCCTCACCGGCGAACACTTGCTGGACCGCCTGCTCAACGAACCCACCGTCACCCGCGTCCTGGCACCCAGCCGTAAACCACTGGCTGAACACCCACGCCTGGAAAACCCGGTAGGCGACCCTGCAGTGTTCCTGCCTCAACTGAGCGGCCGGGTGGATATCGCCTTCTGCTGTTTGGGTACCACGATCAAGAAGGCCGGTTCCGAAGCGGCGTTTCGTGCGGTCGACCTGGATATGGTGGTGGCCTTCGCCAAGCGCGCTCGGGAACTGGGCGCACGGCACCTGATCGTGATCAGCGCGATTGGCGCCGACCCGAAATCCTCGGTGTTCTACAACCGGGTCAAAGGCGAAATGGAACAGGCATTGCGAGCCCAGGATTGGCCGCAACTGACCATCGCGCGGCCATCGTTGTTGTTGGGCGAACGACTCGAACCGCGCCTGGCCGAACAACTGGCCGGGCCGTTGTCTCGGTTGATTCCGGGCAAGTACCACGGTATCGAAGTGTGCGAACTGGCCCGCGCGCTGTGGCGCCTGGCGCTGGAAGAGCAGGATGGCGTGCGGGTCGTAGAGTCGGACGAGCTGCGCAAGCTCGGCAAATAGATAACGGCAAACACTGAACCCCATGTGGGAGGGGGCTTGCCCCCGATAGCGGAGTGTCAGTCGCTGAAGATATTGACTGGACTACCGCCATCGGGGCATAGGCATCTACACAACTCAGCAGCGCCCAACAGTAACCACGATGCGCAGCGAGTCGCCCTTGATCTTGATCTGCTTTTGATCTTGATCTCAGGCGCCCCGTTAAACCACGCTGGCCGGAGAGAGGGCACACCGAGCCCAAGCGAGGTGCCGAGTGGTGGGGCAAGAGCGTTTTGCTTACTTTTGCGCTTTTCAAAAGTGAGCCGCCGTAAGGGCGGAACCCATAGCAGCCGTGACCGCAGAAACGGATATGTACTCGGTCCAATCCAACATCCCGGCCAGCCCAGAGGCCGCCATCGAGGGCAAGTCGAATCGTCGCACCGCCCCTCCCACATTGGTTTTATGGTGTTGTTGAGAATTGCGTTACAGGCCGCCGGTGGCGTTGAAGCCGACGCCCAGCACGGTCAACAACGACAGTGGCAACAGCAGCGTATCGAGCAACGCACTGGCGGGCAGGTCGATATGGGGATAGGTGGGGGCCTCGACGCCAAACCTGTCCCTGGCACAGCAGCCGCCGTTGATCGCGTACATATCCAGCCGGGTCCCGGCGTACACCACTGGCGCGCCCGGTTGCGCCGCATCCAGCGTGCGCGCGGTGGCGCAGCCGGTCAGCTGCAGCACCAGCACAACCCACAGCGCCTTATTCATCGCCACTCAAGTGATGCTCGCCCCACCGCGGCAGCATGTCCTGGGGGATATTAAGCAGGTTGAGAATACGCGCCACCACAAAGTCCACCAGGTCATCGATGGTTTGCGGCTGGTGATAGAAGCCTGGCGACGCCGGCAAAATGGTCACCCCCATGTTCGACAACTTGAGCATGTGCTCCAGGTGAATGCTGGAATAAGGCGCCTCGCGTGGCACCAGGATCAACTGGCGCCGCTCCTTCAAGGTGACGTCCGCCGCGCGCTCGATCAAGTTGTTGCACGCGCCGGTGGCAATCGCCGACAGGGTGCCGGTGGAGCATGGCACCACCACCATCGCCGCCGGCGCACCGGAGCCGGAAGCGACCGGCGACATCCAGTCCTCTTTGCCGTACACCTTGATCTGCCCCGCCGCCGCGCCGGTGTATTCGGTGAGGAAGGCTTGCATCATCTGCACCTTGGCCGGCAGCTCCACGTCGGTCTCGGTCGCCAGCACCAACTGCGCCGCCTTGGAGATCAGAAAGTGCACCTCACGGTCTTCACGCACCAGGCAATCGAGCAGGCGCAGGCCATACGGCGCACCGGACGCGCCGGTCATCGCCAGGGTGACACGTTCCGGGCCGCTCATTGGAGCGCCTCAGCCAGCTTGCCGTGCAAGCCGCCGAAGCCGCCATTGCTCATGATCACCACGTGGGTGCCCGGCCTGGCCACGTGTTTGACGTGCTCGATGATGCCCTCCAGCGAGTCGCATACCTTCGAAGGCACGGTGCACAGTGCGGCGATAGCCGGCAGGTCCCAGCCGAGGTTGGCGGGCGAATACCACACCACTTGGTCGGCATCATTCACGCTTTCAGGCAGGCCATCGCGGTGCGCCCCCAGCTTCATGGAATTGGAGCGCGGCTCGACGATGGCAATGATTTGCGCATCACCGACGCGTTTGCGCAGGCCATCCAGGGTGGTGGCAATTGCCGTGGGGTGGTGGGCAAAGTCGTCGTAGATGGTAATCCCGTTCACGTCGGCGACCTTTTCCATGCGCCGCTTCACGCTTTTGAATGCGCTCAATGCGGCGATACCTACGGCCGGCGTCACGCCCACATGCCGCGCAGCCGCCAGGGTCACCAGGGCATTGGCGACGTTATGCTGACCGGTCATACCCCAATCGACCACGCCTTGGCCCACGCCTTCGAACAGCACTTCAAACCGCGAACCGTCGTCACTGAGCAACTTGACCTGCCATTGCCCGCCGACGCCAGTGGTTTGCACCGGGGTCCAGCAGCCCATGTCGATCACACGCTGCAACGCCGGCTCGGTGGTCGGATGGATCACCAGGCCTTCGCTGGGAATGGTGCGCACCAGATGATGGAATTGCCGCTCAATGGCCGGCAGATCGGGGAAGATGTCGGCGTGATCGAACTCCAGGTTGTTCAGGATCGCCGTGCGCGGACGGTAGTGGACGAACTTGGAGCGCTTGTCGAAAAAGGCGCTGTCGTATTCATCGGCCTCAATCACGAAAAACGGCGTGTCGCCCAGGCGCGCCGACACCGAGAAATTCTGCGGAACGCCGCCGATCAGAAAGCCCGGGCTCATGCCCGCGTGCTCCAGCACCCAGGCCAGCATGCTGCTGGTGGTGGTCTTGCCGTGGGTGCCGGCGACGGCCAATACCCAGCGGCCCTGCAGCACGTGATCGGCCAGCCACTGGGGGCCTGAAACGTAAGGCAAGCCTTTATTCAGCACGTATTCGACCGCCGGGTTGCCGCGCGACATGGCATTGCCAATCACCACCAGATCCGGCACCGGGTCGAACTGCGAAGGGTCGTAACCCTGGGTCAGTTCAATCCCTTGCGCCTGCAATTGCGTGCTCATCGGTGGATAAACATTGGCATCGGAGCCAGTGACGTGATGGCCCAGCTCTTTGGCCAGAACCGCCATCGAACCCATGAACGTGCCGCAGATACCCAGAATATGAATGTGCATAGTTGACCTCGTAAACATCGAGGCAGGTTAGCGTAGGGTGGGAAAGTTCGCACGCTTTAGCTGAGGGCGAAACACCCGTCGCGGCGATACGACGGGCGCGCAGGCTGGGTTGGCGTGGCGCCGGCCACCAGGGCTATTGGATGGTCAGCAACCGCTGCAAACCGTTTCCTATCGGCGAAACCGGCGTGTTGGACTGAGGCGCGGGTGTGATGCTCATGGTCCCCAGCAAGGCAGAAAGCGCTGCCATGCGGCTCTCCAAATCGATCACACGCGCCTTGATGTCATCTTTTTCAGGCCCCGTAGACGCCGGTTGAAAATCAATTTTCCGGGCCTTGGCCTCTTTGCCCAGCTCCCTCTCGACATAGCCAATCATGGCCTCAAGCGAGTCGAGGCGCTCGTCCCTGGTTTGCATCACCCATTGCAGGTTCGGCCCGATAAGCCGCTCTCCACGCAGTTTCGACAAGGTGTTGACCAACAGAAAAGTTGCGTTCTGCGCGTACTCGACGAGCCGTCCTTCTTCGATGCTTTCCGGTGTCACGGGTGCAGGCGCCGGATTGATCAGTGGCTTGAGCGCTTCGTTGACACTCCCGACAACGATCATGCCGATCGACGTCACAGGTACGCTGATCGCCGTCGTGATCGCTGCGGTCTTGAGCAGGGTCGTGTTGGTCGGCGGCAGCGCGGTCTCTTTGGCCTTGACCGCCGTCTTGGCATTCTCTTCAAGGGTTCGCGCAGAAAAAGGCTCGACATCCTGCCCATTGACACGGCCCGGACTGGGCTGGCCGAACAGCTGGTCGCGGATGTGCGCATCCCTGGAGGCTTGCCAGGCTTTTCGCTGTTTTTCGACATACGCGGCCATTTCGGGCGTTTGCCCGGTGCCTGAGGCGGCGTCTCCCGCCTGCCGGGTGCCACTGGCGTGCCCTGGGCCGTCGAACCCGTTCACTTTGGCGTCCACAAAGCCTTGATCGAACTTTTGGTAGCCTGTTTCCACGCCACTGCGTGTAGTGCCTGCGAGGTTGGGCGCGTCAACCCGTGTCGGGCTCGGCATACTCTCTCTGGAAGCGCCCCTCAGAAGGCCGCCAATGACCTCACCTACTTTTGAACATTTTATCGTTCGATACGATTTTTTATGATTGATACGCCCTTTGAATACAATCGAAGTGCGGACAGGAAGTAACGCCGTTGTTATTGTTGTTGAACGTCTCATCGTCATTCACCTTAGTCGGGATAGATACAAAGCATTCGCGCTCCCTGTCGAATGAATATTAAACAATGGAAAATCGTGGCTATCTGAACACGTCCGTGTATCAGCGTTGCAATGAACTCACCGCACCAAATTGTGCCAACTGAACACCGAACGGCGTTTTAGTGACAACGTTATAGGCATACCAGGCGCCTTTCTTGAAGACGGCCACGGCAGGTCGCCATACATTGTCCTCAGCTGCGTGAAAAAACCCTTTTACAATATCGCCCTCCTTATAGATTTTAGTAACATCATAACTTCCGTAATGGCCTCTCAAACGTGACAACACATCGTGACCCTTTTCAATCAGGTACTTCGTATCCTTATAACCGGCGCGTGCGCCTTTATTTAAGTTCTTCGCAATATCGACTGAGTCGGTATAACCTACGGACGCCCCCACACCCGCCACGACAGCGCTTTTAATTGTATTCAGAACACCTCTGCCCACCTTGGCGGCTTTGCGCGCGGCATTCGCACCGGGAATGACAAAGCCGAGAATGTCGAAGCCGAGATTGAATATAGCCCCGCCTACATCACCTTTGATAGCGTCCTGAATACCGTCATAAAAAGGCACGAGGCTCAGAAAAAAACCCTTCAGTTCTTCGTCGTAAGCACGCCCTTTTTCAATCTCGGTGACGCCCGCCGCCGCCTTCTGCAGGCCGCCGTAGTCCTTGGTGAAATAACCACCCGCCAGGTGCGCGAGTGCAGCCGATTTATCAGAAAAGTAGTCACCCTGGTTTTTCCCATCCGGTGCAGGATCGCGCGTTTTATCCGTTAGCCCATATTGCTTGTAGGTATGCGGCAAACCCGGAATGTAACCTTCGTTCCCCCCTCCAAAATAGGAGCGATCATCCAGGTCGATCCGCCCGCCCGGAAAGCCGTCTTCCTTGACGATCTTGCCTTCGGCGGGAAAGTAACTGTAGGCGCTGACAGTGCCGTCAGGCTCCACCACTTTCATCAGCAACCCGTGCCTGCCCTTGAGCGCTTCAAGTTCCTGCGCCGTGGGCGTTGGAGGCAGGCATTCTCTGGGGGTGAACAACCCGGAGGTACAAGGCCCGCTCTTGGTATAGGCGCGGGACACCTCAAAAAAACTGACGTCCGATTGGCTGATACGCACCCTGTCCGCCATGGGCAGCAGTGACAGCTGATATTTGAACTGGATAGCCCAGGCACTTTCCTGAACCTTGCGATACTCCTGAAATTTCGCTTTAAACACTTTATTGATGTCAGGGGTCAATTCAGACAGACGCGACTTCAAACGCTCATAGGGAAAACGCTGCTCATCCTTGGATATCCAATAGTCCGGTTGAATGGGCCCCGTCATATAAATATCCAACAACGATATCGGCTTATGCTTCACGGAGGCCTGCTGCATCACCTCGAGCGTCGGGTCCACGTCCGGAAATACCCGTTTCAACTCTGCCAGCGCCAATTCCCGTCGTGTCGTCGGCGGCGTTTTCATGGCATTACTCGCCCAACGAAGTTCTTTTTGCTGCTTGTTGAGTGCCTGTTGCGCCTGCTCGGCCTGCGCATCCGAATAAGTGTGCGTCGGGCTGGTGTCGATAACACGGTTGGCAATGCCCCAGGCAATGATCGCATCGCGTGCGGCGAACTTCAGTTGATCCTCATCCTCGGTGGACACCGGCGGCGTATTACCGAAAGCCATCACCTGGCTGAAGGTCATGTTTGCGGTCGCGCCAGGCACTTGCTGCTCTATGCGCGCCACCTCTATACAAAAATTCGCCCAGGTGTGGGAGCCGTAGACCAAATTGGGCGGGATGTCTTTCACCACAAACTCAGGGGCTGCCGCCGATAATAAAACCCGTGCGGCGACAGCGGCGGCCTCGTTGCCGACCCGGCCGGCGAGGTGCGCCGTAAAGCGCTGGACGATCTCTGCCGAAGACGCGCCCGCGTTATCAACGCTATACAGGTTGTAGCCCGCCAGGTTGAACCGCGACTTGCCCAAGCCAGGATCGAGTTCCTGAACCAGGGCCACGCCAAGACTTTCAATCGCGCTCGTGGGGGTGTCGATAACCTTGAGCACCTCCCGAATCAACTTGCCCAGGCGCAGGGCCTCGGGTGTGCGCAGGAGCTGGTCGAGGGCGATTGACGGATAATCAGCCATGGCCTTTCTGAGGTTGGCTGGAAGATGACTGACGAGGCGACTCAAGAGGCTGTCCGTTCCAGGCACGTTCGCCGTACCTGGCGCGATCTGCGCCTTTACAAGCTTTCCCATCTTGCGCTGCGAAGTAGACGACAGCCCCTGCCCGATGTGCCTTACGCCACCTGAATCCACGCCCGGCGCCCTGTGTGCCAGGTCAAAGGACAGTGCCGAGGCCAACGCATGAGCCTGGGCACTGTTCGCGGGCATTTTGTAGCCTTCCAGCTTGAGCATCCGGGCAAGGCTCAACGTTTTGCTGGGCTCTCGATCAAACAATGCAGAGCGAGGATCGATGGGCACGTTGCTCTGCTCCAGGTCGACACGCCCCTCAGCGTCATCGACCAAAGCGTTCAATGCGCTCATCAGCTTGTGCCGATTGGCCTCATCGCCCAACGCCTGCCGATGCGCCGCCAGCGCCGCGTCTGAGTGGGTCGACAGGTGACGCTCATCCAGATTGAAGCCGGGATTATCCGTGAACTGTTTGCGGCGAACGCTGGCTTGGCCGCCGTCAAAAAGATCAGGCTCCTTGTAGAATTGCGCGACCAGCGGCATCGACACGCCGCCCTGACCGCTCCCTGGGTATCGCACCGCTTGACCGTGTTCGGGGGCGAATACCCTGCCCAGGGCCAGGAGCGTGCGGGAAACATCAGACCAGCCTGAATCGTCTGACAGATAAAAGGTTTTGGGCCGACCGTCTACATAACCTTTTATTTCCCCGCGCGCAGGGATCAGCGTCAGAGCATGCATATCCAGCCCCTGCTTGTTAGCCCAGGCTGAAAACCCTTCGCTTTTGAATGCACTCTCCAGTTGGGCATACCAGCGCGCCACCGTCGAGTGCGGCGGGACCTGCACATCGGGGGGCCGAACTGACGTTCTATAACGACCGTCGAGCAATAATGAGGCGAATGAACTGGCGACCTCGGCATCGGCCTCGGCGCGACTTGTTGAGGGCGTTTCACTTGTTTCAGTCGCAGGGTGGCCTTTATCAATCGCGGCGCCGCCCCTATGATTTGTATGGCCTTCGCCTCGTTCAGCCAGTGAACTGAAGGACGCTGTTATTGGGTACGTATACGTCGTTGGAATACTCATAATCCACCCTGAATACAGTGTTCAAGTTTCTAAACAACCGAAGCTTCAATGTACTCAATGAGTGGGACAAACATGCAAAATACGCGACATTTAAAATCGACATAATATTGCTGAACCCAACAACTTACACACCCCCATTTACTTATTAACCAGGGCGCCTGTAAAACTTCAAAACCACTGTAGGCTAAACTACCGAAGCTCGTGAAATTTCATACTTGCGCAACTTGCGGTACAACGTGTTACGGCTGACGCCCAAGTGCGTTGCCGCATGGCTCATATGCCAGTGCTGTTGCTCCAGCGCGGCCAGCAGGGTTGACCGCTCGGCTTCTTCAAAGGGGGACAGCGAAGAAACACTTGAGGGAGCGTCATGAGTAGGTGCGTGACGGATCATCGGCGGTAAATTTTCCGCAGCGACCTTCCCGTTTTCGCACAGCGCGACCAGCGTGCGCAATACCGTACGCAACTGTCGGACGTTGCCCGGCCAGGCATACGCCAACAACGCGTCGCGCGCAGCCGGCTCCAGGTAGACAGCCTGATCACCGGCTTCCTGTGCCAGCAGCAGGTCCAGCAGCTGTGATTTGTCAGTGCGCTGACGCAACGCCGGTAGCGCAACTTCCAGGCCATTGAGCCGATAATACAAATCCTCGCGGAAGCCGCCGTCCTCTACCCGGGCCAGTAGGTTGCGGTGGGTAGCGCTGATAATCCTGACATTTACGGCTCGGGGTTCGCCACCGATCGGCACCACCAGGCGGTCTTCCAGCACCCTGAGCAGTCGCGTCTGCAAGGCCAGGGGCATGTCGCCGATCTCGTCAAGAAACAGCGTGCCGCCATCGGCCTGCTGCAGCTTGCCTTGCATGCCCTCCTTGCGCGCGCCGGTAAAACTGCCGCCGCGATAGCCGAACAATTCGCTCTCGATCAGGTTTTCCGGGATAGCGGCGCAGTTGAGGGCAACGAAGGGTTTGTCGGCACGCTGGCTGGCCAGATGGACCGCCTTGGCAAAGGCTTCCTTGCCCGAGCCGGTTTCACCATTGACCAGTAACGGTACATCACGTTCGAACACCCGCACAGACTGGCTGAAAGCCAGCCTCAGCGCCGGGTCATCCAGGCAGACGCCGGGCAAGCGCGAACGGCCGGGAACAGTCTGCTTGGCGCTGGGCGTCGGGGCCGGGCGCCCCTGCCCGCGTAACGCCGCGAACAACTGGCGGCCATCGCGGGTACGCAACGGCCAGCCGGCCGTGGGGTTGGCGCTGGCGCGCCCCAGCAACTGATCCAGGGAACAGTCGAAAACCGCTTCCACCGGCTGGCCCAACAAACCGCCACGCAACTGCCCCAACAGGTTCAGTGCGCTCTGGTTGAGCGCACAGATGCGCCCTTCGCCATCAAACGCCAACAGCCCTTCACTGAACAACCCGACCGACTCCGCCTGCAGATGAAAGCGCAACAACCAGTGCTGTTCGAAGTGGCGCAAAAAGTAGCAGCTTTCAATCATCTTGGCCGACAGGTTGACCAACGCCATGGTGTGGAACTGACTCTGGCGCGACACGGCTTCGCGGGCCGACGACACATCCAATACCGCCAGCAACTCACCATGGGGGTCGAACACCGGGCTCGCCGAACAGGTCAGCCCGGTATGGCGACCGCGAAAGTGCTCGTCACGGTGGATGGTCAGGGATTGGCGCTCGACCAGGCAGGTGCCGATGCCATTGGTGCCTTCGCAGGCTTCGCTCCAATCAGCGCCCAGCCACAGCCCGGCGCGCTCGAATATCCTGCGTTCGGAGGGGGCGGTGACGCAGTTGAGGATCACCCCGCGCGCATCGGTGAGCAGCACGGCGTGGCCCGCGCCCGAGAGCTGCTGGTGCAGGCTGTTCATTTCGGTGCCGGCGATGTGCAAGACCTGGCGCAGGCGTTCGCGGCTTTCCAGCAAGCGGCCATGCTCAAGCACGGTGGGGGCGACGGTCAGCGCAGGGTCGAGGTGGTAGTCCTCCAGGCAACGCAACCAGGAGCGGGCGATGGACGGGTCGCTGCCCGGTCCGTGAGGCGGCTCTTGCCCACGGGTGACGGTGAGCACCTGCTGGGCATGGCGACTGAAATGATCGTTGTGCATGTTCTTATTATTCTCCCTGCGTGAGAACGCCCAGCATCCCCCAGGCACCCGGCCATTGCAATCCCGCGCCGACCCATCGGTCACTGGCTGTACCGTTTATGGCACACACTGTCACCCGCCTGTATCGATCCGGCCACAGTCATGCCGTGTAAACAAAACCAAACCCTTGATTTACCTGGCCCGCACCCAGTGGCCCGACCTTTGCTCTACGCTTTATAAAGCGCTTGCCGCGCTGACTCCGATAAACATAAAAGCAGGAGATGCCCACCATGCGTTATGCACACCCCGGTACTGAAGGCGCCATCGTTTCGTTCAAGGCCAAGTACGGCAACTACATCGGTGGCGAATTCGTTGCGCCGGTCGATGGCAATTACTTCACCAACACTTCGCCGGTCAACGGCAAGCCCATCGCAGACTTCCCGCGCTCCACCGCCAAGGACATCGACAAGGCGCTGGACGCCGCCCATGCCGCCGCTGACGCCTGGGGCAAAACCAGCGCCCAGGACCGCTCGCTGGTACTGCTGAAAATCGCCGATCGCATCGAACAGAACCTCGAACTGTTGGCCATCACCGAAACCTGGGACAACGGCAAGGCCGTGCGCGAAACCCTCAACGCCGACATCCCGCTGGCCGCCGACCACTTTCGCTACTTCGCCGGTTGCATTCGCGCCCAGGAAGGCAGCAGCGCCGAAATCAACGAACTCACCGCTGCCTATCACTTCCACGAGCCGCTGGGCGTGGTCGGCCAGATCATCCCGTGGAACTTCCCCTTGCTGATGGCCGCCTGGAAACTCGCCCCGGCCCTGGCCGCCGGTAACTGCGTAGTGCTCAAGCCGGCCGAGCAAACGCCGCTGGGCATCAACGTGCTGATGGAACTGATCGGCGACCTGCTGCCGCCCGGTGTACTCAACGTCGTGCACGGCTTCGGCAAAGAAGCTGGCGAAGCCCTGGCCACCAGCAAGCGCATCGCCAAGATCGCGTTCACCGGCTCAACGCCAGTGGGTTCGCACATCATGCATGCGGCGGCCGAGAACATCATTCCGTCCACGGTTGAGCTGGGCGGCAAGTCGCCGAACATTTTCTTCGCCGACATCATGAAAGCCGAACCGCAATTCATCGAAAAAGCCGCCGAAGGCCTGGTGCTGGCGTTCTTCAACCAGGGCGAAGTGTGCACCTGCCCATCCCGCGCGCTGGTGGAAGAGTCGATCTACGACGACTTCATGAAAGTGGTCATGAAGAAAGTCGAGTCGATCAAACGGGGCGACCCGCTGGACACCGACACCATGGTCGGCGCCCAGGCGTCCGAGCAGCAGTTCGACAAGATCCTGTCCTACCTGGAAATCGCCAAGGGCGAAGGCGCGCAACTGCTCACCGGCGGCAAGGTGGAGAAGCTCAGCGGTGACCTGGCTACCGGCTATTACATCCAGCCGACCCTGCTCAAGGGCACCAACGAAATGCGCGTGTTCCAGGAAGAAATTTTCGGCCCGGTGGTGAGCATCACCACCTTCAAGGACGAAGCCGAAGCCCTGGCGATTGCCAACGACACCGAGTTCGGCCTGGGCGCCGGCCTGTGGACCCGCGACATCAACCGCGCCTACCGCATGGGCCGCGCGATCAAGGCCGGCCGCGTGTGGACCAACTGCTACCACCTGTACCCGGCCCATGCCGCGTTTGGCGGTTACAAGAAGTCCGGTGTAGGGCGCGAGACGCACAAGATGATGTTGGATCACTACCAGCAGACCAAAAACTTGCTGGTGAGCTACGACATTAATCCGCTGGGTTTCTTCTAACCCACAACACCCTCCCACCTTTGCAATGCAATCAAAGGTGGGAGGGGGGTTGCCCCTGATTGCAGTGGATCAGCCAACACTGAATTGATTGATACACCGCCATCGGGGGCAAGCCCCCTCCCACATTTTGGATCTGCATAAGTATTTGCGATGCGCATTCGGCACACAGAGGCCGAGTTAAAACAATAAGAATGGAAGGTACTTCCCATGCCCAGCGAACCCACAAATTCTTCCGTCGACTTCGAAAAAGTCGACTCCCAATACTTCCAACAACGCGAACTTAAAAAAGGCGCCGCCGGCTGGGTGTTACTGGTTGGCCTTGGCGTCGCCTATGTCATCTCCGGCGACTACGCCGGCTGGAACTTCGGCCTGGCCCAGGGCGGTTGGGGCGGGATGTTCCTCGCCACACTGCTGATGGCCACCATGTACCTGTGCATGTGCTTTTCCCTGGCCGAACTGTCCTCAATGATCCCCACCGCCGGCGGTGGCTACGGCTTTGCCCGCAGCGCGTTCGGCCCCTGGGGCGGGTTCCTGACGGGCACGGCGATCCTGATCGAATATGCCATCGCCCCCGCCGCCATCGCGGTATTTATCGGCGCGTATTGCGAGTCGCTGTTCGGTATTGGCGGCTGGATGATCTATTTGGCGTTCTACATCATCTTTATCGGCATCCACATCTTTGGCGTGGGTGAAGCGTTGAAGTTGATGTTCGTGATTACCGCCATCGCGGCCATCGCGCTGGGTGTGTTCCTGGTAGCGATGGTGCCGCACTTCAACGTCGCCAACCTGCTGGATATCCCGCTGAGCGACGCCAAGGGCGCCAGCAGCTTCCTGCCGTTCGGCTACGTTGGCGTGTGGGCGGCGATCCCCTATGCGATCTGGTTTTTCCTCGCGGTAGAGGGCGTGCCACTGGCTGCGGAAGAAACCAAGAACCCCAAGCGCGACCTGCCACGCGGGCTGATCGGCGCGATTGTGGTGCTGACCAGTTTTGCCCTGTTGATCCTGGTGATCGCGCCCGGCGGTGCGGGCACTTACGCGCTGATCAAATCCGGCAACCCGCTGGTGGAAGCCCTGGCATTGGCCTACGGCGGTTCGACCTGGATGGGCAGCTTCGTCAACCTGGTGGGCCTGGCCGGCTTGATCGCCAGCTTTTTCTCGATCATCTATGCCTATTCGCGGCAGATATTCGCCTTGTCCCGTGCTGGCTACCTGCCGCGCAAACTGTCCCAGACCAACAAGAGCAAGGCACCGGTACTGGCGTTGGTGATTCCCGGGATTATCGGCTTTGGCCTGTCGCTGACCGGCCAGGGCGATCTGCTGATTCTGGTGGCGGTGTTCGGCGCGACCATTTCCTACGTGTTGATGATGGCCGCCCACATCACCCTGCGCATCCGTCGCCCCAAAATGGATCGCCCGTACCGCACGCCGGGCGGCATCTTCACCTCGGGCGTGGCGCTGGTACTGGCCTGCGTGGCCGTGGTGGCGGGCTTTCTGGTGGATCCACGGGTGGTGATTGGCGCTGCGATCATCTATGGAGTATTAATTGCTTACTTTGCTTTCTACAGCCGGCATCACTTGGTAGCAGGCACGCCGGAAGAAGAATTTGCGGCGATCCAGGCCGCAGAGGCCGCCTTGCACTGATTGCCGAAAACCTCGACGCGGGCGGCTTTTCCAGGTTCGCCCGCGTCATTCAGGAGACACTGTATGGCAAGCTTTTCCCACGCGGTGGGTGCACACACCTACCGCTTCGACAGCCTCAAGGATGTGATGGCCAAGGCCAGCCCGGCGCGTTCCGGGGATTTCCTCGCCGGTGTTGCCGCACAAAATGACGGCGAACGGGTGGCCGCGCAGATGGCGCTGGCGAATATCCCGCTCAAGCACTTCCTGCAGGAGGCGCTGATTCCTTACGAGAGCGATGAAGTCACCCGATTGATCATCGACACCCACGATAAACAGGCGTTTGCACCGGTCAGCCACCTCACCGTCGGCGGCCTGCGCGACTGGCTGCTCAGCGACGCGGCCGACGAACAGTCCCTGCGTTTATTGGCACCGGGGCTGACACCGGAAATGGCCGCCGCCGTGTCCAAAATCATGCGCGTGCAGGACCTGGTACTGGTGGCGCAGAAGATCCGCGTGGTCACCCGGTTTCGCGGCACCCTGGGCCTGCGCGGGCGTCTGTCCACGCGCCTGCAGCCCAACCACCCCACCGACGAACCGGCAGGCATCGCCGCCAGCATTCTCGACGGCCTGCTCTACGGCAACGGCGACGCGATGATCGGCATCAACCCGGCCACCGACAGCATCGCCTCGATCTGCGCCATGCTCGAGATGCTCGACGCCATCATCCAGCGCTACGACATTCCCACCCAGGCCTGCGTGCTGACCCACGTCACCACCTCCATCGAGGCGATCAACCGTGGCGTGCCGCTGGACCTGGTGTTCCAGTCGATCGCCGGCACCGAGGCGGCCAACGCCAGCTTCGGCATCAGCCTGAGCCTGCTGCAGGAAGGTTACGACGCCGGCCTGAGCCTCAATCGCGGCACCCTGGGCCAGAACCTGATGTATTTCGAAACCGGCCAGGGCAGCGCCTTGTCGGCCAACGCGCACTTTGGCGTCGACCAGCAAACCTGTGAAACCCGCGCCTACGCGGTGGCCCGGCACTTCAAACCGTTTCTGGTCAACACCGTGGTCGGCTTTATCGGCCCCGAGTACCTGTACAACGGCAAACAGATCATCCGTGCCGGTCTCGAAGACCACTTCTGCGGCAAGTTGCTCGGCGTGCCGATGGGTTGCGACATCTGCTACACCAACCACGCCGAAGCCGACCAGGACGACATGGACACCCTGCTGACTCTGCTCGGCGTGGCCGGGATCAATTTCATCATGGGCATCCCCGGCTCCGACGACATCATGCTCAATTACCAGACCACCTCATTCCACGACGCGCTGTACGCGCGCCAGACACTGGGGTTGAAACCGGCGCCGGAGTTCGAACAATGGCTGGCGAAAATGGGCATCTTTACGCAGGAAGGTGGCAAGGTGCACTTTGGTAACAGCCTGCCACCGGCGTTTCGCCACGCTCTGGCGCAATTGGGATGAAGGAGCCGACCGTGCAACCAGAATTGCCTGACAATCCATGGCTGCAACTGCGCCGCCTGACCCCGGCGCGCATTGCCCTGGGCCGCACCGGCACCAGCATTCCGACCAACGCCCAACTGGACTTCCAGTTCGCCCACGCCCAGGCGCGAGACGCGGTGCACCTGCCCTTCGATCATGAAGCGCTGAGCCGCCAATGTGCCGAACGCGGCCGCGACAGCCTGTTGCTGCACAGCGCCGCCACCGACCGGCATACCTACCTGCAACGCCCCGATCTTGGACGCCGCTTGAGTGATGAATCGGCCCAGACCCTGCGCGACTATGCGGCAGCCCATCCGAATGGGATGGACCTGGCGATCGTAGTAGCCGATGGCCTGTCGGCGCTGGCCGTGCATAAACACACCGCGCCCTTTCTGACACGCCTGGAAGAACAGACCCACGCTGAAGGCTGGTCCTTGTCACCGGTCATCCTGGTAGAACAGGGCCGCGTGGCAGTGGCCGACGAGATCGGGCAACTGCTCGGCGCCAAAATGGTGGTGATCCTGATCGGCGAACGGCCGGGGCTCAGTTCGCCGGACAGCCTGGGGCTGTATTTCACTTACAACCCCAAGGTCGGCCTCACCGACGCCTACCGCAACTGCATCTCCAATGTGCGCCTGGAAGGCCTGAGTTACGGCATGGCGGCCCATCGCCTGCTGTACCTGATGCGCGAGGCCTGCCGCCGGCAATTGTCTGGGGTCAATCTCAAGGACGAGGCGCAGTTGCAGACAATTGAATCAGATGACCCGGACTTGATGAAGGGCAATTTCCTGCTCAGCCCACCCGTAGACTGATCGCCGCACGATTGCGCTTTTTCGTGGCTTTAGGCAGCATCAAGCGACGACCGCGCGCGTGGTCATACCCATTTGGAAGTTGAGGCCTGGCATGCGGATTACTCAAGCGACCCTGGAACACCTGGACCTGCTCACCCCGCTGTTCGTCAAATACCGCGAATTCTATGGGGCCCTGCCGTTCCCGGACTCGTCGCGGGCCTTCCTGGAAAAGCGCCTGCGCCGCAAGGAATCGGTGATCTACCTGGCACTGGCCGATGATGATGACAAGCGGCTGCTGGGGTTCTGCCAGCTCTATCCAAGCTTCTCTTCGCTGTCGCTCAAACGGGTGTGGATCCTCAACGACATCTATGTGGCAGAGGACGCGCGCCGGCAACTGGTCGCCGATAACCTGATGCGCACAGCGAAGAAAATGGCCAAGGAAACCCACGCGGTGCGGCTGCGGGTATCGACCAGCAGCGATAATGACGTGGCGCAGAAGACCTACGAGTCCATCGGTTTTCGCGAAGACACCGAATTCAAGAACTACGTGCTGCCGATCAGCGAGGACTGACCCTCAAACACCAAAATCCCCTGTGGGAGGGGGCTTGCCCCCGATGGCGGAGTGTCAGTTAACGAATCTATCCCTGCCCCACCGCCATCGGGAGCAAGCCCCCTCCCACATTTTCAAACCGAGCCCCACCGCTTCACAATTTCACGACACTCCCCGCTACAAAAGCCACACGCTTTTCACTATTCAATCCGTATAATGCGCACCTCTCAGGGTTGTAAGAATCTCGACATACACGTGTAGCCTTATTTCCCGTCGTTCCCGCACTGGCCTGCTGAGCCGGGCCATTCACACAGGTGCCATCCATGGATTTCAACCCGCTTGACCTTATCCTGCATCTCGATGTTTACCTCGACATGCTGGTAACCAATTACGGTCCGTGGATCTACGCCATTCTGTTCCTGGTGATTTTCTGCGAGACCGGCCTGGTGGTCATGCCGTTTTTGCCGGGCGATTCGTTGCTGTTCATCGCCGGTGCCGTGGCCGCAGGCGGCGGCATGGACCCGGTATTGCTGGGCGGCCTGCTGATGCTGGCGGCCATCCTCGGCGACAGCACCAACTACGTGATCGGGCGAACGGTGGGCGAACGCTTGTTCAGCAACCCCAACTCGAAAATCTTCCGTCGCGACTACCTGCAAAAAACCCACGACTTCTACGACAAGCACGGCGGCAAAACCGTGACCCTGGCGCGCTTCCTGCCGATCCTGCGCACCTTCGCGCCGTTCGTCGCCGGCATCGCGAAAATGCCCTACCCGCGCTTCTTCGGGTTCAGCGTGCTCGGCACCATTCTCTGGGTCGGTGGCCTGGTGACCCTGGGCTACTTCTTCGGCAACGTGCCGTTCATCAAGAAGAACCTGTCGTTGCTCGTCGTGTTCATCATCCTGCTGTCCCTGGTGCCGATGATCATCGGCGTGGTGCGCAGCCGCTTTGGCCGCACCTCCTCCGAAGCCAAACCACACTGATCGCCCGTGTGGTCCCTCAGCGCCTGGCGTCGCCGGCGCCTGCTGGCCAAGCACCCGATTGCCGATGACACCTGGCAGCGGGTGCGCCACCACCTGACCTTCCTCGACGGCCTCACAGCCGAGCAAGACCAGTGGCTGCGCGAAGCCTGTGTGCTGTTCCTCGCCGAAAAACACCTCACCGCCCTGCCCGGCGTCGAACTGCACCAGGAACAACGCCTGCTGCTCGCCGCCCAGGCGCAACTGCCGCTGATGAACCTGGGCGACCTCGACTGGTATCAGGGCTTCCATGAAATCGTGCTGTACCCCGACGACTTTCTCAGCCCGCAGCGCCATCGCGATGCCAGCGGCGTGGAGCACGAGTGGGACGGCGAACACAGCGGCGAAGCCTGGCAGCAGGGCCCGGTGATACTCGCCTGGCCCGGGGTACTGGCCAGCGGCCAATGGGAAGGCTACAACCTGGTCATCCACGAGCTGGCGCACAAACTGGACATGCTCAACGGCGACGCCAACGGCCTGCCACCGCTGCACAACGACATGCGCGTGCAGGACTGGGCCGGCGTGATGCAGAGCGCCTTTGACGACCTCAATCGCCAACTGGACGCCAACCCCGACGCTGAAACCGAGATCGACCCCTACGCCGCCGAAAACCCGGCGGAATTCTTTGCCGTCACCAGCGAATATTTCTTCAGTGCCCCGGACTTGCTGGTCAATAGTTATCCACAGGTGTACGCCCAACTCAGCCGCTTTTACCGCCAGGATCCCCTGGCCCGCCTGACCCAACTGCAAGCCCGCGACCCGCGCTACCAGCCGCAGGGCGAATGACCGTACGACGCTTGGCGCATGGCATCGGCGTCAGAATATGCCTATAATCGCCGCCACTTTTAGGCCAATCCGGCCATGTCACATGGCCAACTAACGGGGGCAACGCCCAATGAGCTACAGCAAGATTCCGGCTGGCAAAGACCTGCCGAACGACATCTACGTCGCCATCGAAATTCCGGCCAACCACGCGCCGATCAAATACGAAATCGACAAAGACAGCGACTGCCTGTTCGTTGACCGTTTCATGGCCACCCCGATGTTCTACCCGGCCAACTACGGTTTTATCCCCAACACCCTGGCCGACGACGGCGACCCCCTCGACGTGCTGGTCGTGACCCCTTACCCGGTCACCCCAGGCTCGGTCATCCGCGCTCGCCCGGTCGGCATCCTGAACATGACCGACGACGGCGGCGGCGATGCCAAAGTCATCGCCGTGCCACACGACAAGCTGTCCCAGCTGTACGTCGACGTGAAGGAATACACCGACCTGCCGCCCCTGCTGCTGGAACAAATCAAGCACTTCTTCGAGAACTACAAAGACCTCGAAAAAGGCAAATGGGTGAAGATCGACGGTTGGGGCGACGCAGAAGCCGCCCGCGCCGAGATCATGAAGTCGGTGGCCGCCTACAAAGGCTGATACCCGCGCCTCATTGCCACGGCAATCAAAAAGCCCCGATTATTCGGGGCTTTTTTGTGGGAAAAATAAACATCAAGTTCAGCGCTTAAGCTTAGACGTTCAACTAACCAGCAACCCTGAAGAATCAAGCTACAACTAAGCAAAAACCTACACGCGCAAATCAACGCATGGTTTATTTGAATGGTTTTCCCGGCCAGTAAACTCTGTGTTCATGAATACATCAGGTGATCGTTTAAAAGCGCTACTACGGGAAGTTCATCTTTCCGCCTCCGACTTCGCCAAGAACCGCGGCGTCACGCCTCAGCACGTGAACAACTGGTTCAAACGCGGCGTCCCCATGGGCCGACTCAACGAGATCGCAGAACTGCTGTGCGTCTCAAGTCGCTGGCTAAGCGACGGCCGCGGCCCCAAACACCCGCCCGCCAACTACCTGTTGGAAGCCCCCACCGCAAGGATTGCACCCGCCCGCGAAGACATCGGCAAATACCTCACAGGCCCCGCCTGCCGCCCGGAAAACAACGACGTGGAAATCCCCCTCCACCCCACATTCACCTCAACCGAACGCATCCGCGTCACCCAACACACCCTCCAGACCCTCAACGTAAAACCCGACCGAGCCGTGGGCGCCTACATGGTCGACAACAGCATGATCGACATCATCCAGCAAGGCGCCACCCTCGCCATCGACCGAGGCCGCACCCAAATCATCGATGGCGAAATCTACGCCGTCGAACACGACGGCATGCTGCGCATCAAATACCTCTACAACCGCCCAGGCGGAGGCCTGCGCATGCGCAGCCACAACGCCGGCGAACACCCGGACGAATACCTCACCTACGACGAACGCTTCGAGCAGAACTTCCAAATCGTCGGCTGGGTATTCTGGTGGTCCACCCTCAACAACCGCCGCCCACCCGTCCCGCTGGATGACCACCTGCTGGGCTGGGAAGGCGCTGAACCGGAACCGGAGGTGGGCAACTGAGGTGAATGTGGGTATCATGCGCCGCACATTTGGCAGGGGATGGTTTTAAGCTGTTGCCCTGCCAGGCGACGCGGAGGAGTTCCCGCAGATGCCCCTACTATTCAGCCCGACGCAACGTGGGCTGAGCGATTTGAAGGCTGGTGAGGTTTGTCAAAAACAAGCTGAGGCAGTCACAGAGAAGCCGGCCATAAGCCGGCTTTTTAATGCCCGCCAATCTCGGCTCAATTGTCCAACAGCCGCTGGACAATTGAATGATCAAAAGAGGCCGCTCAGCGACTTGCCGGCCTTGCGCGTCATGGGGCCTGCAAACACGCCACAGCCCGATCGGCCACCATTCTGGCCATCTCCACCAAATGCATCACCGCCCTTTGCGGGGCAGCCACTGGCTCGCCGAGCACCTGCGACGTGGCCAGCGCACAATGCAGCAGCTCAGCCACCTGCACCCAGGCGTCCTCGAAGCTCAGTTCTTCATTGACGGTAAACGGATTGGTCACAGCTGATGACGGTAAATCCGAACAAACGTTATCCATAGCAAAACTCCAATCGATAATTTGGAGCTGCCACTTTCCGCGACTAAACAAAAGGCGGCAGCTGTACGCAGGTTAGTCGACCGGTCGATTGGTAACCCGGCGCACCCGGAGGTGCCCTGCGCACAGCCACCATAAGATGCAGGCGATGGGGTGCCTGACTCATGAATTGCTTATGCGCCAATCGAAGTCCGGGCGACTAAACCCGGTCACTGAATGTGCAGTGACAATCCGCAGCCTAGTCACCCATTCCCGCTGGCGCAATGCGGTTGGGATTCTCTCGGAAACGTCCTGCAAATGAAAGGGATAGGACCTGCTGGCCATTCAAAGTCAAATCCCCCATCGCTCTTCACATTGATTTTGTGCAACAGACTGCTGCACTAACCATCGTCCTGTTCAAGTTGACAGTAAGACTCATCACAGCCGATTTATCCCTCATCAACCACCCATTAATCTGTGCCCATGTTGAACACAACGCCCAACCAACCTAAACAAAAAAGGATTCAACCATGAGCACTCCAACCTACAACCGCCTCAATAAAGACGACGCCATCGTACTGCTGGTCGACCACCAGACCGGCCTGATCTCCCTGGTGCAGGACTTCTCCCCCAACGAGTTCAAGAACAACGTGCTGGCCCTCGCCGACCTGGCCAAGTTCTTCAATCTGCCGACCATCCTCACCACCAGCTTCGAGCAAGGCCCCAACGGCCCGCTGGTGCCGGAGTTGAAGGAGATGTTCCCGGACGCGCCGTATATCGCTCGCCCAGGCCAGATCAATGCGTGGGACAACGAAGACTTCGTCAAGGCGATCAAGGCCACCGGACGTAGGCAGATCATCATTGCCGGTGTAGTAACGGATGTGTGCGTGGCGTTTCCGACCTTGTCGGCGCTGGCGGAAGGATTCGAGGTGTTTGTGGTGACGGATGCGTCGGGCACGTTCAATACCACGGTGCAGCAGGCAGCTTGGAGCCGGATGACCCAGGCCGGTGCGCAGCTGATGAACTGGTTCTCGGTGGCGTGTGAGCTGCACCGCGACTGGCGTTACGATATCGAAGGCTTGGGGAATCTGTTGTCCCAGCGTATTCCCAACTATCGCAATTTGATGAATGGGTATGCGGCGTTGACGGCGCAGCAGAAATAAGTAAACCCAGCGTTAAGAAAAGCCTGCTATGAAAGCGGGCTTTTTCACGTCATGCCTACCCTGCCAACAATTGCTCAATCACCACTTCCAGCTTCGCCACGGCTTCCGCCCGTTTTGCAGCAGGTATTTGCCTGACGTTATGCAATTTCCATTGCACGGCAGGCAAACGATCTATTCCCGGCAGGTTCAGCGTCGTCCAGTCCGGCTTTCCCTGTTTGATCGAGATCAGGAAGGCGGCATCCTGCTCACTGAATTGTTGGCGGATCGCGGCTAACAACGCCTCTCTGGTCGCTTCCAACTGGTCAAGTGTGACGGGCTCTCGCGTCATGCCGGCGAATTCAGCCTGAAACGCGCCCGCCAATGGCTTCCAGCGGGGTGCCAGCAATTCAGCCATGGGACGGCTGTGGCTGATCAGATACACCAGAAAACCCTCGAAGATTTCACGTGTCAGCCCCTGCTCTCGAAGCATCCACATCACGTCGAAAAGGTCTCTGGGATGTTGCCGATCCAGTGCAGCGCAGATTTTGCCGCCATACAGGTCTGGCAGGGACACCACGGCCATCGAAGCGAATCCGAACGCTTCCTCGACCAGCGGCACTACGTCACGCGCCAACGGTGGATGGACGGTGCCGCGCAGCACTGGCGAAACTTCAATCTTGATTTGGGCCTGGGCGTTCCTTACGAGAATCCGAAGCTCATCGTCTCGATTTCCTTGAATGGTGGCGACGGCTCCGGGAAGGCCCCGCCCTATCGCCTCGGTAATCCGCTCCAGGGCCTGGCGAGCGTCGACCAATGCCTGCTGACGATCAGCGCTGGGCAGATACGCCAGGTCTATATCCACCGACAATCGAGGCAGGTCACGTACGAACAGGTTAATCGCCGTGCCTCCCTTCAGCGCGAAACATCGTTCTGCCGCCACGTAAGGAATGACCTGCACCAGCAGACGAACCTGAGCGGCATAACGTGGATCAAGTGGCATTGGCAAAACGCTCCGGAACGGTAATAAGGAACTCTTTATCGAGTCGACCGCCCCGGATGATTTGCCGCTTGCCCTTGCCTGGATCAATGCTGGAACGGTCTATTCGCTCGTACCAGGTATGAGCCGCATTGCGCGCCAGCACAAAGAACACACGTTTGACGCGGATGGAGTTGCACGCTTCAAGCAGCTTCTGCAGGCGCCTGGGGCTCAACGTGGTAAGACCGTTCATCACATCGGCTACACCGCTGAACAGCATCTCGTCGGCGCTTTGGTGAATAAGCTCGAGCACCGCACGTTCCGGGGTGGAGATTTTTAGCGCGAATTGGCGGTAAGGTATTTGGAAAACTTGTAACGCCATATCTTCCAGCCCTGTGAAGAGCGCGCCCGGATGGAAGTTAATCTGCGCTTCCCATTCATGCTTGCGAAACCAACCGGGAAGAACGGCGCCTGAAGTGCCAAATAAATCAACGGTTTCTTTTCCAAACGTCAGGTAATGGCTGTAACCGGCCAGGCTCAACGCCGTCGCGCCGCCCGGCCAGGTCTGCATCGTTGCACCCTGTTGCAATGCGAAAACACCGCCGTGCCAGTCGACACTGTCGCCGGTGCGTTTCCAGGCGCCGTGGCCCACACGCTCTACCCAGCCTGTTTGCTGATATTTCTGAATGAGGTTGGGGCCGACTCCCTGCTCGTGAAGCCACGCCTGAGTGACGATCGTGCCCGACGGCCAATCTGCGAGAAGACGGTTTATTTTCATGAAAAATATATCCCTATAAGGGTATTTATAGAATTAATATTAAACCATGATGCCGCTTCGGGGATCACTTTCTCCGCCTTTTATTGTCACCTAATAGTAGGCAGTAAGACTCCCTCCACCCCGATTTATCCTCCATCAACCACCCATTAATCTGGGCCATGTTGAACACAATGCCCAACCAGCCCAAATAAAAAAGGATTCAACCGTGAACACTCCAATCTACAACCGCCTCAACATTAGCCGCGCAAATCGCCGAGTTGCAGCGGATGTAAGCCGGTTTGAATGCGTTTGAAACCCAGCTGAAAGGCGCTCAAGGCACTGTTCGTCAATCAGCAGCGTCGCTATCTGAAGTGCTCCGGGGGCACACGTCGACATCGAAAATTACCCGCCTTTTGTAAGCGCAATCTGATTTTTCAAACCGCTCATCCAGCCGCCTTTCGCTGCGGCAGACTCCGACGCCTTGCCTTCTGCCGAGACGTCATGGATGACCCACGCTGCCCACATCACCTCGATCGAATATGAGCTGGATACTTTCCATCAGAGCCTGACGATTTATCGCCAGCAAATGGGTGCCTGGTATTCCCGGGCACTGGATTCGGTGAGCCATGCTGTGGATATGCCGTCGTTGCTGGGGATGGACCGGGTGTTGCGGGCCGGGGATTCGCAGCAGTCGGTGAGCCATACCGACGCGGATTTTTCTACTGTGGCTCGTTGCCCGGTGGGCGGCGTGCTTAAGATCCAGAGCAGGTTCGAGTCGCTGTATGACGTACCGATTGGCGACATCCCCGTTGAGGTGACCCGCCTGGATGACGGCAGTTCAGCGGTGATCATGCTCGATGAACACGGCGAGGGTTCGCACGATTGCGCCGCCGGCGGGCGCTATCAAGTTCGGGTTCAAGGCGGTGTTTCAGCGCAGCAAGTGGATGCCTTGTTTGCCTCTTATGCCGGGCTGACAGCAGATCTGGAGCAATGGCTGCGCGATCAGTGGAAGGACTTCAAGCCGCATTGGCAGCAATCCACGGCCAGTGCAATTGGCAGCGGCATACTGGCGGGCAGTAGGGCGGCGATCGGTGAGGTGTGGGACAGCATAAAGCTGGTGCAGTCGATCCTTGAAGATCCGTTGCAGTACGTAGAGCACTTGGGAGCCCAAGCAGCCAAGTTGGCGCAAATCGCCAGCGATGCCCCCAAAATCATGGAACACGCGATGTTGCTGGCCAGTGATGAGGCGGCACTGTTCCTTCTGGTGCGCACCGCGTTGGTCTGGCTGGACGCATTGCCGCCGGGCCAGATCGCGCAAGTGGCTGCAGGGTTGATCGTGTCGCTGCTGATTGACCTGGTGATTGGCGCGGTACTGACCATCGCCTTACCGGCGGCGGGTGTGGCGTATTTGAGCTTGCGGCTGGGCAAGTATGGCGCTCGGATTGTTGATGCTGCGGTTGGCTTCATACAGAGCATGCTGGCGATTCTGACCAAGTTTATGCAGGCGGTGGATCGCTATAAAGCGGTGGCGGTTCGAGGGGTGGTCGGTGGGCTGAAGCAGGGCACCCTACAGATGCGCTGGAAGGCTCGGCAGAACGCAGTGCTGCGGCAGAAAGAGCATGTAGATGATGTGTCTGCCGTGGCTTCGAATCCGAAGGGCGATGCAGCGGCTTCTGCGGACAAGACCGTTACCCACGGTTGCCCGGTGTCGATGGTCACCGGCGAGGAACTGCTGACCCTGACCGACGGCGCGCTGGATGGGATCTTGCCGTTCGAGTGGACGCGCTTGTACCGCACCAGTGCGGTGGAAGTGGATTGCGGGTTGGGGTTTGGCTGGAGTCATGCGCTGGCGCACAGGCTTTCTGTGTCGGGCGATTCGGTGGTGTGGACCGACCATGAGAATCGCTCGACCACCCTGCCCTTGCCGACGGCGGCTCGGCCGGCGATTACCAACAGCCTGGCGGAAGCGGCGATCTACTTGGGGTCTGCGCCTGACGAGTTGGTGCTGGCCCAGTCTTCCCGGTTTTATCACTTTTGCGACGGTGTGCTGACGGCGATCAGCGATGCGTATGACAACCGATTGCGCATTGTCCGGGATCGGTTGGGGCGTATTGAGCGACTGGATAACGGTGCGGGCCGTTCGCTTTTTTTGCGGTATGAATTCGACCGCATCGTGGCGGTGGACTACCAGGTGCATCGCGCCAAAGGCCATGAACCCTTCGTTTGGGTGACCGAGCAGAACGTCGTTTCCTACGCCTATGACGACGCCGGACGACTGGTGTCGGCAACCAATGCCGTCGGTGAACGCGAGGTTTATCGGTACGACGAACAGCACATCATTCTTGAGCGGCAATTGGCCGGTGGGGCGAGTTTCTTTTGGGCGTGGGAAAGGTCTGGTAAAGCCGCGCGCTGTGTCCGGCACTGGGCCAGTTTTTCGCAGATGGACACGCGCTATGTATGGAGCGATGACGGCAGCGTCAACGTGCACAACGCCGATGGTAGCCAGGAAGTGTACGTGCATGACGACCGGGCGCGACTGGTACAGCGCATCGATCCCGACGGCGCCCGGCATTTCAAATCCTACGACGACAAGGGCCGACTGACCGTCGAGCAGGACCCGCTGGGCGCGGTGACGGCGTATCAGTACGACGCCGCCGGACGCTTGGTCGCGCTGTTTCCGGGGGAGGATGAGCCGACGTCCTACGAGCATGACAATGGTTTCGTACGGGTCGTGCGGCGTGGTGAGGCGGTTTGGAAATACGAGCGTAATGAGCAAGGCGATGTCATCCGCAGGATTGATCCGGACAGCGACGCGACGGACTACAGCTACGACAAGCAAGGGCAACTGACCGGGGTCTGGTATCCCGACAACAGTTGTCATCGGCTGGTGTGGAATGAGCGTGGGCAGCTTGTTGAAGAACAGTTGCCCAATGGAAGCATCATGCGTTATCGCTATGACGATCTGGGCCGGCAATTGTCGCGTGAGGATGAGCTTGGCGCGCTGACTCAGTATCAATGGGACGCGGTAGGGCGCCTGCTGAAACTGACCCAATCCGACGGTACTTATCGGGAGTTCAGCTACAACCCTTACGGAAAAATCATCGCCGAACGCGATGAACTCGGCCACGTCACCCGCTACGAATACGCCGACGGCCTGCACCTGATCAGCCGCCGCATCAACGCCGATGGCACCCAGGTCAAGTACCGCTACGACAATGCCCGCCTTTTGCTGACTGAAATCGAAAACGAAGTTGGCGAAACCTATCAACTGGACTACCACCCCAACGGCCTGATCCGACAGGAAACCGGCTTCGACGGCCAACGCACCGCCTACGCCTACGACCTCAACGGCAACCTGCTGGAAAAGACCGAACACGGCGACGACGGTAGTCAGCTTGTTACCCGTTACGAGCGCGACCACGCCGGTCGTCTTGTAAGAAAAACCCTCCCCGATGGCAATACGGTCGACTACACCTACGACCGCCAAGGCAACCTCCTCAGCGTCGAAGACGGCCACTGGGCGCTGGCCTACGAGTACGACAAACAAAACCGCCTCACTGCTGAGCACCAGGGCTGGGGCACCTTGCGCTATGGCTATGACGCCTGTGGCCAACTTCAGCATTTACGCCTGCCGGATAATAACCGTCTGACCTTCAACCACGACAAAGGCGGCCACCTGGCCACCGTCGAGCTGAATGGCGCACTGCTGACCTCCCACCTGTTCCACGCCGGTCGCGAACACCAACGCCAACAAGGCCAACTGCTCAGCCACTACCACTACGACGACCAAAACCGCCTGCACGCCCACGCCGTCACCCAGCAAGGAAACCACCTTTACCAACGCCAATACGACTACGACAAAGCCGGCAACCTCGCCCGCCTGATCGACACCCGCAAAGGCGAACACCGTTACCGCTACGACCCACTAAACCGCCTGACCCGCGCCGATCACTCGCAAGACGTGCAGGAGCGTTTCGGCCACAACCCCGCCGGCAATTTGCTTATGCAAGACAGGCCGGGGCCGGACATCGTGGCGGGCAATCGCCTGATGATCCAAGGCGATCACCATTACGACTATGACGCTTTTGGAAATCTAATAAGAGAACGGCGTGGCAACGGTCATTCACTCGTCACCGAGTACCGCTACGACTTCCAGCACCGGCTGATCGGCGTCACCAAGCCCAACGGCCAAACCGCGAGCTATCGCTATGACCCGTTTGGTCGGCGCATCAGCAAAACCATCGAAGAGAAAACCACGGAGTTCTTCTGGCAAGGCGACAAGCTGATCGCCGAACACCATGCCGATCAACATCGCAGCTACCTCTACGAACCCGACAGCTTCCGTCCGTTGGCACTGCTGGAAGGCTTCGGGCCGGAAGAAACCACGCCCTACCACTACCAACTCGACCACCTCGGCACACCGCAGGAGCTCACCACTGCCGACGGAGAAATCGCCTGGTCCGCGCACTACCGCGCTTACGGCGAAATCAGCCGCCTCGACGTAGGCAAAATCGACAACCCTCTACGTTTCCAAGGCCAGTACTACGACCAAGAAAGCGGCCTGCACTACAACCGGCATCGCTACTACCATCCGGATATTGGTCGTTACCTGACGCCTGATCCGGTGAAGCTGGCGGGTGGGATCAATGCGTACCAGTACGTGCCCAACCCTACAGGCTGGTTAGACCCTCTAGGTCTGAACAATTGTCCAGGTGAAAACAAGTGCCAGCAGAATAGTCGTGAAGGTCCAGAGGCACTGCCGCAGGCTAATGAATACAGCACACCCACACCTAAGAGCCCAAATGCGCGACCTGATATTGGCTACCACAAGGAGACCTATGCCAGTAAACCTGTAAATCCGGAAGAAACCGTTCATAAATGGGAAGAGTTTTTGGGACCTCCCCCTCATACGAATACCAACCCACGAACAGGCAAACCTGATAAAGACAGAATTGTTTCCAGCGATGCAAAAAGAAGCATCCGTTACGGCGCTCATGAAATGAACAGCAAGCCAAGCAAGCATCATTATCATGAGGAAACATGGACACTTGAACTGAAGACCAACACGATGAATATAGACAATACTGTTGTACGGGTCCCATTAACGAAGAAGTGAAATGAAAATACGAACGACTGACGTTTTTTCCGTCCAAGACACTTTATGTGTGGAGTTCAGCTCGCTTTTTGGAAATGGCATAGCTTTCTGGCATGGCACCAAACCCAACATCGGTGATGTTTTGGATGTGGAATTAGAATTGGATGAAGTATTTTCCTGGAAGGAAAATATTGATCTTTCTTCTGACACAACGCCAAAAATCACCGTAAACGATGGCATACAGATAATAACTGGCGAGCTTATTAACGATACAGACGGCTGTGCAGTACTAAAGATAGGGGATTCAGTAATCCTCGTAGAGCTAGACCAGCCAGTGCCGCACGAGCTCGGCTTCGTTGATGTCAGAGCTACCGCCATTCATCTTTACCCAACTAATATCTAAAAAATTTTAGACGCTCAAACATCCAATCATCGGCTTGCCCCCTCGACAGTGAGCCGAATGACCAGCACAATCGGCTCACCATATGAGCCGAATAACCCCTACATTCGACTCAGTACCTAGGTACTTCTTCCATGGATCACCCCCGCTGGATCTGGCAACACCTCGACTGGCCCCATTTCCACTGGCAGCCCGGACGCTTGGCTGCTTTGCTGCGCGAATGCAGTCACTCCCAGGGCAAACTCCTGGGCATGCTCGGCTCCGCTGGTCAGGTAGCCAGCGCGCAGAACGAGCTGGACGCGCTGCTGCAAAACATCCTGACCTCCTCCGCTATTGAAGGCGAGCAACTGAATGCCGGCTCGGTGCGGTCCTCCCTGGCGCGACGGTTAGGCCTGGAGGCCACGAAAGCCGGTCAGGTAAGCCGCCGTAGCGAAGGCCTCGCTGATCTGATGATGGATGCCACCGAGCAATTCGCCAAACCGTTCACCTATTCGCGCCTGATGCATTGGCACTATTTGCTGTTTCCAACTTCGCAAGCGAGCGTTTTCACGCGAGAGATAACTGTCGGGGGGCTGCGGGGGGATGAGCAGATGCAGGTAGTATCGGGCCGTCTTGACCGGCCTACCGTGCATTTTGAGGCGCCGCCACGCGCGGGGCTGAAGCAGGCGCTCGATGACTTTCTTGAGTGGTTCGAACTGAGCCGCAGTCAAGCGGAACTGGAACCCTTCATACGTGCCGGCGTTGCGCATTTCTGGTTTATCACGCTTCACCCGTTCGATGACGGCAATGGTCGCCTGACACGCGCCATCACTGACTTGGCCTTGGCCCAGGGCGACCATCACGCGATACGCTTTTATGCGATGTCAGCCAGTATCCTTGAGGACCGCCAGGGCTATTACAACGCATTGGAGTCCAGCCAAAAGGCCACGCTCGATATCACGGATTGGCTCGAGTGGTTTCTGAGAACGTTGTTGCGCAGCCTGCAAGAGGCAATGGCGCGGATAGATCGTGTGTTGAGCAAGACGCGATTCTGGGACCACCACCGCGGCGCTGCTTTGTCTGCCGAACAGACCAAGGTGCTCAACCGCCTGCTCGACGGCGGTGAAAGGGGTTTCGAACAGGGCATCAGCGCCGCGCAGTACCAGGCGGTGGCCAAGGTATCCAAGGCAACCGCCACGCGGCACCTGGCTGACCTGCTGGAAAAAAACTGCCTGATCCGTCTGCCCGGAGGCGGTCGCAGCACGCGTTATCAGATTAATACTGCGGGCGAGTAAGCCCCCACTCATTTGCCCCAATCCCCCATGTCTGCTAGTGTCGCGCCGGTTTACCGTCTACCGGAATTGCCGCCATGGCCCGCAAAAAAGTTGCACTCGATTTCGAACAATCCCTCGCCGACCTGCAAACCCTGGTCGAGCGTCTGGAGAACGGCGAGTTGTCGCTGGAAGACTCGTTGACGGCATTTGAGCAAGGCATCGGCCTGACCCGTGACTGCCAGAGCGCGTTGGCGCAGGCTGAGCAAAAAGTGCAGGTGTTGCTTGAGCGCGACGGGGAGTTGGCCGAAGAACCTTTCGATGCGGAACAACCCGAATGATCGATGCGTATCAGGCCAGTAGCCAAGCCCGGGTAAATGCGGCGCTGGAGCCCTTGTTTGTTGCGCCGAGCCCGGAAATGAAGCGGCTTTACGCCGCCATGCGCTACAGCGTGATGAACGGTGGCAAGCGTGTGCGCCCGTTGCTGGCGTATGCCGCGTGTGAAGCGCTGGGTGCGCCAGCCGAGCAGGCCAATGGCGCGGCCTGTGCGGTAGAACTGATTCACGCCTATTCCCTGGTACATGACGATCTGCCGGCGATGGACGACGACGATCTGCGTCGCGGCCAGCCGACCACCCATAAAGCCTTTGATGAAGCCTATGCGATCCTGGCCGGTGATGGCCTGCAGAGCCTGGCGTTCAGCGCATTGCTGGACCCGGCGCTGAGCAGCGTCAACGCCGAGACCCGCCTGCGCATGGTCACCGCCCTGGCCCTGGCCGCAGGCCCGGCCGGGATGGTCGGCGGGCAGGCGATCGACATGGGTTCGGTCAGCCTCAAGCTGGATCAGCAAGCCCTGGAACACATGCATCGTCACAAGACCGGCGCGCTGATCGAAGCTGCCGTGCAACTGGGCGCCCTGGCCAGTGGCCGGGCTGAAGCGGCGCAATTGGCGGCGCTGCAAACCTATTCACGGGCTGTCGGCCTGGCCTTCCAGGTGCAGGACGATATCCTCGACGTGGAAAGCGACACCGCCACCCTCGGCAAACGCCAGGGCGCCGATATCGCGCGGGACAAGCCGACCTATCCTGCGCTGCTCGGGCTTGCGGCCGCCAAGGCCTACGCCCTGGAGCTGCGCGATCAAGCCCTGGACGCCCTGCGACCTTTCGACGCGGCGGCTGAGCCGTTGCGTGATCTGGCGCGGTATATCGTCGAACGTCGCCACTGACAGCTGCGGCCATAAGCGCCGCAAATCGGCCAAGTTCGCCCCTCTGCGTGGGCAGTTTGCAATGCTTGAGGTAAACTGCCGCCTCTTCTATACCTATAACGATTCGCCTGATGCCCACGACGTTCCAAGAGATTCCCCGCAAGCGCCCGTCCACGCCCCTGCTCGACCGCGCTGCCACGCCGGACGGCCTGCGTCGACTGGGTGAAGCCGAGCTGGAAACCCTGGCCGATGAACTGCGCCTGGAATTGCTCTACACGGTCGGCCAGACCGGTGGGCATTTCGGTGCCGGGCTGGGCGTGATCGAGCTGACCATCGCCCTGCACTACGTATTCGACACCCCGGACGACCGGCTGGTGTGGGACGTGGGCCACCAGGCGTATCCGCATAAAATCCTTACCGGCCGTCGCGAGCGCATGGCCAGCCTGCGCCAGAAGGACGGTATCGCCGCCTTTCCACGGCGTTCGGAGAGCGAGTACGACACCTTTGGCGTCGGCCATTCCAGTACCTCCATCAGTGCAGCGCTGGGCATGGCGATTGCCGCCCGCCTGCAAGGCAGTGAGCGCAAGGCGATCGCGGTGATCGGTGATGGCGCGCTGACCGCGGGCATGGCCTTCGAAGCGCTGAACCATGCGCCGGAAGTGGATGCCAACATGTTGGTGATCCTCAACGACAACGACATGTCGATTTCGCGCAATGTGGGTGGTTTGTCCAATTACCTGGCGAAAATCCTCTCCAGCCGCACCTACGCCAGCATGCGCGAAGGCAGCAAGAAAGTGCTGTCGCGTCTGCCCGGCGCGTGGGAAATTGCCCGTCGCACCGAAGAATATGCCAAGGGCATGCTGGTGCCCGGCACCTTGTTCGAAGAGTTGGGCTGGAACTACATCGGCCCGATCGACGGCCACGACCTGCCCACCCTGATCGCCACGCTGCGCAATATGCGTGACCTCAAGGGCCCGCAGTTCCTGCATATCGTCACCAAGAAGGGCAAAGGCTTCGCCCCAGCGGAAGTCGACCCGATCGGTTACCACGCGATCACCAAGCTCGAGCCCCTGGACGCCCCCGCCGCCGCGCCGAAAAAGGCCAGCGGGCCGAAATATTCCGGCGTGTTTGGCGAATGGCTGTGCGACATGGCCGCCGCCGACTCGCGCCTGGTAGGCATTACCCCGGCGATGAAGGAAGGCTCCGACCTGGTGACCTTCAGCGAGCGTTTCCCGCTGCGCTATTTCGACGTGGCGATTGCCGAGCAGCACGCGGTAACGTTCGCTGCGGGCATGGCGTGTGAAGGCGCCAAGCCGGTGGTCGCGATTTACTCGACCTTCCTGCAACGCGGTTATGACCAGTTGGTGCATGACGTGGCGGTGCAGAACCTCGACGTACTGTTCGCCATCGACCGCGCCGGCCTCGTCGGCGAAGACGGCCCGACCCATGCGGGCAGTTTCGACCTGTCCTACCTGCGCTGCATCCCCGGCATGCTGGTCATGACGCCGAGCGACGAGAACGAATTGCGCAAGATGCTCAGCACCGGCCACCTGTACAACGGCCCCGCCGCCGTGCGCTATCCGCGCGGGAATGGCCCGAATGCGGTGATCGAGAAAGACCTGGAGCCGATTGAAATCGGCAAGGGCATTCTACGTCGCCAGGGCAACAAGACGGCCTTCCTGGTGTTCGGCGTGCAACTGGCCGAAGCCTTGAAAGTCGCTGAGAAACTCGATGCCACCGTGGTCGACATGCGCTTCGTCAAACCACTGGATGAAGCCCTGGTGCGCGAGATTGCCGGTAGTCACGAACTGCTGGTGACGGTCGAAGAAAACGCCATCATGGGCGGCGCCGGTGCGGCGGTCAGTGAATTCCTGGCACGGGAGAATATCCTCAAGTCGGTGCTGCACCTGGGCTTGCCGGATATGTACGTCGAACACGCCAAGCCGGCGCAGATGCTGGCTGAATGCGGGTTGGATGAAGCCGGTATCGAGGCCTCGGTGCGCCAGCGTTTGGCGCTTCTGGCCCTGTAGAAACCGGGACTAAATGTGGGAGGGGGCTTGCCCCCGATAGCGGTGTATCAGTACCAGATGTTCTGACTGACACACTGCAATCGGGGGCAAGCCCCCTCCCACATTTTGATGTGTACACCCTTCAAACGCTATGGACAGCCCATGAAACGCCTGAGCCTTGCCCTGCTGCTACCCTGCGCCGATCTGCTCGCCGACACCCGCGACCAGGCCTTGAAACTCTCCGACGTGGTCATCAGCGCCAACCGCCAGGTGCAGGCGCGCAATGACAGCAGCGCCGCCAACACCGTATTCACCCGCGCCGATATCGACCGCCTGCAGCCCGACAGCGTTACCGACCTGCTCAGCCGCGTGCCCGGGGTGCAAGTGGCGCCCACCGGTGGACGTGGCAGTCTGCCGGGCATCTACATTCGCGGTACAAAATCGGCGCAGAGTCTGGTGCTGGTGGACGGCCAGCGCATCGCCAATACCACCTCCGGCGACAGCGGTCTGCAATACCTCAACGTCGACCAGATTGAGCGCGTGGAAGTGCTGCGCGGCTCACGTTCGGTGATTTACGGCAGCGATGCGATCGGCGGGGTGATCCAGGTGTTTACCCGACGCAACGCCGAGCAAGGCTTGCAACCCCGGGTGAAGCTGGGCTTTGGCAGCCACCAGACCTGGGAGCGAAGCGTCGGCCTGTCGGGCGGCGATGAACAGACGCGCTTCAACCTGGGCGCCAGCCTGGATGAAACGGCCGGCATCAACTCGACCCATCAGTCGTTTCCCAGCGACGGCGACCACGACGCCTACCGCAATCAGTCCCTGAGCCTGAACCTCAGCCACTCGTTCAGCGATGCGCTGGAACTGGGCTTCAACCTTTTGGATAACCGCGGCAAGTCGGAGTACGACAACAGCTTCGGGCGCTACGACTTCGCCACCGGGCAAAGCTTCGGCCAGAAACCCTACACCGATTACACCGTCAGCAGTGCCAGCGGCTATGTCGACGCCACCCTCAGCGAAGGCTGGCAGTCGCGCCTGGAGCTGGGCCACAGCGAAAACCGCGACACCAAGCGCGACACCCTAAGCGATGATTTCAGCGTGTTCAATACCTACCGCGACTCGGTCAACTGGCAGAACGACCTGACGCTGAACGAGCGCAACAGCCTGATCGTCGGCGGCGACTGGTACGAAGACCGCTTCCACGGTTCCACCGCGTTTACCGAAGACAGTCGCTGGAACCGTGCCGCCTTCGTGCAGCATCGCTTTCACGGTGAATGGTTTTCCACCGAACTGGGCCTGCGCCGCGACCAGAACCAGCAGTTCGGCGGCCAGAACAGCTGGAGCGGCACGCTGACAGTGCCGATCAACCCTGACAATGACGTGTTGCTCAGCTACAGCGAAGGCTTTCGCGCACCGACCTTCAACGATCTCTATTACCCCGACACGCAATACAGCAACCCCAACCTGCAGCCTGAGACGTCAAAAAGCTACGAGGTGCAATGGCGCAGCCAACTGGCGGACAGCACACGCCTGGAAGCCTCGCTGTACCGCACCGACCTGAGCGATGCGATCATCCTTGACGGTGGCAAGCCGCAGAACGTGGCATCGGCGCGAATCAATGGTGTTGAAGCGGCGCTCAAGCAGGAGCTGTTTGGCTGGCAAGGCAACCTGGGCGTGTCGTTGATCGACCCGCGTGACCGCGACAGCGGCCATACCCTGGCGCGCCGCGCACGGCGCACGTTGAACCTGGACCTGGATCGGCAGTTCGATAAGGTCGGTGTGGGCGCGAGCTGGCAGGCCATCAGCAGCAGCTACGATGACGAAGCCAATCGTAATCGCCTGGGCGGCTATGCCTTGCTGGGGCTGCGCAGCAGTTGGGCGTTGAACCGCGAGGTTTCGTTGTCGTTGAAGGTCGATAACGTGCTGGACAAGTCTTATGCGCGGGCGAAGTACAGCTACCTCGAGGGGTATCAGAATTATCGCGAAGCAGCCCGGACGTGGATGCTCGGGGTAACCTGGACACCCGAGATTTGAGTTGCCTGAACCGGCGTCATCGCAGCATAGCTGCCAACACAATTCCAGTCCCCCCAACCGTAACCACGATGCGAAGCGAGCCGCCCTTGATCTTGATCTGCTTTTGATCTCAGGCGCCCCGTTAAACCACGCTGGCCGAACGCAGGCTTGAATCCGTGGGTAACCCGGCAGGACGCCGGGTTAGCCGCACTGGGCCATGGATGGCCCATTGCGGCGGCCCACGGATTCAAGCCGGAGAGAGGGCACACCGAGCATGAGCGAGGTGCCGAGTGGTGGGGCAAGAGCGTTTTGCTTACTTTTGCGCTTTTCAAAAGTGAGCCGCTGTAAAAGCGGAACCCATAGCAGCCGTTACCGCAGAAACGGATATGTACCCGCTCCAATCCAGCATCCTGGTCGGCCCAGAGGCCGCCATCGGGAGCAAGCCCCCTCCCACACTTGAAATGCATTCCCCTGTGGGAGCTGGCTGGCCTGCGATAACGATGTCAGAGGCTAGGCGCAATCACCTGACACAACCGCGCCACCGCTTCCAGCATCTGCCCACTGGGCCGCTCCAGGCCCTTGTCCGGTACCAACCGCACGCGCTCGAACAGGCTCGGCCAGACCTTCCAGGCCTCCCGCTGCGCCTGATCGCCCACCAGGATCAGCTGCGGATCACGCTGCAACACTGACTCGATACTGACTTGGGGCGCCGGCAGCGTGAGATCGTCGAACACATTGCGCGCCCCGCACACCTTCAACGCATCACTGATGATCTGCTCGCCGCCCACGGTGTACAGCGGCTGGTTCCAGACCTGGTAAAACACGCGCAACGGCTCGGCGCGCCGATAGCGCTGGCGCAGTTCGGCGAGGCGCTGGCGCAGTTGATCGGCCAAGGCCAGGCCAGCGTCGGCACGCCCCAATTGCTCGGCAATGGCCTGGACCTGACGGGTCAATTGTTCAAGGTCATGGGGTTCGGCAACGTACACCGGGATATTCAGGCGCTGCAATTGCTCGCGCTGAGCCGGGCCGACGCTGCCGGGCCAGAGCAGGATCAGGTCGGGATTGAGGCTGAGCAGGCGCTCCATGTCCAACTGGCCGTAACGCCCGACCGATGGCACCTGCGCAAGGGCCGACGGCCGCTCGCCGCCATCGAGCACACCCACCAAGAGATCGGCAGCGCCCAATTCGACGACGATTTCAGACAGCGACGGCGCCAGACTGACAACGCGCTCGGCGGCCAACACCTGAACGCTGAACCCCAGCAACAACGCCAGCCAGTAGCGTTTCATCCCAACTGACGCGGAATGCGATAGAGGTAAAACAGCACCGTCGTCGACAGCGCCAGCAAGCACAGCGGCACCGCTTCCAGACCGACGAACACCGCCAACGCGCCGATCCAGGCCGGCAGCGCAGCCACCAGCAAGGCTGTACGTCGACGCGCCGCCAGAGTGATCCAGGCGGCAGGTTCTTCGGCAGTATCGAGGGCCTTGGACGTGGCGATCAGCGCATGTTTATAGCCGTGAAAATAACGCAGGCTGAGAAACATCGAGGCCACGCCGGCGATAAACAACGGCATGGCCAGTACGGGAAGCAAGGACTCGGCGCGGCCGAACACCAGGTTGATCACAAACAATGGGAGCAATGCCAGGGCCAGGTACTGCCACCAGTTGAAGGACAGTCGACGTTTCACCTGGCCGCGGGTCACGCGCGGTCGACCTCGCCCTGATGCTCGTTGCCCATCATGTGGTCGAGCTTGCTGGCTTTGGTGGCCAGGTACAGTTTGTTGTGCGGGTTGTGCCCGGTATGCAGCGGCACACGCTCGGCCACGGTGATGCCCATTTCGGTCAAGGCTTTGACCTTGCGCGGGTTGTTGGTCATCAGGCGCAGCGACTTCACGCCCAGATGCTCAAGCATCGGCAGGCAGATGGCGTAGTCACGCTGGTCGGCGGCAAAGCCCAGGCGCTCGTTGGCTTCCACGGTGTCGGCACCGCCATCTTGCAATTCATAGGCGCGGATCTTGTTCAACAAGCCGATGCCACGGCCTTCCTGACGCAAATACAGCAGCACGCCACGGCCCTCGCGGGCGATAGCCTGCAGCGCAGCTTCCAATTGCGAACCGCAGTCGCAGCGCTGGCTGAACAGCGCGTCGCCGGTCAGGCATTCGGAATGCACGCGGCCCAGCACCGGCGCACCATCAGCGATATCGCCCAGGCTGAGCACAACGTGCTCGCGCCCGGTGGCTTCTTCGAGAAAGCCATGCATGGTGAACGTGGCAAAGGGGGTAGGCAGCTTGGAAGCGGCGACGAAAACGACGGGCACCGTGTGCTCCTGATTTCAGATTTTCACAGAAGCGGCCATTGTAACAGCCTGTTCCTACAGACGCTTAAGCTGAATGATCGCTGATAAAGATCAATAGGTTCGATTGGCCTTCGGCTTGGTTCTATGCAGGTCAGAACGGATACGGCTGCTTCCAGCGTTGAAAAATCGGCTTCAAGTCGCCGGTTTTCACCAGCACGGCCATGCGCTGGTCGTACAAGGTCCTCAGTGCCCGCCCACGTTCGTTATAGGCAAAGCCCACGTAGAGCGGCAGTTCCGTGAGGTGGGTGAGTGTGAACCGCGACGGATCGTCGGCCTGACTGAGCACATACTCGGCTTCGGTGAGCGACTCGATGTAGAGGTCTGCATGGCCATGCTGCAGCATCGACAGGATACCGTCGCGGCGCTCGACCTGGTTGAACCGACGCACGTTCGGCAGGTATTTCTCGTATTTGTAGCCACGCACCCAGGCCAGGCGGTAATCGCCGAGCGTCGCCAGGCCCGGCGTGGGCATCGTTGCCAGCCCGAGGGCGTAGATATGATCGGAGTCAAAGTGCCAGTACGGATAAAGCACGTGCTCGGCTTCGTCGCGGTAGGAACCGACCCAACCGTCCACCTCGCCACGCTGGGCCAAGCCGACCGAGCGGGTATAGGGCGCGCTGCGGACTTGCAGGGCGACGCCGGCCGGTTCGAACACCTGGCGTAACACGTCCCAGGCTAGGCCGCTGCCATCCCTGTTGGTGTAGTTGCTCCACTCCTCGCTGGCCAGGACGATCTTGCCGGGCAACCGGGCTTCGTCCGCCTCAAGCGCAGGGGTCATAACGCACAGCATGATCAGCAGCCAGCAGCGCACACTCATAAGGATGACTTCCTACGTGGAGATATTCATATGAAGGGTAACGCAGCAGCGCCGACTACGGCAGCTGATGAAAATGCTGATAGCCGTGCACGGCCGGAGTGATGTCTTGTCCGTTGGCGTCGAGCAGTGTCACGCCCTGCCCCGCTTGGACCCGACCGATTACATGGACCGGCCAGCCGCCCGCCCGCAACGGCGCCAGTTCGGCCGGCGGCAAGGTGAACACCAGCACATAGTCATCGCCGCCGCTCAACGCGGCTACGTGCGCCTCGTCGCGACCGACAAACGCCAGCAACGCCGCCGACAACGGCAAGGTGTCGCGCTCGATCAACAGGCTGACAGCCGATGCCCTGGCGATATGCCCGCAATCGGCCAGCAGCCCGTCGGAGATATCCATGGCTGACGTCGCTTTGCCCCGCAGCGCCAGCCCCAAGGCCAGTTGCGGTTGCGGTGACCAGTAGTGGGCGAGCAGCGGTTCGGCGATGGCCGCTTGCGCGCTGCGCTGGCCCAACACCAGCGGCAACGCCCCGGCCGCGTTGCCCAATTCGCCACCGACACACAACAGATCACCGGGCCGTGCACCGCCGCGCGTCAAGGCCAGCCCGGCCGGCACGCGACCGAACACGGTCAAGGTCAGGCTCAGCGGCCCGCGCGTGGTGTCGCCGCCCACCAGGCCCACGCCGCAGCGTTGCGCCATGGCGTTCAAACCCTGGGCATAGCGTTGCAACCAGTCGGCATCGACGGTCGGCGTGGTCAGGGCAAGGGTAAACGCGAGGGGATGGGCGCCCATGGCGGCCAGGTCGCTCACTGCCACGGCCAGCGAGCGCTGGCCGAGCAGGAACGGGTCACACGGGTCGGCAAAGTGTACGCCGGCCACTAAGGTGTCAGTGGAGACTGCCAGTTGCTCCCCGGCGGGGAGCGCCAGCAAGGCGCAGTCGTCGCCGATCCCCAGGGCAATGCCTTCGCCGCCTTGCGCGCAGGGCGCGGCGGCGAAATAGTTGCGGATCAGCTCGAACTCACCCATCAAGGCCACAAGCGCAACTTAGCGCTTGTGTTCCTTCACTTCGGCTTCCCGCAGGCGCGGGGCCAGCTTGTCGAGCACGCCATTGACGAACTTGTGGCCGTCGGTCGAACCGTAGACTTTCGCCAGTTCGATGCCTTCGTTGATCACCACGCGGTACGGCACGTCGACGCGCTTGAGCAGTTCCCAGGTGGACAGGCGCAGCACGGCCAGTTCAACCGGATCCAGCTCTTCGAGGGTCAGGTCCAGGCAGGGCGCCAAGGCCTTGTCGATCTCGTCCAGGTTGGCCGGAACACCGTGCAGGATGTCGTGGAAGTAGCTCTGGTCAGCGAAGGTGAAATCGTTATCGACGCGAAATTGCGCTTCGATTTCGTTCAGCGCAGTGCCAGCCATGTGGCGCTGGTACAGCGCCTGGGTCGCCAGCTGGCGCGCAGCACGACGCTTTTCGCTTTTCGAAGGCTTGCCGGCGTCGGCTGGACGCTCGTCGCGTGGGTTGAAACGATCGCTTTCGTCGGAAATCACTTGGCCTCCAACTGCGACAGCAGGCTGACCATTTCCAGGGCGGACAGGGCAGCTTCAGCGCCTTTGTTACCGGCCTTGGTGCCGGAGCGCTCGATGGCTTGCTCGATGGAGTCAACGGTCAGCACGCCGAAAGCGACGGGCACGCCGAACTCCATGGACACCTGGGCCAGGCCCTTGGTGCATTCGCCGGCCACGTATTCGAAGTGCGGGGTACCGCCACGAATGACCGCACCCAGGGCGATGATTGCCGCGTATTCACCCTGCTGGGCAACCTTTTGCGCAACCAGTGGAATTTCGAAGGCGCCAGGGGCACGGATAATGGTGATGTCGCTCTCGCTCACACCGTGGCGAACCAGGGCGTCAACGGCACCGCTTACCAGGCTTTCAACCACGAAGCTGTTGAAGCGGCCAACCACCAGGGCATAGCGGCCTTTGGGGGCGATGAAGGTACCTTCGATGGTCTTCAGGGTCATTCGACAAATCTCTTAAAGAGCCGGGACGCGAAAAGTGCGTCCCTCAGTGATGATTTAACCGCGAACAAGGGGCAGGAATCGCCAGCCTTTATTCGGAGGGCACGTATTCTACAACTTCCAGATCGAAACCGGATATCGCATTAAATTTCATGGGTGCGCTCATCAGGCGCATTTTGCGTACACCGAGGTCGCGCAGGATCTGCGAACCGGCACCGACGATGCTGTAGGTGGTCGGTTTTTTCACCGGCACGTGGTCGGCCGTTTCGCGGATATGCGCCAGCAGTACATCGCCATCCAGCGGGTGGCCAAGCAACAGCACCACGCCACTGCCCGCCTCGGAAACCGCGGCCATGGCCGCGCGCAGGCTCCAGCGGCCGGGCTGCTTGACCATCAGCAGGTCGCGCAGCGGGTCCATGTTGTGGACGCGCACCAGGGTCGGCTCTTCGGCGCAAATGGTGCCCAGGGTCAGCGCCATGTGCACGTCGCCTTCCACTGAATCACGGTAGGTCACCAGATTGAAGTGGCCCAGTTCGCTGTCGAGCGGCTGCTCGGCAATCCGCTGAACGGTACGTTCGTGGATCATGCGGTAGTGAATCAGGTCGGCAATGGTGCCGATCTTGAGGTTGTGCTCGGCGGCAAACGCTTCGAGTTCACTGCGACGGGCCATGGTGCCGTCGTCGTTCATCACCTCGCAGATCACCCCGCTCGGCTCGAACCCGGCCATACGCGCCAGGTCGCACGCGGCTTCGGTGTGCCCCGCACGCGCCAGGGTGCCGCCCGGCTGGGCCATCAGCGGGAAGATGTGGCCGGGGCTGACGATGTCTTCAGCCTTGGCGTCTTTCGCAGCAGCAGCCTGCACGGTGCGCGCACGGTCGGCGGCGGAGATGCCGGTGGTGACGCCGGTGGTGGCTTCAATCGATACGGTGAACTTGGTGCCGAAGCCCGAGCCATTACGCGGCGCCATCAACGGCAGCTTGAGCAATTCGCAGCGTTCACGGCTCATGGGCATGCAGATCAACCCACGGGCGTGCTTGGCCATGAAGTTGATGTGCTCGGCCTTGCACGCTTCGGCGGCCATGATGATGTCGCCTTCGTTCTCGCGATCTTCGTCATCCATCAGGATGACCATCTTGCCTTGGCGGATGTCTTCAACCAGTTCTTCGATGCTATTGAGCGCCACGCGGCACCCCCTTGGTCAGGATTTCAGGTAGCCGTTAGCGGCCAGAAAACTTTCGGTGATGGTGCCTGATGCAGGCTCTGCGGCCTTTTCGCCCAGCAACAGGCGCTCCAGGTAACGGGCAAGCAAGTCCACTTCCAGGTTCACCCGCCGGCCTGGCTGGTAGGAGGCCATGATGGTTTCGCTGAGGGTGTGGGGAATGATGGTCAGTTCGAATTCGGCGCCATTCACGGCGTTCACGGTCAGGCTGGTGCCGTCGACGGTGATCGAGCCTTTATGGGCGATGTACTTGGCCAGCTCTTTCGGCGCGCGGATACGAAACTCCACGGCGCGCGCGTTCTCGCTGCGGGCCACGACTTCGCCGACGCCGTCGACATGCCCGCTGACCAGGTGGCCGCCCAGGCGCGTGGTGGGCGTCAGGGCTTTTTCCAGGTTGACCGGGCTGCCGGCCGCAAGATCGTTCATCGCGGTGCAGTCCAGGGTCTCGCGGCTCACATCGGCAGCGAAGCCGTTGCCCGGCAACTCGACGACGGTCAGGCACACACCGCTGACGGCGATGCTGTCGCCCAGCTTGACGTCGCCCAGATCGAGCTTGCCGGTTTCAACCAGCAGGCGAATATCGCCGCCTTTGGGGGTCATTGCACGGATGCTGCCGATGGACTCGATAATGCCGGTGAACATGTCGTTCTCCTGAAAACGGGGGGCTGACGCTCAAGCGCGGGCCGGGAATTATACGCTCGCCGCAGGCACGGGAATGGCAGTGATTCGCCAGTCGTCGCCCACGGCACGCATGTCAGTGATCTTGAGGTGGGGAGCATCGGCCAGCTTCTCAAGCGGCCAGTCCAGCAAGGGTCGGGCAGCGGAACCGAGGAACTTGCCGGCGACGAAAATCACGTACTCGTCGACCAGCCCTTGCTGGGCAAACGCGCCCGCCAGGCTCGGGCCGGCTTCCACCAGCACTTCGTTGACGCCACGGTTGGCAAGCGCCACCAGCGCCGATCGCAGGTCGACCTGGCCCTCCACACCCGGTACCACCAGGCACTCGGGACCACGGGGGAACTGGTTTTCCGGGGTTACGCAGGTGATGACCAAAGCCGGGCCCGCCTTGAAGAACGGCGCATCGAGCGGCACTCGCAGACGGCCGTCGATCAACACACGCAACGGCGGGCGCGACATGGCCAGGGCGGTGGTTTCTGCATCCAGGCCCAGCTCGGCGGCGCGCACGGTCAGGCGGGCACCGTCGGCCAGCACCGTATCGGCGCCGGTCAGCACCACGCTCGCTTCGGCGCGCAGGCGCTGCACGGCGGCACGGGCGGCAGGGCCGGTAATCCATTGGCTTTCGCCGCTGGCCATGGCGGTGCGGCCGTCCAGGCTCATCGCCAACTTGACCCGCACAAATGGCAGGCCGTGTTCCATACGCTTGAGAAAGCCCGGGTTCAGCGCACGCGCTTGAGCTTCCAGCACACCGCTGCGAACCTCGATGCCGGCCTGGGCCAGGCGCTGCATGCCGCGCCCGGCCACTTCCGGGTTCGGGTCCTGCATGCCGGCCACCACGCGCGCCACGCCGGCTGTCACCAGCGCATCGGCGCAGGGCGGCGTATGGCCATGGTGGCTGCAGGGTTCGAGGGTGACGTAGACCGTCGCGCCACGGGCCTTGTCACCGGCGGCGCGCAAGGCGTTGGGTTCGGCGTGGGGCTCGCCGGTGCGTTCGTGCCAGCCTTCGCCGACAATCTGCCCGTCACGCACGATCACGCAGCCTACCCGTGGGTTGGGGTGGGTGGTGTACAGGCCCTTGCGCGCCAACTCGAGGGCGCGCGCCATGTAGTGGGCGTCGAGGACTGCCTGTTCAGACGTCATTGCTTGGAAGGCTCACGGGCCAGGCGGTCGATCTCTTCACGGAACTCATTGAGGTCCTGGAAGCGTCGATACACCGAGGCGAAACGGATATAGGCGACTTCGTCGAGCTTTTGCAGCTCGCCCATCACCAGCTCGCCGACCACCAGGCTCTTGACCTCGCGCTCGCCGGTCGCGCGCAACTTGTGCTTGATATGCGCCAGCGCCGCCTCCAGACGCTCGACACTCACCGGGCGTTTTTCCAGGGCGCGCTGCATACCGGCGCGCAGTTTTTCTTCGTCGAAGGGCTGGCGGCTGCCGTCGGATTTTATCAGGCGCGGCAATACCAGTTCGGCGGTTTCGAAGGTGGTGAAACGTTCACCGCAGCCAGAGGCCAGGCATTCGCGCCGGCGACGCACTTGATCGCCCTCGGCGACCAGACGCGAGTCAATGACCTTGGTGTCGTTGGCACCGCAGAAGGGACAGTGCATGGTTGGCAGGCAACAAATAATAGGGAGGGCCATGGTAGCGCATCCCCGTCGCAAGACAAGCCATAGCCTTTACGGTATATAGGCAGGCTTATATGTTTCTATTTTTTAAGCCACGGATTTTGTCCTTTCTGGAGCCGTACATGCAGTTACGACCACTCGTTCTACTCACCCTGTTCAGTTTTCTGGTCGCCTGCAGCAGCGAAGCCCCCAAGCCGGCCGCACCTCAGCCAACGCCGGCACAAGAGAAAAAAGTCCCCGGCATCGAAGACCTCGGCCCCCTGCCTGCCTACCAGCGGGAAATCAGCGGCAACCTGACCAATGTGCCGGCCGGCGCCGAAGTCGAGTTGGCGCTACTGGTGATCGACGAGCGCTCGCGCCCGCAGCAACTGCTCGCCAGCAGCGTATTGACCGGCAACGGCAAGCCCCTGGCCTTTCGCCTGCGCTTCAACCCCGAAGCGTTCCCGGCCGGTGCGCGGGTTGAATTGCGCGGTCGCGCCAGCCAGTCCGGCCAGTTGATCCTGCACCTGCCCGCCGTGCGCATCACCCAGGCGATTACCCAGACCACCGGCCCGCTGCAACTCGTCAAGGCGCCATGACACCACCGCTGCACCTGCAACGCGCCCTGAGTGAACTGATTGGCGACGCACACCTGGTGCCCTGCCCGCTGCCGGGCACCGAGCTGTGGTTGTGGTTGCTCGACGCCGACAACATGGACCGTGCCTTCAGCCAGGAAGAAACCCGGCGCATCTTGCATGAGCCGCCCTACTGGAGCTTCTGCTGGGCCAGCGGCCTGGCGCTGGCGCGCTATCTGGCGGCGAACCCGGCGTGGGTAGCGGGCAAGCGCGTGCTGGATTTCGGTACCGGCTCCGGCGTGGCCGCGATTGCAGCCGCCAAGGCTGGGGCATTGGAGGTGGTGGCGTGCGACCTTGATCCGCTGGCGCTGGCGGCTTGCCGGGCGAATGCCGAACTCAACGACGTGCAGCTGGGTTATTCAACCGACTTCTTTGCAGAGGCCGATCGCTTCGACCTGATCCTGGTGGCCGACGTGCTTTACGATCGCGCCAACCTGCCGCTGCTGGATCACTTCCTGACCCGAGCCCGCGAAGCGCTGGTGGCGGACTCGCGGGTGCGCGACTTCCAGCATCCGGATTATCAGCGGCTGGACATCCTCGAGGCACTGACCCTGCCGGACCTGGCCGAGCCGTGGGAGTTTCGCAAGGTGAGCCTGTACCATTCGCGGCGATAACCGTCCACGTTACAAATTCCCGGCAATATATTGATTGAGACAAGAAAAGCCGCGGTATGGAAAATGCCAGTCCTCGCCCGCATCTCTGACAATCGACTGCAATGTCTTCGTATTCAAACTCACTGATGTCCAACGAAGCGCAGGCCTTGCCAAACGCTGGGCATCTGCCTAACCTTTGCGCTAATACACCCGCCATGCCTCTGGTTACTTCAGTAACCAAGCACAAATTGTGCGGGTTTTTTATGCCCGGCGCTTTTGGGGCATGAGGTCATTCAGCAAGCCAGCCATAGATGTTCCTGCTCAACTGGAACTGCTCAAGCTACGCGGACTGATCATTCACAATGAAGCTCGCGCTGAGCGCTTCCTGCAGGCCGTCAGTTTCTTTCGACTTAGCCCTCATATGCGACCCTTCCAGCAGCCGGAAGATATCGATCATCGCTTTCGTGAAGGCAGCCAGTTTGGTCAGTTGACCCGCCTTTACGACTTCGACCGGCGGCTTCGTTTACTGACCATGGATGCCATCGAACGCGTCGAAATTGCCTCGCGTTGCGTTATCAGCAACCAAATGGGCCCCACGCATGGCAGTCATTGGTATACCAACCCGCTGCTGTTTCACCCCACCTTTGATCATCAGCGCCTGCTGACAACACTCTGCGGCAAACAAGACACGGCAACGCGTGAGTACATGCGCGAATGTGACCGGATCGACAGGTCGCACGCGAGCGATGCGAGAAAGGCGCTGCTCAAACGCCAACGGTCAAAAGAGAGCTACGCCCGCCATTACCCCGCGACCTATGCCCACCCAACGCTGATGCCTGGCTGGGCGATGCTCGAAGAACTTACGCTGGGGGACCTGTCCCACCTGTACAAAGGCTTGGCCAGGGACGCCGATAAAAAAGCCGTCGCCAAGCGCTTGCTGCTCCCGGCGCCACTGATGCAGTCCTGGCTGCACACGCTGACCACCATCCGAAATATGTGCGCCCACCATTCGCGAATGTGGAACCGGCAATTGGGTGTTCGACCCGAATTACCCAGGAAGGCCACCTTTGCATGGCCCGGGCATTTGCTTGAACCAGGACCACATAGTCGAATGTTCGCGGTTCTTTGCATGCTCAATCATCTGATGCGCCAAGTGAGTCCACAGACTCCCTGGGGCCACAGCCTGCATGTGCTTATCCGTGAATTTCCCGAGGTCAGTCTCAAAGCAATGGGTTTTCCTCAAGACTGGTACCTCGATCCGTTTTGGCATGCGCCTGAACACTAATCCCCATACGGCTTCCGATAGCCAGCGCCAGCCCTTATAGTTGCCCCCATTCCCGCTTTATTCGAGACGCCTCATGAGTGAGCCCACGCCGTACATCTTCGACGTCACTGCCGCCAACTTCGAGCAGGCAGTGATTCAGAACTCTTTCGAAAAACCTGTGCTGGTGGACTTCTGGGCCGAGTGGTGCGCGCCGTGCAAGGCGCTGATGCCGATGCTGGCGCAGATTGCCGAGAGTTATCGCGGTGAGTTGCTGCTGGCCAAGGTCGATTGCGAAGCCGAGCAGGACATCGTTGCACGTTTCGGTATCCAGAGCCTGCCGACGGTGGTGCTGTTCAAGGACGGTCAGCCGGTGGATGGGTTTGCCGGGGCGCAGCCGGAGTCGTCGGTGCGGGCGATGCTCGAGCCCCATGTGCAGATGCCGCCACCGGCTGCGGCCGATCCACTGGAGCAGGCACAAGCGTTGTTTGCCGAGGGCCGCATCAGCGATGCCGAGGCCATTTTGGTTGCGCTGCTGGGCGAGGACAACACCAACGCCGCCGCGCTGATCCTGTACGCGCGTTGCCTGGCCGAGCGCGGTGAACTGGATGAAGCCCAAACCGTGCTGGACGCCGTAAAAGGCGACGACCACAAGGCCGCCCTCGCCGGGGCCAAGGCGCAAATCACCTTCCTGCGCCAGGCTGCCGACCTGCCGGACAGCGCCGACCTGAAAAGCCGCCTGGCGCAGAACCCGCAGGATGACGAAGCGGCCTATCAGTTGAGCATTCAACAACTGGCGCGCCAGCAATACGACGCCGCCCTGGAAGGCCTGCTCAAGCTGTTCGTGCGCAATCGCAGCTACAGCGAGGGCTTGCCACACAAGACCTTGCTGCAGGTGTTCGAACTGCTGGGCAATGATCACACGCTGGTCACGGTGTACCGCCGCAAATTGTTTGCCGCGCTGTACTAACCCTCACCTTGTAGGAGCGAGCTTGCTCGCGAAGGCCGTCAACGATAACGCGGGCATCCTGAATGAACGCGGCGCCTATGCGTTTTTCGCGAGCGAGCTCGCTCCTACGACGCGTCGATCCAGGTGTACAGCGGCGTGTCTGCGCCGCTGGTCACCTTCACTTTGGCGCTGTGGCGCAGGCGCACCAGCAGGCGCTTGCCCGCGGCGGCATCGCCGGCCAACCCTTCCAGTTGATCGAGCAATTCCAGGCCGCTGAGCTGCCCGGCGTTGCGCAACAGATCCTGAGCGTTCTGCCATAGATCCTCACTTTGCCTGACCGGTACCGCCGTCGACTCGGCCGGCACCGGGGCGGCCTGCAAGTGTGCGCCCAGTCGCGCCCAATCGCCGTCGTCCAGTTCCAGGGTCAAGTCCACCGGCAGGTCGCCGACGGTTCCACGAATTCGCAACATCGTCCTTACTCCCGCATTTTTTCTGACGGACATGCTCCCATGCAGCTTGCGCAACGCCAAGCGGACGGTCAAACTCTCGGCACTATTGTTATAAGATCACATAACAAAACTTTCATCTGTGGAGTCCTGTCATGCGCCGTCTGCTGCTTGCTTTGCCGTTTGCCCTGCTGCCTCTGGCTGTCGCTCACGCCCATGAAGATCACGATCATGAGCATGGCAGCCTCGGCGCTCACGAACACGGTGTGGGCCGTCTCAATGCAGTGCTGGACGGCCAGAGCCTGGAGCTTGAGCTGGACAGCCCGGCGATGAACCTGGTGGGTTTCGAACACGTCGCGACCAGCGCCGCCGACAAAGCCAAAGTCGCCGCCGCGCGCAAACAGCTGGAAAGTCCGCTGGCACTGTTCAACGTACCCAAGGCCGCCGGTTGCGTCGTCAGCACCCAGGAACTCAACAGCCCGCTGTTCGGCGACAAGCCCGAAGCCGATCACGATGATGACGATGACGATGACGATAACAATGACCATGCCACCGACGGCAAAGGCGCTGCCGCCCATGAGCATCATCATGACCACAGCGAAATCCATGCCCACTACCAGTTCACCTGCGCCAAGCCAGAGGCACTGAGCAACCTGGACCTGAGCCAAGTGTTCAAGACCTTCCCCGCCACCCGGAAAATTCAGGTACAACTGATCGGCCCGAGCGGCCAGCAAGGTGCTGACGCGACCGCCACTGCAGCCACCCTGAAGTTCTGAGTTCACATGACCCCTGCACTGATCGAACTGTCCGACCTGGGCTTCAACTGGCCCGGTCACCCCCAGTTGCTGGACATCCCCGCGTTCCGCCTGGAGCCGGGGCAAACCCTGTTCCTCAAGGGCCCGAGCGGCAGTGGCAAAACCACCTTGCTCGGGTTGCTTGGCGGTGTGCACAAACCCAGCCGAGGCAGTATCCGCCTGCTCGGCCAGGAGCTGACCGAACTGTCTGCCGGTGCCCGTGACCGTTTTCGTGTGGACCACACCGGCTACATCTTCCAGCAGTTCAACCTGCTGCCGTTTTTGTCGGTACGTGAAAACGTCGAGCTGCCTTGCCACTTTTCCAAGCTGCGGGCCCGGCGCGCGGCCCAGCGCCACGGCAGTGTCGACCAGGCCGCAGCGACCTTGCTCGCGCACCTGGGTTTGAACGACCCGGACTTGCTCGAGCGCCGCGCCGATTCGCTGTCCATCGGCCAGCAACAACGGGTGGCCGCCGCCCGTGCGCTGATCGGTCAACCGGAACTGGTGATCGCCGACGAGCCCACCTCGGCCCTCGACTACGACGCCCGCGAAGCATTCATTCAACTGCTGTTCGCCGAATGCCGCGAAGCGGGCGCCAGCCTGTTGTTTGTCAGCCACGACCAAAGCCTGGCCCCGCTGTTCGACCGCAACCTGTCGCTGGCCGAACTCAATCGCGCCGCCACGCCTGCAGAGGTTTGAGATGTATTTGTTTCGTCTGGCCATGGCCAGCCTGGCCAACCGCCGCTTTACCGCGATCCTCACCGCCTTCGCCATCGCGCTTTCCGTCTGCCTGTTGCTGGCGGTGGAACGCGTGCGCGTTGAAGCGCGCAACAGCTTCGCCAGTACCATCAGCGGCACGGACCTGATCGTCGGGGCGCGCTCGGGCTCGGTGAACCTGCTGCTGTACTCGGTGTTTCGCATCGGCAACGCCACCAATAACATCCGCTGGGACAGCTACGAGCACTTCGCCGCCAACCCCCAGGTGAAATGGGCGATTCCGGTTTCCCTGGGCGATTCCCATCGCGGTTACCGGGTGATGGGTACCAACGCATCCTACTTCGAGCATTACCAGTACGGTCGCAAACAGAACCTTGAACTGGCCAGCGGCCGCGCGTTTGCCACCGACCCGTTCGAAGTGGTGCTCGGCGCCGAGGTCGCCGAGGCCCTGCACTACACGCTCGGCGACAAGCTGGTGCTGGCCCATGGCGTGGCGGTGGTCAGCCTGGTCAAGCACGATGACAAGCCCTTCACCGTGGTCGGCATCCTCAAGCGCACCGGCACGCCGGTGGACCGCACGCTGCATATCAGCCTCGGCGGCATGGAGGCGATCCACATCGACTGGCACAACGGTGTCCCGGCCCAGGGCAAAGGCCGTATCAGCGCCGATCAGGCGCGCAATATGGACCTGACCCCGCAAGCCATCACCGCGTTCATGCTCGGTTTGAACAACAAGATTTCCACCTTCGCCCTGCAACGGGAAATCAATGAGTTCCGTGGCGAACCGATGCTGGCGATCCTGCCGGGCGTGGCGTTGCAAGAGCTGTGGAGCATGATGGGCACGGCGGAAAAAGCCTTGTTCGTGATCTCGTTGTTCGTGGTGCTGACCGGGTTGATCGGCATGCTCACGGCGATCCTCACCAGCCTCAACGAACGCCGCCGCGAGATGGCGATCCTGCGCTCGGTGGGCGCACGGCCGTGGCATATCGCCACGCTTTTGATCTTCGAGGCCTTCGCGCTGGCGCTGTCCGGCGTGGTGGCAGGTCTTGGTTTACTGTACCTGTGCATCGGCGTATCGCGCGGTTATTTGCAGGCCAACTACGGGCTGGACCTGCCGATGGCATGGCCGAGCGAATATGAATGGACGTTGCTCGCCGGTATCCTGGCGGCGGCGCTGCTGATGGGCAGCGTGCCTGCCTGGCGTGCCTATCGCCAGTCGTTGGCCGATGGCCTGTCCATTCGTTTATGAGGAAGCTGTCGATGCGTCGTGCCCTGTTTGCCCTGTTGCTGCTGGTGGCCGTACCTGCCTGGGCCGAGGAGCAGCCCCGGGATTTGTCGTGGCAGGAAATGATCCCAGCGGATGCGCCACCGGAAGTGCCCAATATGAAACCGCTGCACGACCTGTCGAACATGGCCGATGCCTTGTCCGTCGAGGCCGCGCCCGCCGCCAAACAGGACTTGCCCAACGCGCCGGTGGTGCAGAGCCTCAACGGCCGGCACATTCGTCTGCCGGGGTACATCGTGCCGCTGGAAGTGAGCGAAGAGGGCCGCACCACCGAGTTCCTGCTGGTGCCGTATTTCGGCGCGTGCATCCATGTGCCGCCACCGCCGTCGAACCAGATCGTGCATGTGAAAAGCGAAATCGGGGTGAAACTCGACGAGCTGTACCAGCCGTACTGGATCGAAGGCGCGATGCAGGTCAAGCCGTCGTCCAGTGAGTTGGCTGACGCCGGTTACCAGATGGATGCCGAGAAGATTTATATGTACGAGCTGGAGGAATAATCACCACCTGCGAACACACCGAAGATCAAATGTGGGAGGGGGCTTGCCCGCGACGACGTCGGCCCAGCAAACACTGATGTTGGTTGACCCACCGCTATCGGGGGCAAGTCGAATCGTCGCACCGCCCCTCCCACAGGGGATCTGCGCTAACTGACCGGTACTGGGGCAAGCCCCCCCTCCCACAGTTTTTTGCGACGTGGTTAGCCTTTCATTGAGCTGAGTCAAAAGATCGTGCGGAACGATCTTTACCATTGGACGTACAACTTTTAACGTCCTTTTGGAGCTCCCATGAACAAGTCTCTGCTCGGCGCGTCCCTCTTCGCGCTCGCCCTCGTCGTCCCTGTCGCTCACGCCCACCAGGCGGGCGACATTCTGGTTCGTGCCGGTGCAATCACCGTGAACCCGAAGGCCGACAGCAGCAGCGTCAAGGTTGACCAGGGCCCATTGGCCGGCGCCAACCTGGGCGGCAAGGCGACCATGAGCAGCGACACCCAACTGGGCTTGAACTTCGCCTACATGATCACCGATCACGTCGGTATCGAACTGCTGGCCGCCACACCGTTCGAGCACGATGTCAAGATCAAGAACACCGCCCTCGGCGCCGCCAACGGCAAGCTCGGCACACTCAAACACCTGCCGCCGACCCTGAGCGTCGTCTACTACCCGCTGGACCACCAGTCCGCGTTTCAACCCTATGTGGGCGCCGGTATCAACTACACCTGGATCTATGACGAACACGTCGGCAGCCGCGCCGAGCAAGCCGGCTTCAGCAACTTCAAGGCCGAGAACTCCTGGGGCTGGGCCGCGCAGATCGGCGCCGACTACATGATCAACGACAAATGGATGATCAACGCCCAGGCGCGCTACATCGACATCAGCACCAAGGCGACTGTGGATAACAACGCACTGGGCCAGGGCACTCGGGCCAAGGTCAATGTGGATGTCGACCCGATGGTCTACATGGTGGGTATTGGCTACAAGTTCTAAATAACACGGCATAACAATGTGGGAGGGGGCTTGCCCCCGATAGCGGTGGACCAGTCAATAAATCTTTGACTGACACTCTGCTATCGGGGGCAAGCCCCCTCCCACATTGGGTTCTGTGTTGTTTTCAGAAGTGGCGGTAGAACCGGTCTAGCAACGCCGGCAAGCCTGCCCGCCATGCCCGTGGCTTGATGCCAAAGGTATGCAGGATTTTCTTGCAGGCCAGCACCGCGTGCTGTGGCTCGTCCGCCGCATCCGGCCGCGCGGCGTGGGCCTGGGCGGTGGGCGACTCGATGGCCAGGGCGTGGAAGTTGCGGGCTTCGGTGATGATCGCCTGGCCCAGCGCCAGCGGTGTGGTCGCCTCGTGACCGGCGTAGTGGTAGGTGCCCCACAGCGGCGCCGCGCAATCGAGTTGCTTGAGCACGGAAATGATCACCCGCGCCGCATCGTCCACCGGCGTCGGGTTGCCGCGACGGTCGTCGGCCATCAACAACTCATCCGGCTGTTCGGCCCGGGCGAGGAAGCGGCCGAGGGTGCCGTCGACGCTGTCATCCAGCAACCAGCCAAACCGCAGCAGCACATGCTGCGGGCAGGTGGCGCGTACGCTTTGCTCGATACGCCACAACGCCTGGCCGCGCAGGCCCAGGGGCACCGGCTCGTCTTTTTCGCTGTAGGCGGTGGCGCGGGAACCATCGAACACGCGGTAGCTGGACGGTTGCACCAGGGTAATGCTGTGGTGCTGGCACAGTTCGGCCAGGCGTTCGATGGCGAATTCCTGGGAAGCCAGGCGGGTTTCGCTGACGGCTTCGGCCTGGAACCAGTCGAAATAGTAGGCGAGGTTGATCAATGCATCGGGACGGGTGTCGTCGAGCAATTGGGTGAGGCTCGCGGCATCCCAGCCGTCTTGGGGCGGTTTGGGGGCGAGGAAACCGATGTCTTCCTCTGCACCGAGGCGAATCAGCGCCTGCCCGAGGGCATTCCCGCCGCCCAGTAACATAAGGCGCATTCGCATAGATTGAGCAGGCCCGGTCTGTTTGGAACGATGGTTGTTGTCGGCAGGCGCGTGAGCCTTGCCGTAGGTTTATTCCAGAATCGTTGCATTTTGCGGGTTTGTAGCGCAACCGTCACGGACAAAGTAGGTGTTTGCAACTTGTTGGAGCGACGGGTATCAATCACTACATGAACCTTCCCGACTCAACAGACAGGGCACTGGACGGCTTCCACCCCGCCGTCAGTACCTGGTTTCGCAGCACCTTCCCCTCGGTGACCGACGCGCAGGCCCGGGCGTGGCCGCTGATCCGTCAGCGCCGTTCGACGCTGATCGCCGCGCCGACCGGTTCGGGCAAGACCCTGACCGCCTTTCTCGCGGTGCTGGACGACCTGGTCCACCAGGGTCTGGCCAACGGCGGCCAACTGCCCGATGAAACCCTGGTGGTCTACATTTCGCCGCTCAAGGCGCTGTCCAACGACATTCAACTCAACCTGCAAAACCCGCTGGCCGGCATCACCGAGCATCTTGAAAAATCCGGCCTGCCGCCGTTGGTGATCCGCACCGCAGTGCGCACCGGCGACACTCCGCAAAAAGACCGCGCGCAGATGCGCAAGCGTGCGCCGCACATCCTGGTCACCACCCCGGAATCGCTGTATGTGCTGCTGGGCTCGGACTCGGGCAGGCAGATGCTCGCCAGCACGCGCACGGTGATCGTCGATGAGATCCACGCGATTGCCGCCGGCAAGCGCGGCAGCCACCTGGTGTTAAGCCTGGAGCGCCTGCAAGCCTTGTGCGCCGAGGCGCTGACGCGCATCGGCCTGTCGGCCACGCAAAAGCCTATCGATGCGGTGTCGCGGTTTTTGGTCGGTAGCGGCCGCGAGTGCGCCATTGTCGACATCGGCCACGCCCGCCCGCGCGACCTGGCTATCGAAGTGCCGCCAGTGCCGCTCTCCGCGGTGATGGCCAATGATGTGTGGGAGCTGGTCTACGACCGCCTCGCCGAGCTGGCGCGCGAACACCGCACCACGCTGATATTCGTGAACACCCGGCGCCTGGCCGAACGCTTGGCGCGGCATCTGAGCGAGCGTTTGGGCAAGACGGCGGTGGCCGCCCACCACGGCAGCCTGGCCAAGGAAATGCGCCTGGACGCCGAGCAACGCCTCAAGGCCGGTGCGCTGCAAGTGCTGATCGCCACCGCGTCGCTGGAGCTGGGCATTGATATCGGCGATGTGGACCTGGTCTGCCAGATCGGCTCGCCCGGCTCGATCAACGGGTTTCTGCAACGGGTCGGCCGCTCCGGGCACCAGGTCGGCGGTACGCCCAAGGGCCGCCTGTTTGCCACCACCCGCGACGACTTGATCGAATGCGCCGCCCTCCTCGACTGCGTGCGCCGTGGCGAGCTCGACACCTTGCACATCCCCGTGGCGCCGCTGGACGTGCTGGCCCAGCAGATCATCGCCGAGGTCAGCGCGCGCGAATGGTCGGAAGCTGCCCTGCTGACGCTTGTCCGCCGCGCCGCGCCCTATGCCACGCTGGACGAGCGCCATTACCAGGCGCTGTTGCACATGCTCGCCGACGGCTACAACGGCCGCCAGGGCATGCGCAGCGCTTATCTGCATCGGGACGCCGTGACTCACACCCTGCGCGGCCGCCGTGGCGCCCGGCTCACGGCCGTGACCAGCGGCGGCACCATCCCCGACAACGCCGACTACAGCGTGCTGCTCGAGCCCCAGAGCCTGAACATCGGCAGCGTCAACGAAGACTTTGCGGTGGAAAGCATCGCCGGCGATATTTTCCAGCTCGGCAATACGTCCTACCGCATCCTGCGGGTGGACGCCGGCAAGGTGCGCGTCGAGGACGCCCACGGTCAGCCGCCGACCATTCCGTTCTGGATAGGCGAAGCGCCGGGGCGCAGCAACGAGTTGTCGGCGGCGGTGGCCCGTCTGCAGGGGCAGTTGGACCACCTGCTCGGCGCCAGCCCCGGTGACCTGCAACCGGCGCAAGCGTGGCTCACCGACACCCTCGGCCTGGACCGCGCCAGCGCCGAACAACTGCTGGATTACCTGGCCCGCACGCGCCTGGCCCTCAGCGCCTTGCCGTCGCAGGACACCTTGATCATGGAGCGGTTTTTCGACGCGTCCGGGGGCACCCAGTTGATCATCCACACGCCCTTTGGCAGCCGTATCAACCGCGCCTGGGGCCTGGCCCTGCGCAAGCGCTTTTGCCGCACCTTCAACTTCGAGCTGCAAGCGGCGGCCAGCGAAAATGCGATTGTGCTGTCGCTGTCCACCAGCCACAGCTTTGCGCTGGATGACGTGTGGCGCTACCTCAACAGCAACAGCGCCGAACACCTGCTGATCCAGGCCGTGCTGGATGCGCCGCTGTTCGGCGTGCGCTGGCGCTGGAACGCTGGCGTGGCCCTGGCATTGCCGCGCTACACCGGCGGGCGCAAGGTGGCGCCGCAGATCCAGCGCATGAAAAGCGAAGACCTGATCGCCAATGTGTTTCCCGACCAGATTGCCTGCCTGGAAAACCTCGCCGGCGAGCGCGAAGTGCCCGACCACCCGCTGGTGGAACAAACCCTCGATGACTGCCTGCACGAAGCCATGGACAGCGAAGGCTGGCTGGCCCTGTTGCGACGCATGGAAGCAGGCGACGTGCGCATGGTCAGCCGCGACCTGCCCGCGCCCTCGCCGATGGCCGCCGAAATTCTCAGCGCGCGCCCCTACACCTTTCTCGATGACGCGCCACTGGAAGAACGCCGCACCCAGGCGGTGCTCAACCGCCGCTGGAGCGACCCGCAGAGTACCGACGATCTCGGCGCACTGGATGCCGAGGCGATCGCCGGGGTACGCGAGGAGGCCTGGCCCGCGCCCCAGGGGCCGGATGAAATGCACGAAGCGCTGATGAGCCTGGCCTGTATTGCAGAACAGGAGGTCACGCCAGAATGGGCCAAGTGGTTGCGGGCTTTGCACAAGGCCGGACGCGCTTATCCGTTGCCCAACGGCTTGTGGGTGGCCGTGGAACGCTTGAGCTGTTTGCAGGCAATCTACCCGCACAACCTGCCGCTGCTGCCGGGTTTCGATGAGCCGTGGACATCCGATGAGGCCTTGGTGGAAGTGCTGCGCGCGCGCCTGGGCGGTTTCGGCCCATTGACGCTGCCCGAGATTGCCGCGCCCCTGGCGCTGCCGCCCGCTACCGTGGCCCAGGGGTTGGCGCGGCTGGAGCAGGAAGGCTACGTGCTGCGCGGGCACTTCAGCCCAGGCTGTGGTGATGAGCAATGGTGCGAACGGCACCTGCTGGCGCGTATTCATCGCTACACGGTCAAGCGCCTGCGCCGGGAGATCGAACCGGTGGCGCTGCAGGATTTCATGCGTTTTCTGTTCGACTGGCAGCACTTGTCCGACAGCACGCGCGGCCAGGGCAGCGCGGTGTTGCCGCAGATAGTCGCCCAGTTCGAAGGCTACGCCGCCGCCACGTCGGCCTGGGACAGTGACCTGCTCAGTGCGCGTATCAAGGATTACGCCTCGACCTGGCTCGACGACCTGTGCCGCAGTGGCAAGCTGGTGTGGACGCGCCTGAGCCACAAAGCCGGCGCCATTGCCTTGCGCAGCACGCCAATCGTGCTGTTACCGCGCAGCCAGTTGCCGTTGTGGAGCGGGCTGACCGAACAGACCGACAGCACGACGCTGTCGCCCAAGGCGCAGAAAGTCCATTTGGCCCTGCGCGAACAAGGCGCGTTGTTTTTCGATGAACTGGTACATGAAGCCCATCTGCTGCGCAGCGAATTGGAAACCGCGTTGCAGGAGCTGGTCGGCGCGGGGTTGGTGAATGCCGACAGCTTCGCCGGGCTGCGCGCCCTGACCACGCCCGCCAGCAAACGCCAGGCGCGTAGCAGCCGGCGTGGACGCGGCGCCTTTATTGGCGGCATGGACGATGCCGGGCGCTGGGCCTTGATTCGCCGCGCGCCAGGCGAGCCCGGTGCGCATTCGGCCGAGACGCTGGAGCATGTCGCGATGACCCTGCTGCGCCGCTATGGCGTGGTGTTCTGGCGCCTGCTGGAGCGCGAAGCGGACTGGTTGCCGAGCTGGCGCGAATTGCTGCGCACCTACCACCGCCTCGAAGCGCGGGGCGAGATTCGCGGCGGGCGGTTTGTCAGTGGCCTGGCGGGGGAACAGTTCGCACTGCCGGAGGCGATCCCGTTGCTGCGTGAAGTACGGCGCCGGCCCCATGACGGCAGCTTGATCGCAGTGTGCGGGGCCGACCCGCTGAACCTTGTCGGCACACTGCTGCCGGGAAGCAAAGTGCCGGCGGTGAGTGGCAATCGGATTGTGTACAAGGATGGCGTGCCGGCGGGGGTGATGGTGGGGGGTAAGCAGCAGGTGTTGCTGGAGGTGGATCAGCAGGCGATTCAGGAGAAGTTGCTCAGGCGGTGAGTTTGAGGGCCTCATCGGGGGCAAGCCCCCTCCCACATTTGAACTGTGTTCACAAATCAAAGGTGGGAGGGGGCCTGCCCCCGATGGCGCCAGCTCAGGCACCCCAATCATTCATTCGGCACGCGGCTGCTCGGTCATCTCCACCTCATGCTCCTGCCCCACCCGCTTGGGCAACACAACCTGCTGTGGATAAGTCTGCGCGAAATGCACCTCGTCGCAGTTATCCACAAGCTTCTTCAAGCGCTGGTTAAACGCGCGGCTCACCGCATATTGCCCACCCGACACGGTACGGAACTGCGCCGTCAGCACCACGCCATTGAGGTCCATCTTGTCGACGCCGAACACCTCCAGTGGCCCTTGCAGGTTGTACTTGAGGAACACGTCGTCGCGGATCGACTGGCCGGCTTCGCGGATCAGTTCCACGGCTTTGTCCACATCGGTGTCATAGGTGAACTGCACCGAGAAGAACGCATACGCAAACTGGCGCGACTGGTTGGTAACCGCCTTGATCTGCCCGAACGGCACCGAATGCACAAAGCCCTTGCCGTCGCGCAGGCGCAGGGTGCGAATAGTCAGGCCCTCGACCGTGCCGGCGTGGCCGGAGTCGAGTACCACCCAGTCGCCGATCGACAGGGTGTCTTCGATGATGATGAACAGGCCAGTGATCACGTCCTGCACCAGTTGCTGCGAGCCGAAACCGATGGCCAGGCCGACCACACCCGCACCCGCCAGCAGCGGCGCGACGTTGATGCCCAGGTTGGCCATGGTGGTGATCGCACAAATCACCACCAGGATGATTTTCACGGCGTTGCGCAACAGCGGCAGGATGGTTTTCACACGGGTACTGGGCTGGCGGCTGGAGCGCTTGTTCACCGGCGGTTTGAGCGCTTCCTGAATCGCCGTATCGAGCACCACCCAGAACAGCCAGGTCATCAGCAGGATCAAGCCGATGCTGCTGAGGGAATCGCTGATCGCCCGGCCCACCGAGTTGCGCTGGGCAAACTCGAACAACGACACGCCCCAGATACGCCCGAGGATTTCGATAAAAGCCACCGCCATGACGATGCGCAATATCGCGTGCAACAGGCTGAGGAAGCGCTCCTTGTAGGCGCTGCTGCGCTGGATCGCCACTTGGCTGCGAGACTTGAACAGGTGTTGCAGCACGGTGCTGAGAAACACCGTGCCGATCAGCAGGATGGTGGTGAACAAGGCACAGCGCAGGGCCTTTTGATTGTCGTCGCCGGCACCGATCAGGTTGATTGCCGAGACCAGCACCATCAGCAGAATCGGCCAGTACCAGAGCCCGGAAAATACCCGCAACGACTGCTGCAACGCCGGATGCTTGAGACGCTGGGCCAGCGGCCGATTACGGATCAGGTGCGCCACCGGACGGCGCAGACGCACCACCAGCACGCCAAAGATCACCGTCGCGAACAGGCCGGTAAACACCGCGATACTGCTGGTAATATTGCCGCCGAGCTGACGGGCGATCTGCGGGCTGGTCAACGCGTCACTGAGGGCGGCGAGGAAGCCGATCAGGAACAGCGGTTTGGGGCAATAGTCGCGGATCAACCGCACCGCCGGGCGCTTGTGGCCGAGGTTGAACATGACGATGACGCACAGCAGCATCGAGGTGGAGAAGATGCCGCTGCTGGTGGCGTAGGCAAAACACAGCGCCAGCGCCCGGCCCACGGAGGTGGCTAAAAAGTGGCTGACATACAGCGTCAACGGCAGGCAGATAATGGCCGGGAGGGTGTAGGGCACCACATACCCCAGCACCGCCAGCAGGCGCGCCCGGCGCTGGAAAAAACCCCGCAGGCCCAAGCGCCGCACGATAAGGCGGCCCACCAGCGTCAGCACTGCAAAGGCACCGATCCACACGGCCGACAGCAGCAGGAAATCTCCGGCCACGCTCCATGGCGAGCGCGCCGCCGTCTGGTCGACCAGACGCCCGACTTCATTCGCGGCCCGGTCGGCACGCAGGCGCCACTCGTCGATGAAATTTTGGTTGAGGTCCAGCTTCTGTTGCACATCATCGATGCTGGAGCTGATGGCCCCGAGCAGCCCGCCCTCCACCAGCAATTCCGGCTTGGCCGGGGCTTCGGGTTCAGGCGCGGTGGCCGCGGCTTGCAGTGCGCCGTTGCCGCATAGCAGCAGCGCGACGAGCAGTAATGCAGTCTTTAAATTCAGCAAAACACCGGGCTCCTTCTGGGGGTCTGTAAGGAACTGACGGGTTTGAGCCGTGATCGTTCCCCTGATTCGCCCGGCCCTGCCCCACCTCCTGCCCCTCTACCGCCTGTAGGAATGTGGAAACTTTCGGCCAAAGATCGTAGTCATCCCAAAACGCGGGGCAATCGACCCTGGATCAACGGGAGTAAGCATGGCGGCGATTCACATCGGCATTTCCGGCTGGCGCTATACGCCCTGGCGGGGCGATTTCTACCCCGAAGGCTTGACCCAGAAACGCGAGTTGCAGTTTGCCTCACGCGCCGTCAATGCGATCGAAATCAACGGTTCGTTCTACGCGCTGCAAACCCCCAAGCGCTACGCCGAGTGGTATGCCGACACGCCCGAAGGGTTCATGTTCAGCGTCAAGGCCCCGCGCTATATCACCCACATCCTGCGCCTGCGCGATGTACACAAGCCCATGGCGAATTTCTTCGCCTCCGGGGTATTGGAGCTCAAGGACAAGCTTGGGCCGATCCTCTGGCAGTTCCCGCCCAGTTTCAAGTTCGACCCGCCCCTGTTCGAAGCCTTTCTGGCCGAGCTGCCCACCACCACCTTGCAGGCCGCCGCCCTCGCCCATCAGCATGAGCCACGCCTCAATGGCAAGGCGAGCATGAAGGCCTACGGCAAGCAGCCGTTGCGCCATGCGGTGGAAATTCGCCACAAGAGCTTTGCGGTGCCTGAGTTTGTGCAGTTACTGGACAAGTACGGCGTCGCCCTGGTGGTGGCGGACACTGCTGGCAAGTGGCCGTATGCCGAAGACGTCACCGCCAACTTCCTGTACCTGCGCCTGCATGGCGACAAGCAGTTGTACGCCAGTGGCTACACCGACGACGCCCTCGCGCGCTGGGGCGAGCGCATCGAGCGTTGGCAGCACGGCAAACAGCCCGCGGATGCGCAGTTGATCGACCCGCAACACAAGCCACGCACGCGCAAACAGCGCGACGTGTTCTGCTTTTTCGATAACGACATCAAGGTGCGTGCGCCTTTCGATGCCCGTCAATTGTTACAGCTTTTGGGTCTGGATGAGCACCTGGCGACAGCGCCGGGGCAACTGCCGGAACCTGGAGTGCTGCCATGACACAGCCGGAGTTGATTCCCATCACACCCACTGCCCCCATTACTCGCTTTACCGTGCTGACGGTCAATATCCACAAGGGTTTCACCGCCTTGAATCGGCGTTTCATCCTGCCCGAATTGCGCGAAGCCGTGCGCAGCGTGGGCGCCGACATGGTGTTCCTGCAGGAAATCCATGGCACCCACGAGCAGCATCCGCAGCGCTACAGCGACTGGCCGAAGATGCCGCAGTACGAGTTTCTCGCCGACAGCATCTGGCCGCAGTTCGCCTACGGGCGCAACGCGGTCTACCCCCATGGCGACCACGGCAACGCGTTGCTGTCGAAATTCCAGATCATCCGTCACGACAACCTCGACATCTCCCAGAGCGGCCACGAAAACCGCGGCCTGCTGCATTGCGTCCTGCGCCTGCCGGGCAGCGGGCAGGAAGTGCATGCGATCTGCATCCACCTGGGCCTGCGTGAAGTGCATCGCCAGCAGCAATTGCGCCTGCTGGAGCAACGCATCAGCGAGATCCCGGCCGACGCGCCAGTGGTGGTCGCCGGCGATTTCAACGACTGGCGCCAGCGTGCCGACCTGAGCCAAAGCGGCCTCGAGGAAGTCTTCATGCAGACCTTGGGCAAGCCGGCACGCACCTTTCCCGCGCGCCTGCCGTTGTTGCCGCTGGACCGCATTTATGTGCGCAATCTGAAGGTGCATAACCCCCGGGTGCTGACCACGCGGCCCTGGTCCCATTTGTCTGACCACGTGCCGCTGTCGGTGGAGATTGAGCTATGAACGTTGCTGTAGAACATATCGCCACCGATCAGCCGCCGGATGATGCCAAGGCGCGCGACCTCGACTACGGCTGGCAGAGCGGCAACCGCATCGAGTTGCTGGAAAATGGCGAGGCCTACTTTCCCAAGGTGTTCGAGGCCATGCGCGCGGCGCAGCGCGAGATTCTGCTGGAGACGTTTATCCTCTTCGAAGACAAGGTCGGCTTTGAGCTCAAAGCCATCCTGATCGAAGCCGCGCAGCGCGGAGTGAAGGTGGTGGCCAGCCTGGATGGCTTTGGTTGCGGCGAACTGAGCACGGCATTTTTGCGCGAGCTGGCCGAGGCCGGGGTGGTGGTGCAGATGTTCGATCCGGCCTCGAAGACGCTGGGTATCCGCACCAACTGGTTCCGTCGCCTGCACCGCAAAATCGTGGTGGTGGATGCCAGCGTGGCGTTCATCGGCGGTATCAACTTTTCCGCCGACCATCTGGGTGACTTCGGCCCTGAAGCCAAGCAGGACTATGCGGTGCAAATCGTTGGCCCGGCGGTGGCCGACCTGCACCACTTCGCCCTGGCGCAAAGTGGTCGCCAGGTGCGTACGCGGCGTGGATGGCGGCGGCGCCAGCAACGTCCTACGCCATGGGCAACGTCTGACGAAGACGGTCTGGTACGCCTGATTTATCGCGACAACGTGCAGCATCGCGATGACATCGAAGAAGCCTATATTCACGCCTTGAGCAAAGCGCGTACGCGCGCCGTGATTGCCAACGCGTATTTCTTCCCCGGTTACCGTCTGCTGCGTGAAATCCGCAACGCCGCGCGCCGTGGCGTGCACGTGCAATTGATCATGCAGGGCCAACCGGATGTGCTGCTCGCCAAGCTGGCGGCGCGCATGCTGTATGACTATCTGCTCAAGGACGGCGTGGTCATTCACGAGTACTGCCAGCGCCCCCTGCACGGCAAGGTGGCGTTGATAGACGATGACTGGAGCACCGTAGGCTCAAGCAACCTGGACCCGTTGAGCCTGGCATTGAACCTTGAAGCCAATGTGCTGATTCGCGACCGGGCGTTCAATCAGCAGTTGTACGAAAGCCTGGAAGCGCTCGCCAGGGACCATTGCCAGACCATGCCGGCAAAACGCAAACCGCGCCTGTGGTTGTGGCGCCTGACCGTGGGCTTCCTGGTCTTTCATGTGATGCGTCACTTCCCCGCCCTCACCGGCTGGCTGCCGGCACACAAGCCGCGTTTGAAACCCATTGAGAGTCCGGCCCATGACGTCTGAAAAAAACGGCTCGCGGTTCCAGCGCTGGAAGAAGCCCCTGACCCTTGCGTTCTTTGTGCTGCTGATCGTGCTGTTCACCTTGCTTGCCCGACGCATCGACTGGAGCGAAGTGCTGCAGACGTTGAGCGAATTCAAGGTGCGCACCCTGCTGATCGCCGGCGCGCTGACCGTGTGCAGCTTTATTGTGTATGCCTGCTTCGACCTGATCGGCCGCACCTACATTCGCCAGCCCTTGCGCTGGAAGCAGATCCTGCCCGTGGGCATCATCAGCTACGCGTTCAACCTCAACCTGAGCGCGTGGGTGGGCGGCATCGCCATGCGTTATCGGCTGTATTCGCGACTGGGGGTGAGCACCGGCAATATCGCCAAGATCCTGGGGCTGAGCCTGGCCACCAACTGGTTCGGCTATATGGCGATCTCGGGCGTGATCTTCAGCAGCGGCCTGGTCACCATGCCGCCGGGCTGGAAGGTCAGCACTACGGCATTGCAAGGCATCGGTGCGCTGTTGGTGCTGGCAAGCCTCGGTTACCTGGTGGCCTGCCAGTTTTCGAAAAAACGTGCGTGGACGATTCGCGGCATGGAAATCAACCTGCCGTCGCTGCGCATGGCGTGCTTGCAATTGATGTTGGGCGCGCTGAACTGGTCGCTGATGGCGGCGGTGATTTTCACGCTGTTGCCGGCGAAACTGGATTATCCGCTGGTGCTGGGGGTGCTGCTGATCAGCGCGATTGCCGGGGTGCTCACGCATATTCCAGCGGGCCTTGGGGTGCTGGAAGCAGTGTTTATCGGGCTGTTGCAACATGAGGCGTCGCGCGGCAGTCTGCTGGCCGGGTTGATTGCCTATCGGGCAATCTATTTCATTTGCCCGTTGTTGATCGCGCTGGTGATGTATTTGGGGGTGGAAGCGAAGGCCAAGGCGTTGCGGGTGAAGAAAACACCCGCTTAGCGTGTTAGCGAGACTGGATGATGCTCAAACGTTCACCCACCACCATCTCGGTGATCCAGTCCACCAGGATCGAGGTGTAGGCCTGTTGCGACACCGGGTCGCTCAACGAATGGTCGGCGCCATCGATGATGCGGTGGGTCAGGGAATGGGTGTGCTGGCAGGCCGCGCGATAACTCATGATGGTGGCGTGGGGCACGTGGTCGTCGGTCTCCGATTCGACGATCAGCACATCACCGCTGAATTTTGCGCAGGCATGCAGGGCCCGGTTGGTTTCGGCCTGCACCAGCGTACTGCGGTAATCCATCAGGTCGGCTTTATCCAGGTCACGCTTGGGCTTGAGCCATTCCTGATCGCGGTACAGCGCAGGCACCCGCAACGCCAGCCAGCGCACCGGGCGCAATGAGGTGAGGATCGCCGCCAGGTAGCCCCCATAGCTGGTGCCCACGACCGCCACCGCCGAGGTATCGATGGCCGGGTGAGACAGCAGGCGGTCGTAGGCGGCCAACAGGTCGCGCAGGTTGTCTTCACGGGTTACGCGCGAAAGCGGGATACCCGTGCCTGCATGGCCGCGCAGGTCGAAAGTCAAACACACGCAACCGAGCCCCGCGATGCCTTTGGCGCGCTCCAGGTCGCGCTCCTGGCTGCCGCCCCAGCCGTGCACGAACAACACGCCCGGCACTTTGGATTTGGGGCTGAGGAAGGTCCCGCTCATCTGTTCGTCGTCAATGTCGATTGCGATGCTCTCGCTTCTAGCCGTCATAAGCGTTAACCGTCACATATTTGAGGAGAAAGTCGCTGTTTTCAGCCGGGCCGCGGTACACCTCGATGGCGTCTGCCGGTAACGTCCGGTCCACATAGGTTTCCACCGAGGCCACGCGGATCGCGCGCAAGCCGGGGTGGTTGACGAAGCTTTGCAGCGCCGCGACTTCCGCGCTGCTGGCCCCGCCCATGCGCCAGGACTGTTCGAGCACGCCACTGCGGCGTTGGCCGTCGCTGTCCAGCCCCTGGGCGATGTCGTAGTTGCGGCGCGAGGCGTAGAAGCCGGGGTAGGCTTCATCGGCAGCCTTGTCGAAAACCTGCGCTTGCCTGACGGCTTCGCGTACGTCGTCAGGCAGAGCCAGAGCGAGCAAGTCGTCGTAACCGCCGGGCACCACCAGCAGCTTGGAGCCGCCGTAGACCTCTTCGCCCTGCCCGTCCCGGGTCAGGTATTGCTCGCCGCAGTAACTGATGACGTGATCGCCGATAAAGCTTTGGCCAACACTGTGAGTGACTACGTCCTGCAGGTCTTGTTCCAGCACCACCCCATCATTAAACATTGCGGCGGCTTCGGGACGCGCCAGCAGGGCATCGAATTCGTCGAGGCTGCGGATCACCTCTTGCCCGCGCCCCGCGCAGGCGTTTACGGGCTTCAAGCGAATCGGCCCGCTGTAGAGCAAACGGGTCGCGGCTGGCCGTGCATCTTCCAGCGCGAAGACACTCAAGCCATCGAGGACTACGTCGCGCACGCGCTCACAAAACAGCGGCGACCAGCCCTCGGGCGCCTGGGCTTGCGGGCTCAGCAGGCCATGAGTGATGGCTTTGGTACAGATGAACGCATGATCGACATAACCGCCCCACAGGTCTTGCGGGCCTTTGATATCGAGCGCTTGTGCCTGGGCGGCCCCGACCAGCGTTTGTGTGGGAAGCAGGTACAGATCGTGGCCGGCGTGCTTGAGCGGGTCGTAGCTGCCGCCGAATTTTAGCCCCAGTATCTGCGCGAGCCAGCGCGCCAGAGCGCGATTGGTCTCCACTTCATGCTGGGGTGCGCCGCTGCGCGTTGAATGAGAGAGCGCCAGCTTTTTACGTGAAATCGGGGTCATGCATCCCCCTTGGCATCCGGCCATGTGTGTAAAAGAAGCGTAGCAGGGATCAGGCCAAGCTCGCGTTGAGCAGGAGCGCTTGAAAATCAATCAGTTGGCGGGCACGCAATATCAGTTAGCCCGCGCCATTCTGCACGATGCGGCCTCGGGCACGCGGCGTTCTGCACGATTCACGTGTACGGCAGCCGATATCCGACGGCGGCGCCAGCTAAGATACTGGACCTATCAACCCATCACGAGGCAACCCACATGGCCAAGCAAGCACTCATCCTGATCGATATCCAGAACGACTACTTCCCCCAGGGCAAGTGGCCGCTTGACGGTGTGGAGGCCGCTGCGGACAACGCCGCGCAGGTGCTGAAGGCCTTTCGTCAGACCGGCGATGCGGTGATCCACGTGCGTCACGAGTTCGCGGACGATGACGCGCCGTTCTTCACGCCGGGCTCCGAAGGCGCGCAGTTGCATGCCAACGTGCTGAACCAGGGTAACGAGCCGGTGGTGCTCAAGCACTTTGTGAATGCCTTTCGCCAGACCAACCTGCGCGAGTTGCTGGAACGGCGCAGCATTACCGACGTGGTGGTGGTCGGCAGCATGAGCCATATGTGCATCGACGCTGTAGTGCGGGCGGCGGCAGACTTGGGCTACAAGGTCACGGTCATTCATGACGCCTGCGCTACCTGTGACCAGAATTTCAATGGGCAGGTGATTCCCGCCGCGCAGGTGCATGGCGCCTACATGGCCGCGCTGGCCTTCGGCTATGCGAGTGTGGTGTCGACGCAAGACTATTTGAAAGCCCAAGCGGCGGTGGCTTGACCGCCGCTTGGCGCGTTCAGCGCGTGGCGATGATAAACAGGCGTGGGAATGGCAGCAGTACCGTGCCATCCGCCAGGGCTGGATAAGCCTGGGTAATCCGTGCCTGGTACGCCTGCAGGAAAGCGGCTTTTTCGTCATCGTTCAGTGGCGCCAGGAAAGGCCGCAGCGCTGAACCCTTGAACCACTCCACCACTGCCCCGTGGTCTGCCAACGGATGGTGGTAGGTGGTACGCCAGACATCGACGGTGCTGCAATGCCGGTTCAGCAGTTCGAAGTAATAGCTCGCCGAATGCCGCTCGTTATGCTTGACCGCGCCGATCTTCGCGGCCCATGGCCCCTGCGCTGCGACCTCACGGGCGAGCCGGTGGGCAGGCTCGTCGAGGTTGTCCGGCGTCTGCACCGCCAGCGTGCCGCCGGGGGTCAGTTGGTTGACCAGGTGCGGATAGAGCGAGGCGTGGTCAGGCAGCCATTGCAGAGACGCATTGGCGAGAATCACGTCGAAGGGCTGCGCCGGGCTCCAGGCGCCGATATCCGCCAGTTCGAAGCTCAAGGCCGGCAGGCGCTTGCGGGCGTCGCGCAGCATGTCATCGGAGCTGTCCATGCCGGTAATGTGGGCGTGTGGAAAGCGTTCGGCCAACACCTGGGTGGAATTGCCGGGACCACAGCCCAGATCAACGGCCGTGCCCACATCGGTATTGGGAATCGCGGCCACCAGGTCGCGGACGGGGCGCGTGCGCTGCTGCTCGAACATCGTGTACTGCTTGGCGGACCAGGTCATCGGGTTCTCCTCTCTTGGTGGTTAAGCATCGCCCATAAAAAACCCCCGACGCCAGGGCTATCGGGGGTTTTGTTGTGTCTGGAGGTTTAGGCCTCAGAACGGGATATCGTCATCAAAGCTGTCGAAATCCGGAGCCGGCTGCGGAGCGGCCTGTTGTGGCGCCGGGCGCGACTCGCGCTGAGGCTGCTGGCTTGGCTGCGGACGCGATTGCTGTGGACGCGGTGCCGAGTTGGACATGCCGCCCTGGCCCTGTTGGTCGCCCTGTGGACGGCCGCCCAGCAATTGCATGGTGCCTTGCATGTCGACCACGATTTCAGTGGTGTAACGCTTGATGCCGTCTTTTTCCCACTCGCGGGTTTGCAGTTTGCCTTCGATGTAGACCTGCGAACCTTTGCGCAGGTACTCACCGGCGATCTCGGCCACTTTGCCGAACATCGACACGCGGTGCCATTCGGTTTTCTCGACCTTCTGGCCTGTCTGCTTGTCGGTCCACTGTTCGCTGGTCGCCAGACTCAGGTTCGTCACGGCGTTACCGTTAGGCAGGTAGCGAACTTCGGGATCCTGGCCGCATGTACCGACCAATATGACTTTGTTAACCCCACGGGCCATAACGTTCTCCTAGGCTGGGCGCGCTGTCGGCACTGGGTTGACCAGGTGCTCGAGCGTCGCGCGATCCAATAATTCGGTGTCCAATTTGATGTAAATCGCAGTTTCTTCTGCGACCACTACTGCGTCCGTTACTCCAACGACGGCCTTCAGGCGCTCGGCCAAGCCGGCTTCGCGCATCGCTTCAGGCGATAACGGCAGGCGTAGGCTCGTCACATACGGAGGTTCGCGCATGGTAACAGCAAAGACCAGCCAAAGTGCAGCCAGCCCGGCGCATCCGAGGAACACAACCGACAAACCGCCATGCTGGAACATCCAGCCACCCATGATCCCGCCCAGCGCCGAACCGAGGAACTGGCTGGTGGAATACACGCCCATCGCCGTGCCCTTGCCGCCGGCCGGTGAAACCTTGCTGATCAGCGACGGCAATGACGCTTCCAGCAGGTTGAACGCGGTGAAGAACACCACCGTGCCGATCACCAGCGCCCGCAGGCTGTCGCCGAACTGCCAGAAGAATAGTTCAGTGAGCATCAATGTCGCGACGGCGCCGAGCAGAACTCGTTTCATTTTGCGTTTCTTCTCGCCGTAGATGATGAACGGGATCATGGCGAAGAACGAAACCAACAGGGCGGTCAGGTAGACCCACCAGTGCTGCTCCTTGGGCAAACCGGCTTTCTGCACCAGCGCCAGGGGCAAGGCGACGAAGCTGCACATCAGCATTGCGTGCAACACGAAGATACCTAAATCCAGACGCAGCAGGTCCGGGTGCTTGAGCGTCGGCAACAGCGCCTTGCGCGCGACGCCGGACTCACGGTGCTGCAGCGTGCCGGTCGAGCGCGGCACCATGAAGGCCACGATCACGATACCGACCAACGCCATGCCGCCGGTGGCCAGGAACAACCCGTGCAGGCCGAAAGCGCGAGTCAGCAGCGGGCCGACCACCATCGCCACGGCAAACGACAAACCAATGGTCATGCCGATCATGGCCATGGCCTTGGTGCGATGCTGTTCGCGGGTCAGGTCCGACAGCAACGCCATCACCGCAGCGGAAATCGCCCCGGCGCCTTGCAGGATACGTCCGGCGATCACGCCCCAGATCGAATCGGACTGCGCCGCGAGCACACTGCCGAGGGCGAACACGATCAGCCCCAGGTAAATCACCGGGCGACGGCCTATACGGTCGGAAATGATGCCGAACGGTATCTGGAAGAGCGCCTGGGTCAGGCCATAGGCGCCAATCGCCAGGCCGATCAATGCGGGGGTCGCGCCTGCGAGATCCATTCCATAGGTCGCCAGCACCGGCAACACCATAAACATGCCCAGCATACGGAAGGCGAACACCAGGGCCAGACCGCTTGCCGCTCGGGTCTCGCCGCTACTCATGCGTTCGCTGTGGGGATCGTGCATGGAAAAACCTCGTGTGAACCGGCGGCGATTCTACCAGTCCCATCGATTGAGAGGGTATATGCGGCGCTTTGCCGCGCAGCTTTCATGTAAGGCTGCAAGCGGCCTTTTGACAGTGTATATTCATCCAGTCTTTAGCCGTATACTCCGGCATTATTTACGCCCGCCGTGCGAGGCCATCTTGGACAAGATCCTGATTCGTGGGGCTAGAACCCACAACCTGAAGAACATCGACCTGACCCTGCCCCGGGACAAACTGATCGTCATCACCGGCCTGTCCGGTTCGGGCAAATCGTCCCTGGCGTTCGACACGCTGTATGCCGAAGGCCAGCGCCGCTATGTGGAATCGCTGTCGGCCTATGCCCGGCAGTTCCTGTCCATGATGGAAAAGCCCGACGTCGACACCATCGAAGGTTTGTCGCCGGCCATTTCCATCGAGCAGAAATCGACGTCCCATAACCCGCGCTCCACCGTGGGCACCATTACCGAAATCTACGATTACCTGCGTCTGCTGTATGCACGCGTGGGTATTCCACGCTGCCCGGACCACGATATTCCCCTGGAAGCCCAGACCGTCAGCCAGATGGTTGACCTGGTGCTGGCCCAGCCGGAGGGCGCCAAGCTGATGCTGCTGGCGCCCGTCATCCGCGAGCGCAAGGGCGAGCATCTCTCGGTCTTTGAAGAGCTGCGGGCGCAAGGTTTCGTGCGCGCCCGCATCAACGGCAAGCTTTATGAGCTGGATGAAGCGCCCAAGCTAGACAAGCAGAAGAAGCACTCCATCGACGTGGTGGTCGACCGTTTCAAGGTGCGTGCCGACCTGCAGCAGCGCCTGGCGGAATCCTTCGAGACCGCGTTGAAGCTGGCCGACGGTATTGCCCTGGTCGCGCCCATGGACGACGAGCCGGGCGAAGAGATCATCTTCTCCGCGCGCTTTGCCTGCCCGATCTGCGGCCATGCCATCAGCGAACTGGAACCCAAGCTGTTTTCCTTCAACAACCCGGCCGGCGCCTGCCCGACCTGTGACGGCCTGGGCGTCAAGCAGTTCTTCGACATCAAGCGCCTGGTCAACGGCGACCTGACGTTGGCGGAGGGGGCGATTCGTGGCTGGGACAGGCGCAACGTCTACTACTTCCAGATGTTGGGGTCGTTGGCGTCGCACTACAAGTTCAGCCTCGAAGTGCCGTTCAACCAACTGCCGGCGGACCAGCAGAAGGTCATCCTCAACGGCAGCGGCTCGCAGAACGTCGACTTCAAGTATCTGAACGACCGTGGTGACATCGTCAAGCGCTCCCACCCGTTCGAAGGCATCGTGCCGAACCTTGAGCGCCGTTACCGCGAGACCGAATCGGCCAGCGTGCGCGAAGAGCTGGCGAAATTCCTCAGCACCCAACCTTGCCCTGATTGCCGTGGCACTCGCCTGCGCCGCGAAGCGCGGCATGTGTGGGTTGGCGAGAAGACGTTGCCGGCGGTGACCAACTTGCCAATCGGCGATGCCTGTGAGTACTTTGGTGTGCTCAAGCTGACCGGCCGCCGTGGGGAGATTGCCGACAAGATCCTCAAGGAAATCCGCGAGCGCCTGCAGTTCCTGGTCAACGTTGGCCTGGACTATCTGTCGCTGGACCGCAGTGCCGATACCCTGTCGGGCGGCGAGGCCCAGCGGATTCGCCTGGCCAGCCAGATCGGCGCGGGACTGGTGGGCGTGTTGTACATCCTCGATGAGCCGTCGATCGGCTTGCATCAACGCGACAACGATCGCTTGCTGGGTACGTTGAAACACCTGCGGGATATCGGCAACACGGTGATTGTGGTCGAGCACGACGAGGACGCGATTCGCCTGGCGGATTACGTGGTCGATATCGGCCCTGGCGCGGGTGTGCATGGCGGACATATTGTCGCCGAGGGCACGCCTGCCGAAGTCATGGCGCATCCGGATTCACTGACCGGCAAGTACCTGTCGGGCCGCGTGAAAATTGCGGTGCCGGCCAAGCGCACGCCGCGCAACAAGAAGATGGCGTTGCACCTCAAGGGTGCTCGTGGCAACAACTTGCGCAATGTGGATCTGGAAATCCCCCTGGGCCTGCTGACCTGTGTGACCGGGGTTTCCGGCTCGGGCAAGTCGACGCTGATCAACAACACGTTGTTCCCACTCAGTGCCACCGCCCTGAACGGCGCTACCACCCTGGAAGCGGCGGCCCACGACAGCATCAAGGGCCTGGAGCATCTGGACAAGGTGGTCGACATCGACCAGAGCCCGATTGGCCGTACGCCGCGGTCCAACCCGGCGACTTACACCGGGCTGTTCACGCCGATTCGCGAGTTGTTCGCCGGTGTTCCGGAATCCCGCTCTCGCGGCTACGGGCCGGGCCGGTTCTCGTTCAACGTCAAGGGCGGTCGCTGTGAAGCCTGCCAGGGCGATGGCTTGATCAAGGTCGAGATGCACTTCCTGCCGGATATCTATGTGCCCTGCGATGTGTGCAAGAGCAAGCGCTATAACCGTGAAACCCTGGAAATCAAATACAAGGGCAAGAACATTCACGAAACCCTGGAGATGACCATCGAGGAAGCTCGGGTGTTCTTCGACGCAGTTCCGGCGTTGGCGCGCAAGCTGCAGACATTGATGGATGTCGGCCTGTCTTATATCAAGCTGGGGCAGTCGGCGACCACGCTGTCGGGTGGTGAAGCGCAGCGGGTGAAGTTGTCGCGTGAGTTGTCCAAACGGGATACAGGTAAAACCTTGTATATCCTTGATGAGCCAACCACTGGCCTGCACTTTGCCGATATTCAGCAACTGCTGGACGTGCTGCATCGCTTGCGCGATCACGGCAATACGGTGGTGGTGATTGAACACAACCTGGATGTGATCAAGACTGCCGACTGGCTGGTGGACCTGGGGCCGGAAGGCGGTTCCAAGGGCGGGCAGATCATTGCTGTGGGTACACCGGAGCAAGTTGCCGAGATGTCGCAATCCCATACTGGCTACTATCTGAAGCCGTTGCTGGAGCGCGACCGGGCCTGATTTACCGGGCCCGATAAAAAGCCCCTGTCACCTCATCGGTGGCAGGGGCTTTTTCGTAGCCGGAATCAGAACTGCGATTGCAGGTAGTTTTCCAGGCCAATCAGCTTGATCAGACCCAACTGCTTTTCCAGCCAGTAGGTATGATCTTCTTCGGTGTCATTCAACTGCACGCGCAGGATCTCGCGAGTGACATAGTCGTTGTGCTGCTCGCACAGCTCAATGCCCTTGCAGAGCGCGGCACGGACCTTGTATTCGAGACGAAGGTCGGCAGCGAGCATATCCGGCACTGTGGTGCCCACATCCAGGTCGTCGGGACGCATGCGCGGCGTGCCTTCGAGCATGAGGATACGACGCATCAGTGCGTCAGCGTGCTGCGCCTCTTCTTCCATCTCATGGTTAATACGTTCATAGAGCTCGGTAAAGCCCCAGTCTTCGTACATACGCGAATGGATGAAATATTGGTCACGAGCTGCCAGTTCGCCCGTCAGCAACGTGTTGAGGTAATCGATTACGTCGGGGTGACCTTGCATCGCCCTACATCTCCCTGCTTGAAAGTCTGTAGTTTGAACCATGCTGACCTGAAGGTCACGGGATCAACGGCAGAAAAGCGAAGATTTCCGGAGAAAAGTAGCTGAAATAACGCAAAAACCGCCCAAATGAGGGCGGTTCTGCTTATCGTTTAGAGTCAGTTAAGCGATACACCCAGTGCATTTGCGATTGCTTCTCCATAAGCGGGATCCGCTTTGTAAAAATGCTGCAACTGACGCTGGACCACATCACTGGAAACACCGCCCATCGCACCGGCGATGTTGCTGGTCAGCAGCGCTTTCTGCTCGTCATTCATCAAGCGGAACAGTGCACCGGCGTGGCTGTAGTAATCAGTGTCTTCGCGATGATCGTAACGATCAGCTGCGCCGCTCAAGGCCAGTGCAGGCTCCGCGTACTGTGGCGCCTGCTTTGGCGCATCGCCGTAGCTGTTTGGCTCGTAGTTAGGCGCAGCGCCACCATTACTGCCAAAGGCCATCGAACCGTCACGCTGGTAGCTGTTGACCGGGTTACGTGGAGCATTCACCGGCAGTTGCTGGTGATTGGTGCCAACACGGTACCGGTGAGCATCTGCGTAGGCAAAGACGCGACCTTGCAGCATACGGTCCGGCGACAGGCCAACGCCTGGGACCATATTGCTTGGGCCGAACGCGGCCTGTTCCACTTCGGCGAAGTAGTTCTGCGGGTTGCGGTTGAGTTCCAGCTCGCCCACCTCGATCAGTGGGAATTCTTTTTGCGACCAGGTCTTGGTGACGTCAAACGGGTTTTCGTAGTGAGCGTTCGCTTGAGCCTCGGTCATGATCTGGATGCAAACGCGCCATTTTGGGAAATCACCACGTTCAATGGCGCCAAACAGATCGCGCTGGGCATAGTCAGGATCGGTACCCGCCAGGCGCGCAGCTTCAGCCGGCGCCAGGTTCTTGATGCCTTGCTTGGTCTTGTAGTGCCATTTCACCCAGTGACGCTCGCCGTTGGCGTTGATCAGGCTGTAGGTGTGACTGCCGAAGCCGTGCATGTGGCGGTAGCCATCAGGGATGCCACGGTCCGAGAACAGGATGGTGACCTGGTGCAGCGCCTCTGGGGAGTGCGACCAGAAGTCCCACATCATCTGTGCGCTTTTCAGGTTGCTCTGCGGCAGACGCTTTTGGGTGTGGATGAAATCCGGGAATTTCAGCGGGTCACGGATGAAGAACACAGGCGTATTGTTGCCAACGATGTCCCAGTTGCCTTCCTCGGTATAGAACTTCAAGGCGAAGCCGCGTGGGTCGCGCTCAGTGTCAGCCGAACCGCGCTCACCACCTACAGTGGAGAACCGCAGGAACGTTGGGGTTTGCTTACCCACTGACTCGAACAGCTTGGCGCTGGTGTATTGAGTGATGTCTCGGGTGACGGTGAACGTACCGTAGGCGCCCGAACCTTTGGCGTGTACACGGCGCTCCGGAATATTTTCACGGTTGAAGTGAGCGAGCTTCTCGATCAGGTGGAAGTCGTCGAGCAGCAGCGGGCCACGGGGGCCGGCAGAACGGGAATTCTGATTATCCGCAACGGGTGCACCGCTGGCGGTGGTAAGGACTTTATTCTGGCTCATGCGCAATTTCCTCAGGTCTGGCTTGGAACTGCCGGCTAATCGGCTTGGAGGGAGTATCAATCAACAACATGACACCTACAAATTTATTAAATTGTAGGCTTCAATAGAAAATTACTACCAACCGAGCCAACGTCCATCTCGCCCAGCGTCCCCGGGAAACCGGGACCTAATGCGCTTTTATTACGCGCACAAAAAACCGGGCGCCAGGCCCGGTTCTTCGTTGCAGACTGTCGTGTTACTCGGCGCTTACAGCTTCGCCGGCAGTAGCACGATCAACCAACTCGACGTACGCCATAGGCGCGTTGTCGCCAGTGCGGAAGCCGCACTTGAGGATGCGCAGGTAGCCACCCTCACGGGTAGCATAACGCTTGCCCAGGTCGTTGAAGAGCTTACCAACGATAGCTTTCGAACGAGTACGGTCGAAAGCCAAACGGCGGTTAGCCAGGCTGTCTGTCTTGGCCAAAGTGATCAGCGGCTCAGCAACGCGACGCAGTTCTTTAGCTTTCGGCAGTGTAGTTTTGATCAGCTCGTGCTCGAACAGCGACACCGCCATGTTTTGGAACATGGCCTTGCGGTGCGAGCTGGTACGGCTCAGGTGACGACCACTTTTACGATGACGCATGGTTCATTCCTTACCAAACTCACGTTCGGTGATTACGACGATCAGGCAGTCGCCTTGTCGTCCTTCTTAAGACTTGCAGGCGGCCAGTTGTCGAGGCGCATGCCGAGGGACAGACCGCGGGAGGCCAGAACGTCCTTGATTTCAGTCAAGGATTTCTTGCCAAGGTTCGGAGTCTTCAACAGCTCTACTTCGGTACGCTGAATCAGGTCGCCGATGTAGTAGATGTTTTCCGCCTTAAGGCAGTTAGCCGAACGTACAGTCAGTTCCAGATCGTCAACCGGGCGAAGCAGGATCGGATCGATCTCGTCTTCCTGCTCGATTACCACTGGTTCGCTGTCACCCTTGAGGTCGACGAACGCAGCCAACTGCTGTTGCAGAATGGTTGCAGCGCGGCGGATAGCCTCTTCAGGATCCAGAGTACCGTTGGTTTCCAGATCAATAACCAGCTTGTCCAGGTTAGTACGCTGCTCGACACGGGCGTTTTCCACCACGTATGCGATACGGCGAACCGGGCTGAACGAAGAGTCAAGCTGCAAGCGACCAATGCTGCGGCTTTCGTCTTCATCGCTCTGACGCGAGTCGGCCGGTTCATAACCACGACCACGAGCTACGGTGAGCTTCATGTTCAGGGCGCCGTTAGACGCCAGGTTAGCGATTACGTGATCGGGATTAACGATCTCGACATCATGATCCAGCTGAATATCGGCAGCGGTAACCACCCCCGAACCCTTCTTCGACAAGGTCAGCGTAACTTCGTCACGGCCGTGCAGCTTGATAGCCAGACCTTTAAGGTTCAACAGGATTTCAATTACGTCTTCCTGTACACCTTCGATGGCGCTGTACTCGTGGAGCACACCGTCAATCTCGGCCTCGACTACTGCACAGCCGGGCATTGAGGACAACAGGATGCGGCGCAGCGCGTTGCCCAGGGTGTGGCCAAAACCACGCTCGAGAGGCTCGAGAGTAATTTTAGCGCGGGTTGGACTGACAACCTGCACATCAATGTGGCGGGGTGTCAGGAACTCATTTACCGAAATCTGCATGGATGCACCTATTTTCTAGCCCTTACTTGGAGTAGAGCTCGACAATCAGGCTTTCGTTGATGTCGGCGGACAGATCACTGCGAGCAGGAACGTTCTTGAAAACGCCCGACTTCTTCTCAGTGTCTACTTCTACCCATTCTACGCGGCCACGTTGGGCACACAGATCGAGAGCTTGGACAATGCGAAGTTGGTTTTTTGCTTTCTCGCGAATCGCGACCACGTCACCAGCACGAACCTGGTAAGACGGTACGTTAACGGTTTGGCCGTTTACGCTGACGGATTTGTGCGATACCAGCTGACGGGATTCGGCGCGAGTCGAACCAAAGCCCATACGGTATACAACGTTGTCCAGACGGCATTCGAGCAGTTGCAGCAGGTTTTCACCGGTTGCACCTTTCTTGCCAGCAGCTTCTTTGTAGTAGCCGCTGAACTGACGCTCGAGAACGCCGTAGATACGACGGACCTTCTGCTTTTCACGCAGTTGGGTGCCGTAATCGGACTGGCGACCGCGGCGTTGGCCGTGGATACCAGGTGCTGCTTCAATGTTGCACTTCGATTCGATCGCGCGCACGCCGCTCTTCAAGAAGAGATCGGTGCCTTCACGACGAGCGAGTTTGCATTTTGGACCAATGTAACGAGCCATTCTTTACAATCTCCTGGATTACACGCGGCGCTTCTTCGGCGGACGGCACCCGTTGTGCGGGATTGGCGTCACGTCGGTGATGCTGGCGATCTTATAGCCACAGCCGTTCAAAGCACGGACAGCAGACTCACGACCTGGACCTGGACCTTTGACGTTAACGTCGAGGTTTTTCAGGCCGTATTCCAGCGCAGCTTGGCCAGCACGTTCAGCAGCTACTTGAGCAGCAAACGGGGTGGACTTGCGGGAACCGCGGAAACCCGAACCACCGGAGGTAGCCCAAGAAAGCGCGTTACCTTGACGGTCGGTGATGGTCACGATTGTGTTGTTAAAAGAAGCATGGATGTGGGCGATGCCATCAACCACTGTCTTTTTAACTTTTTTACGAGGACGAGCAGCAGGTTTTGCCATGATAATTTTCCTGTCGATTCGCGTGGGCGATTACTTGCGGATCGGCTTACGCGGACCTTTACGGGTACGCGCGTTAGTCTTGGTACGCTGACCGCGCACTGGAAGACCACGACGATGACGCAGACCACGGTAGCAACCGAGGTCCATCAAACGCTTGATTTTCATGTTGATTTCGCGACGCAGGTCACCTTCAGTGGTGAACTTCGCCACTTCGCCACGCAACAGCTCAATCTGCTCGTCGCTCAGATCCTTGATCTTTGCGGCTGGGTTTACCCCAGTGTCTGCGCAAATTTTCTGCGCAGTAGTGCGACCAACACCATAGATGTAGGTCAGCGAGATAACAGTGTGCTTGTTATCTGGAATGTTAACGCCTGCAATACGGGCCATTCAGTGGGACTCCAATTGACAGCTACCTACGCCCCGGAAGCCAAGAAATAGGGCGCGAGATAATATCGCTGTAATAACAAATAATCAACCCGGCAGCGCACTAGCTGCCGGGCTTCAAGCGGATCACACTCAGCCTTGGCGCTGTTTGTGACGCGGTTCCGCGCTGCAAATTACTCGAACAACACCTTCGCGGCGAATAATCTTGCAGTTACGGCACAGCTTTTTCACCGATGCACGAACTTTCATCACCAACTCCTCGAACCTTATGGGGTACTCAGCGCAACATGCCGCTGCCGTAGCCCTTCAGGTTGGCTTTCTTCATCAGGGATTCGTACTGGTGCGAAACGAGGTGCGATTGTACTTGGGACATGAAGTCCATCACAACCACGACCACGATCAGCAACGAGGTCCCGCCAAGGTAGAACGGAACGTTTGCCGCAACCACCAGGAACTGGGGAAGCAAACAGACGGCCGTCATATATAGAGCACCGAACAGGGTCAAACGAGTCAGAACGCCATCAATGTAGCGCGCAGACTGCTCACCCGGACGAATACCCGGAATAAAGGCACCGGACTTCTTCAGGTTTTCCGCTACGTCTTTCGGATTGAACATCAACGCCGTATAGAAGAAGCAGAAGAAAATAATCCCTGCACTAAACAGCAGAATATTCAACGGCTGACCAGGAGCGATCGACTGAGAGAGGTCCTGCAGCCAGCCCATATTTTCAGACTGACCAAACCAGGTACCCAACGAAGCCGGAAACAGCAAGATGCTGCTCGCGAAAATTGCCGGAATAACGCCGGCCATATTCACCTTCAGCGGCAAGTGGCTGGTCTGCGCAGCAAACACCTTACGGCCCTGCTGACGCTTGGCGTAGTGAACAGCAATACGACGCTGACCACGCTCAATGAACACCACAAAACCGATAATCGCTACTGCCAGCAAACCGATAGCAACCAGGGCGAAGATATTGATATCCCCCTGACGCGCAGACTCGAAAGACTGCCCAATTGCTCTCGGAAGACCGGCGACGATACCTGCGAAAATCAACATCGAGATACCGTTACCAACACCACGCTCAGTAATCTGCTCACCCAGCCACATCATGAACATCGCACCAGCCACAAACGTGGATACCGCGACGAAATGGAAGCCAAAGTCACCAGTGAACGCAACGCCCTGCCCTGCCAGGCCAACGGACATGCCGATAGCTTGAACCAGAGCGAGGACGACAGTGCCGTAGCGGGTGTACTGGCTAATCTTGCGACGGCCAGCTTCACCTTCCTTCTTCAACTGCTCCAGCTGCGGGCTGACGGCGGTCATCAGTTGCATGATGATCGATGCCGAAATGTACGGCATGATCCCCAGTGCAAAGATGCTCATCCGTTCCAGCGCGCCGCCGGAAAACATGTTGAACAAGCTAAGAATGGTCCCCTCATTCTGTCGAAACAGGTCTGCGAGTCGGTCCGGGTTGATACCTGGAACCGGGATGTGTGCGCCTATTCGGTAGACGATAATCGCCAGGAACAGAAAACGCAGACGAGCCCAAAGTTCAGACATACCGCCTTTGCCGAGCGCTGAGAGAGCACCTTGCTTAGCCATTTATTCCTCGAACTTGCCGCCAGCTGCTTCGATAGCCGAACGCGCACCTTTGGTGGCGCCGATTCCCTTGCCGATAGTGACAGCGCGAGTCACTTCACCGGACAGCATGATTTTCACACGCTGTACGTTGACGTTGATCACGTTGGCATCTTTCAGGGTCTGCACAGTAACGATGTCGCCTTCCACTTTAGCCAGCTCGGACAGACGCACTTCTGCGCGGTCCATGGCTTTCAGGGATACGAAACCGAACTTAGGCAGGCGACGATGCAGCGGCTGTTGACCGCCTTCAAAGCCTGGAGCGATGGTGCCACCGGAGCGGGAGGTCTGACCTTTGTGGCCACGGCCACCAGTCTTACCCAAACCGCTACCGATACCACGGCCCGGACGATGCTTTTCGCGACGGGAACCCGGCGCTGGACTCAGATCATTGAGTTTCATCGATTAACCCTCTACACGCAGCATGTAGTAAGCCTTGTTGATCATCCCGCGATTCTCGGGAGTATCCTGGACTTCTACAGTGTGACCGATGCGACGCAGACCCAAACCCTTAACGCACAGTTTGTGGTTAGGAATGCGGCCGGTCATGCTTTTGATCAGCGTTACTTTAACGGTAGCCATGATCAGAAGATCTCCTTCACAGTCAGGCCACGCTTGGCAGCGATGGACTCAGGAGATTGCATAGCTTTCAAACCCTTGAAAGTGGCGTGAACCACGTTTACCGGGTTAGTCGAGCCGTAGCACTTGGCCAGAACGTTCTGAACGCCAGCAACTTCGAGGACAGCACGCATAGCGCCGCCAGCGATGATACCGGTACCTTCAGAAGCAGGCTGCATGTACACCTTCGAAGCGCCATGGGCGGACTTCATTGCGTACTGCAGGGTAGTGCCGTTCAGATCAACCTGGATCATGTTGCGACGAGCAGCTTCCATTGCCTTCTGGATCGCAGCAGGCACTTCACGTGACTTGCCACGGCCGAAGCCAACACGCCCTTTACCATCACCCACCACGGTCAACGCGGTGAAAGTGAAGATACGGCCGCCTTTAACGGTTTTGGCTACGCGGTTAACTTGAACCAGCTTCTCAATGTAGCCTTCGTCGCGCTTTTGGTCGTTATTTGACATAACTTAGAACTCCAGCCCAGCTTCACGAGCAGCATCAGCCAGCGCTTTAACGCGGCCGTGGTACTTGAAGCCAGAGCGGTCGAAAGCCACTTGCGAGACGCCCACGGCCTTAGCACGTGTAGCGACCAGCTGGCCAACCTTTGTGGCCGCGTCGATGTTGCCGGTGGCACCATCACGCAGTTCTTTATCCAAAGTCGAGGCGCTTGCCAGGACTTTGTTGCCGTCGGCCGAGATGACCTGGGCGTAGATGTGCTGCGACGAGCGATACACGCAGAGACGCACGACTTCGAGTTCGTGCATTTTCAGGCGTGCTTTGCGAGCGCGACGCAGTCGAGTAACTTTTTTGTCGGTCATTTGCTATGCCCTACTTCTTCTTGGCTTCTTTACGACGGACGACTTCGTCCGCGTAGCGCACACCTTTGCCTTTGTACGGCTCTGGTGGACGGAAGTCGCGGATCTCAGCGGCCACCTGACCTACCAGCTGCTTATCGATGCCCTTGATCAGGATATCGGTTTGGCTAGGGGTCTCAGCGGTGATGCCTTCCGGCAGTTCGTAATCCACTGGGTGCGAGAAGCCAAGGGCCAGGTTCAAAACCGTGCCTTTTGCTTGCGCTTTGTAACCAACACCGACCAGCTGGAGCTTACGCTCGAAGCCTTGGCTTACGCCTTGGACCATGTTGTTTACCAACGCACGCGTGGTACCGGCCATTGCGCGAGTTTGTTGATCGCCATTGCGAGCAGCGAAACGCAGCTCACCAGCTTCTTCAACGATCTCAACGGACGAATGGATGTTCAGTTCAAGAGTGCCCTTGGCACCCTTCACCGAAAGCTGTTGGCCTGCGAATTTGACTTCGACACCGGCTGGCAGCTTAACGGGGTTCTTAGCGACGCGAGACATGCTTATCCCCCCTTAGAACACAGTGCAAAGAACTTCGCCGCCGACACCGGCAGCGCGCGCAGCACGATCCGTCATCACACCTTTGTTGGTGGAGACGATAGACACGCCCAGACCGCCACGAACTTTCGGCAGATCTTCAGCGGACTTGTACTGACGCAGGCCTGGACGGCTAACGCGCTTCACTTCCTCGATGACTGAACGGCCTTCGAAGTACTTCAGCTCGATGGACAGCAGTGGCTTGATTTCGCTGCTGATCTGATAACCCGCAATGTAGCCTTCGTCTTTCAGGACTTTGGCAACAGCTACCTTCAACTTGGAAGATGGCATGCTTACGACGGACTTTTCAGCCATCTGGGCATTACGGATACGAGTTAGCATGTCCGCTAACGGGTCCTGCATACTCATGGGCTAGACGCTCCTAATACAAAAAAATTAGCCTTGCGGCTACATATGTCGCCGAGAATCTTCCGAGCGTAAAAAACACGGGCTCAGGCGAGCCGCGTATTTTAGACACAGTCCGGAAATGAAACAAGCCCCAAAAGGGGCTTGTTCCAGATTCAAGGCCACCGGCGGTCAGTATCTTGCGAAACCGACCACCTTGACGTTGAAAGTACTTACCAGCTGGCTTTAACCAGACCTGGTACGTCACCACGCATTGCCGCTTCACGCAGTTTGTTACGGCCGAGGCCGAACTTGCGGTAAACGCCGTGTGGACGACCGGTCAGGCGGCAGCGGTTACGCATGCGCGAAGCGCTTGCGTCACGTGGCTGCTTCTGCAGAGCAACTGTAGCTTCCCAACGCGCTTCTGGACTTGCGTTCAGATCAACGATGATTGCTTTCAGTGCTGCACGCTTCTTGGCGTACTTGGCAACCGTGAGCTGACGTTTCAGCTCGCGGTTTTTCATGCTCATCTTGGCCATGGTCCTACTCCAATCAGTTGCGGAACGGGAATTTGAAAGCACGCAACAGGGCGCGACCTTCATCATCGTTCTTGGCAGTGGTGGTCAGGGTGATGTCCAGACCGCGGAGAGCATCGATCTTGTCGTAGTCGATTTCCGGGAAAATGATCTGCTCTTTCACGCCCATGCTGTAGTTACCACGACCATCGAAGGACTTGGCATTCAGGCCGCGGAAGTCGCGGACCCGAGGCAGGGAGATCGACAGCAGACGATCCAGGAATTCGTACATACGCTCACGGCGCAGAGTCACTTTGACGCCGATCGGCCAGCCTTCGCGGACTTTAAAGCCTGCGATGGATTTCCGAGCGTAAGTCACAACGACTTTTTGACCGGTGATCTTTTCCAGGTCAGCAACAGCGTGCTCGATGACTTTTTTGTCACCGACCGCTTCGCCCAAACCCATGTTCAGGGTGATTTTGGTAACGCGTGGAACTTCCATCACGTTCGAAAGCTTAAGTTCTTCCTTAAGTTTCGGTGCGATTTCTTTCCAGTAAATCTCTTTTAGTCGTGCCATGGTCTTCTACCTAGCAGTGTTCAAGCATCAACCGCTTTTTGGGTCGACTTGAAGACACGAATTTTCTTGCCATCTTCTACTTTGAAACCAACGCGGTCAGCCTTGTTGGTTTCGCCGTTGAAAATGGCGACGTTAGAAGCGTCCAATGGAGCTTCTTTTTCGACGATACCGCCTTGCACGCCCGACATCGGGTTAGGCTTGGTATGACGCTTGACCAGGTTCAGACCACCGATAACCAGACGGTTATTAGCGAGAACCTTAAGCACCTTACCGCGCTTACCTTTGTCTTTGCCGGCGATCACGATGATCTCGTCGTCACGACGAATCTTTTGCATGTCGGATCTCCTTACAGCACTTCTGGGGCGAGCGAGACGATCTTCATGAACTTCTCAGTACGAAGTTCACGGGTCACTGGCCCAAAGATACGGGTGCCGATAGGCTCTTGCTTGTTGTTCAGAAGAACAGCAGCGTTGCCATCAAAGCGGATAATGGAGCCATCAGCACGGCGTACGCCGTGACGAGTGCGGACTACAACAGCAGTCATCACTTGGCCTTTTTTCACTTTACCGCGAGGAATTGCTTCCTTGACGGTAACCTTGATGATGTCACCGATACCAGCGTAACGACGATGGGAGCCACCCAGCACCTTGATGCACATAACGCGGCGAGCGCCGCTGTTATCGGCCACATCGAGCATGGATTGAGTCTGAATCATATAATTTCTCCGACCCCTAGTCCTTAGACTTCCACAGCGCGTTCGAGAACATCAACCAGTGCCCAAGACTTGGTCTTGGCCAGCGGACGAGTTTCACGAATAGTGACTTTGTCGCCGATGTGGCACTGATTGGTTTCGTCGTGCGCGTGCAGCTTAGTCGAACGCTTAACATATTTACCGTAAATCGGGTGCTTAACGCGACGCTCGATCAAAACGGTGATGGTTTTGTCCATCTTGTCGCTGACAACACGGCCAGTCAGCGTACGGACAGTCTTTTCGGCTTCAGCCATGATCACTTACCTGCCTGCTGGTTGAGCACAGTCTTCACGCGAGCGATGTCACGCTTAACTTGCGAGAGCAGATGAGACTGCCCCAACTGGCCAGTTGCTTTCTGCATACGCAGATTGAACTGGTCGCGCAGCAGGCCGAGCAGTTGCTCGTTCAGCTGCTGTGCGGATTTTTCACGAAGTTCATTCGCTTTCATCACATCACCGTCCGTTTAACAAAGGCGGTGGCGAGCGGCAGCTTTGCAGCAGCCAGGGCAAAAGCCTCACGCGCCAGCTCTTCAGTTACACCCTCGATTTCATACAGGACTTTGCCTGGCTGAATCTGGGCTACCCAGTATTCCACGTTACCCTTACCTTTACCCATACGAACCTCGAGAGGTTTTTTGGAGATCGGCTTGTCCGGGAATACACGGATCCAGATCTTGCCGCCACGTTTTACGTGACGGGTCAGAGCACGACGCGCTGACTCGATCTGACGAGCGGTGAGACGACCACGAGCTACAGACTTCAGCGCGAACTCGCCGAAGCTGACTTTGCTACCGCGCTGAGCCAGACCACGGTTGTGGCCTGTCATCTGCTTGCGGAACTTCGTACGCTTAGGTTGCAACATTTGGCGTACCCCTTACTTAGCAGCTTTTTTACGAGGCGCTGGTGCTTGTGGTTTCAGTTCTTCTTGGCGACCACCAATTACTTCGCCTTTGAAGATCCAAACCTTTACACCGATCACACCGTAAGTGGTGTGAGCTTCGTAGTTGGCATAGTCGATGTCGGCACGCAGGGTGTGCAGTGGCACACGACCTTCGCGATACCATTCAGTACGTGCGATTTCAGCACCGCCGAGACGACCGCTCACTTGGATTTTGATGCCTTTGGCACCAATGCGCATAGCGTTCTGTACAGCGCGCTTCATAGCGCGACGGAACATTACACGACGCTCCAGCTGCTGAGCTACGCTCTGCGCAACCAGCATACCGTCGAGCTCCGGCTTGCGGATCTCTTCGATATTGATGTGCACAGGCACACCCATTTGCTTGGTCAGGTCCTGACGCAGTTTCTCAACATCTTCACCTTTCTTCCCGATAACGATACCTGGACGAGCGGTGTGGATGGTGATACGTGCGGTTTGCGCCGGGCGATGGATATCGATACGGCTTACGGACGCGCTTTTTAGTTTGTCTTGGAGATACTCACGCACCTTCAGATCAGCGAACAAATAGTCCGCATAAGTCCGGCCGTCTGCGTACCAGACGGAGGTGTGTTCCTTGACGATTCCCAGGCGAATGCCAATGGGATGTACTTTCTGACCCATCTCTTCGACTCCGTTACTTGTCAGCAACCTTGACAGTGATATGGCAAGACCGCTTGACGATGCGATCAGCACGGCCTTTGGCACGTGGCATGATTCGCTTCAGCGAACGCCCTTCGTTGACGAAAACGGTGCTGACTTTAAGGTCATCAACGTCTGCGCCTTCGTTATGCTCGGCGTTGGCTACGGCCGACTCCAGCACTTTCTTCATGATCTCGGCGGCTTTCTTACTGCTGAAAGCCAACAGGTTGAGCGCTTCGCCCACCTTCTTCCCGCGGATCTGGTCGGCGACCAAGCGGGCTTTCTGGGCGGAGATTCGAGCGCCCGACAACTTAGCGGCTACTTCCATTTCCTAACCCCTTAACGCTTGGCTTTCTTGTCTGCCACGTGCCCACGATAAGTGCGGGTACCGGCAAACTCGCCCAGTTTGTGGCCGACCATGTCTTCGTTAACGAGAACTGGGACGTGTTGACGACCGTTGTGTACTGCGATGGTCAAACCGACCATTTGTGGCAGGATCATCGAACGACGCGACCAGGTTTTAACTGGTTTGCGATCGTTCTTTTCCGCCGCCACTTCGATCTTCTTCAGTAGGTGAAGATCAATAAAAGGACCTTTTTTCAGAGAACGTGGCACTGTCGTATCCCTCTATTTACTTGCGACGACGGACGATCATTTTGTCGGTACGCTTATTACCACGAGTCTTCGCGCCCTTAGTCGGGAAGCCCCATGGCGATACCGGATGACGACCACCAGAGGTACGACCTTCACCACCACCGTGTGGGTGGTCAACCGGGTTCATGGCAACACCACGAACGGTTGGGCGAACGCCACGCCAGCGTTTGGCACCAGCTTTACCCAGCGAACGCAGGCTGTGCTCGGAGTTCGAGACTTCGCCCAGGGTCGCACGGCATTCAGCCAGCACTTTACGCATCTCACCAGAACGCAGACGCAGGGTCACGTAGACACCTTCACGGGCGATCAGCTGAGCCGAAGCACCAGCGGAACGAGCGATTTGCGCGCCTTTACCTGGCTTCAATTCGATGCCGTGTACGGTGCTACCAACTGGAATGTTGCGCAGTTGCAGAGCGTTGCCCGGCTTGATCGGTGCCAAGGCACCTGCGATCAGCTGGTCGCCAGCACTCACGCCTTTAGGGGCGATGATGTAGCGACGCTCGCCATCTGCGTACAGCAGCAGAGCGATGTGAGCAGTACGGTTTGGATCGTATTCAATACGCTCGACAGTGGCGGAGATGCCATCTTTGTCGTTGCGACGGAAATCGACCAGACGATAATGCTGCTTATGGCCACCACCGATGTGACGAGTGGTAATGCGACCATTGTTGTTACGACCACCAGTCTTCGATTTTTTCTCGAGCAGCGGTGCGTGAGGAGCGCCTTTATGCAGCTCCTGGTTGACCACCTTGACCACAAAACGGCGGCCAGGGGAAGTCGGTTTGCATTTAACGATTGCCATGATGCACCCCTTCCTTACTCAGCACTGCTGCTGAAATCGAGATCTTGGCCTGGCTGAAGGGAGATAACCGCCTTCTTCCAGTCATTACGCTTGCCCAGACCGCGAGCAGTGCGCTTGCTCTTACCCAGAACATTCAGGGTAGTAACACGCTCTACTTTCACGCTGAACAGGCTTTCGACGGCCTTCTTGATTTCCAGCTTGGTTGCGTCAGTTGCAACCTTGAAAACGAACTGGCCTTTCTTGTCAGCCAGAACCGTAGCCTTTTCGGAAACGTGCGGGCCAAGCAGAACTTTAAATACGCGTTCCTGGTTCATCCCAGCAGCTCCTCGAATTTCTTCACGGCCGACACGGTGATCAACACCTTGTCGTATGCGATCAGACTAACTGGATCGGAACCTTGCACGTCACGTACATCAACGTGTGGCAGGTTGCGAGCAGCCAGGTACAGGTTCTGATCAACAGCTTCGGACACGATCAAAACGTCGGTCAGGCTCATGTTGGTCAGTTTGCCCAGCAGTTCTTTGGTTTTTGGACTTTCAACAGCGAAGTCCTGAACCACGACCAGACGATCGGTACGCACGAGTTCAGCAAGGATGGAGCGCAGTGCTGCGCGGTACATCTTCTTGTTGAGCTTCTGCGAGTGATCCTGTGGACGAGCTGCGAAAGTGGTACCGCCGCCACGCCAGATTGGGCTACGGATAGTACCGGCACGAGCACGGCCAGTGCCTTTCTGACGCCAAGGGCGCTTACCGCCACCACGTACGTCGGAACGGGTCTTTTGCTGCTTGCTACCTTGACGGCCGCCGGCCATGTAGGCCACGACTGCTTGGTGAACGAGCGTCTCGTTGAATTCGCCGCCAAATGTCAGTTCGGAAACTTCGATCGCTTGAGCGTCATTTACATTTAATTGCATGTCAGCTTCCCCTTAACCGCGAGCCTTGGCCGCTGGACGTACAACCAGGTTGCCGCCAGTAGCGCCAGGAACAGCACCCTTGACCAACAACAGATTGCGTTCAGCGTCGACGCGCACTACTTCGAGGGACTGCACGGTCACGCGCTCAGCGCCCATATGACCGGACATTTTTTTGCCCTTGAATACACGACCAGGAGTCTGGCACTGGCCAATAGAGCCCGGGACGCGGTGGGAAACGGAGTTACCGTGAGTGTTGTCTTGACCACGGAAATTCCAACGCTTGATCGTACCCTGGAAGCCTTTACCCTTGGACTGACCGGTTACATCAACCAGTTGACCAGCGGCGAAGATTTCAGCGTTGATCAGATCGCCAGCCTGGTAGTCGCCGTCTTCAAGACGGAACTCCATGACGGTGCGACCAGCTGCAACGTTTGCTTTAGCGAAGTGACCTGCTTGAGCAGCAGTCACGCGCGAAGCACGACGCTCGCCGACAGTGACTTGCACTGCACGATAGCCATCGGTTTCTTCAGTTTTGAACTGGGTGACGCGATTCGGTTCGATCTCAATGACCGTGACCGGAATGGAGACACCTTCTTCGGTGAAAATACGGGTCATACCGCATTTACGACCGACTACACCAATAGTCATGTTGTAAACCTCATGAGTGTACGGGGCTTTCACCCGCTATGGCCGCCCATTTCAGAGCGTTACACGACTAAGACCCAAGTCTTAGCCGAGGCTGATCTGTACTTCCACACCGGCCGCCAGATCAAGCTTCATAAGTGCATCAACGGTTTTATCCGTTGGCTGGACGATGTCCAGTACGCGCTTATGAGTGCGGATCTCGTACTGGTCACGCGCGTCTTTGTTGACGTGCGGGGAGACCAGAACGGTGAACCGCTCTTTACGGGTAGGCAGTGGAATTGGACCACGCACTTGAGCACCAGTACGTTTCGCGGTTTCCACGATTTCCTGGGTGGATTGGTCGATCAGGCGATGGTCAAAAGCCTTCAACCTGATACGGATTTGCTGATTTTGCATTGGATTTCAGACTCCGGCTGCTATTCCCAGCGAGCGCAATACGCCCGTTAAAAGGAGGCGCAATTCTATAGACGGCCCTGATAGGTGTCAACCCAATAAAAAAGGCCCCCGCTGAGCGGGGGCCTTTTCAAAACATCAGAGCTATCTCAGAAGAGATAATTACTCGATGATTTTAGCTACAACGCCAGCACCAACGGTACGGCCGCCTTCACGGATTGCGAAACGCAGACCGTCTTCCATAGCGATGGTTTTGATCAGGGTGACAACCATTTTGATGTTGTCGCCTGGCATTACCATTTCTACGCCTTCCGGCAGTTCGCAGTTACCAGTTACGTCGGTAGTACGGAAGTAGAACTGTGGACGGTAGCCTTTGAAGAACGGAGTGTGACGGCCGCCTTCTTCTTTGCTCAGCACGTACACTTCAGCTTCGAACTTGGTGTGCGGCTTAACCGAACCTGGCTTGACCAGAACCTGGCCACGCTCAACGTCGTCACGCTTGGTACCACGCAGCAGAACGCCGCAGTTCTCGCCAGCACGACCTTCGTCGAGCAGCTTACGGAACATTTCAACACCGGTGCAGGTGGTGACGGTAGTGTCACGCAGACCAACGATTTCCAGTGGATCTTGAACCTTGACGATACCGCGCTCGATACGACCAGTTACAACAGTACCGCGACCGGAGATCGAGAATACGTCTTCGATTGGCATCAGGAACGGCTTGTCGATAACACGGACTGGATCTGGGATGTAGCTGTCCAGAGTCTCAACCAGTTTACGAACGGACGTGGTGCCCATTTCGTTATCGTCTTTGCCTTCCAGAGCCATACGAGCAGAACCGATGATGATCGGAGTGTCGTCACCTGGGAAGTCGTAAGTGCTCAGCAGGTCGCGCACTTCCATCTCAACCAGTTCCAGCAGCTCAGCGTCGTCTACCAGGTCAGCCTTGTTCAGGTAAACCACGATGTACGGAACGCCAACCTGACGGGACAGCAGGATGTGCTCACGGGTTTGTGGCATCGGACCATCAGCGGCCGAGCAAACCAGGATTGCGCCGTCCATCTGGGCAGCACCGGTGATCATGTTCTTCACATAGTCAGCGTGACCTGGGCAGTCAACGTGAGCGTAGTGACGGATCAGCGAGTTGTATTCAACGTGCGCGGTGTTGATGGTGATACCACGAGCTTTCTCTTCTGGTGCGCTGTCGATTTTATCGAAATCAACGATTGCGGAACCGAATACTTCGGAGCAAACGCGAGTCAGAGCAGCAGTCAGAGTGGTTTTACCGTGGTCAACGTGACCGATGGTGCCAACGTTGACGTGCGGTAGGGAACGATCAAATTTTTCTTTAGCCACGACAATTAACTCCTTGCCTAAAGGACTGAATCAGCCTTGTTTTTTGGATACAGTTTCAGCGATGTGCGCCGGAGCTGTGTTGTATTTTTTGAATTCCATAGAGTAGCTTGCGCGACCCTGGGACATGGAGCGAACGTCGGTCGCATAACCGAACATCTCACCCAACGGAACCTCGGCGCGAATCACTTTGCCGGAAACCGTGTCTTCCATACCCAAGATCATGCCGCGACGACGGTTAAGGTCGCCCATGACATCACCCATATAGTCTTCAGGTGTAACAACTTCTACCGCCATGATTGGCTCAAGCAACTCACCACCGCCCTTCTGGGCCAGTTGCTTGGTTGCCATGGAGGCAGCCACCTTAAACGCCATCTCGTTGGAGTCGACGTCGTGGTAAGAACCGTCAAAAACGGTTGCTTTCAGGCCGATCAGCGGATAGCCGGCAACAACACCGTTCTTCATCTGCTCTTCGATACCCTTCTGGATAGCAGGGATGTATTCCTTAGGAACAACACCACCTACTACTTCGTTCACGAATTGCAGACCTTCCTGACCTTCGTCAGCAGGAGCAAAACGGATCCAGCAGTGACCGAACTGACCACGACCGCCGGACTGACGAACGAACTTGCCTTCGATTTCACAGTTCTTCGTGATGCGCTCACGATAGGAAACCTGAGGCTTACCGATGTTGGCTTCGACGTTGAACTCACGGCGCATCCGGTCAACCAGGATGTCCAGGTGCAGCTCGCCCATGCCGGAGATGATCGTTTGACCAGTCTCTTCATCAGTCTTGACGCGGAAAGATGGATCTTCCTGAGCAAGCTTGCCCAGAGCGATACCCATTTTTTCCTGGTCATCCTTGGTCTTTGGCTCAACGGCAACCGAAATAACCGGCTCCGGGAAGTCCATGCGAACCAGGATGATTGGCTTGTCAGCGTTGCACAAGGTTTCACCGGTGGTGACGTCCTTCATGCCGATCAAGGCCGCGATGTCACCAGCGCGTACTTCCTTGATCTCTTCACGGGCGTTTGCGTGCATTTGCACCATACGACCCACGCGCTCTTTCTTGCCTTTAACCGAGTTGATCACGCCGTCGCCGGAGTTCAACACGCCCGAGTAAACGCGGACGAAGGTCAAGGTACCCACGAATGGGTCGGTGGCAATTTTAAATGCCAGAGCGGAGAACGGTTCTGCGTCGTCTGCATGACGCTCCAGCTCGATAGTCTCGTCATCCGGGTCAGTACCCTTGATGGCAGGAATATCAACCGGTGCCGGCAGGTAGTCGATCACAGCATCGAGAACCAGGGGAACGCCCTTGTTCTTGAACGAGGAACCGCAAACAGCCAGGACGATTTCGCCAGCGATAGTACGCTGACGCAGAGCGGCCTTGATTTCCACGTTGGTGAGTTCTTCACCTTCGAGGTACTTGTTCATCAGCTCTTCGTTGGCTTCGGCCGCAGCTTCAACCATGTTGTTGCGCCATTCGTCAGCCAGTTCCTGCAGTTCAGCAGGGATAGGCTTGCGAACAGGAACCATACCTTTGTCGGCATCGTTCCAGTAGACAGCTTCCATGGTCAACAGATCGATCTGACCCTGGAAATTATCTTCGGAACCGATAGCCAACTGGATTGGCACCGGGGTGTGACCCAAGCGCTGCTTGATCTGACCGATCACGCGCAGGAAGTTCGCACCGGCACGGTCCATCTTGTTTACGTAAACAAGACGTGGAACGCCGTATTTGTTGGCTTGACGCCATACGGTTTCCGACTGCGGTTCAACACCCGAGGTACCGCAGAACACAACGACAGCGCCGTCGAGTACGCGCAGGGAACGCTCAACTTCAATGGTGAAGTCTACGTGGCCCGGGGTATCGATTACGTTGAAGCGGTGCTCATCTTTGTACTGCTTCTCGGAACCCTTCCAGAAGGCGGTAATGGCAGCAGAAGTAATGGTAATACCACGCTCCTGCTCCTGAACCATCCAGTCTGTGGTCGCGGCGCCATCATGCACCTCGCCCATCTTGTGACTTTTGCCGGTGTAAAACAGTACGCGCTCGGTGGTGGTGGTTTTACCAGCATCCACGTGAGCGACGATACCGATGTTACGGTAGCGGCTAATCGGAGTAGTACGAGCCATAAAGCCCTCGCAAAATTAGTGAAGCTAAAATTAGAAGCGGTAGTGCGAGAAAGCTTTGTTGGCTTCAGCCATACGGTGCACGTCTTCACGCTTCTTAACAGCAGCACCTTTACCTTCAGCAGCGTCCAACAGTTCGCCGGCCAAACGCAGAGCCATAGACTTCTCGCCGCGCTTACGGGCGAAGTCTACCAACCAGCGCATTGCCAGGGCGTTACGACGGGACGGACGAACTTCAACCGGAACCTGGTAAGTAGCACCGCCTACACGGCGCGACTTCACTTCGACCAGCGGAGCGATGGCGTCGAGAGCTTTCTCGAAGATTTCCAGGGGGTCGCTGTTCTTGCGTTCTTTAACCTTTTCCAGCGCGCCATAAACGATACGCTCGGCAACGGCTTTCTTGCCGCTTTCCATCACGTGGTTCATGAACTTGGCCAGAATTTGGCTTCCGTATTTTGGATCGTCAAGCACTTCGCGCTTGGCTGCTACGCGTCTTCTTGGCATGGATAAGCCCTCAAACGGTCTTCAGGTTCGCTCGGAATCGGTGCCCTTTCGGGACGCCTCCGACCTTACTCTTATCGACTCAGAAAATAAGATGATTCAGTTTTACAAAAAGCCGCTACTACTTAGGCTTCTTGGTACCGTACTTCGAACGACCCTGGTTACGACCTTTAACGCCGGAAGTATCCAAGGAGCCGCGTACGGTGTGGTAACGAACACCTGGCAAGTCTTTTACACGACCGCCGCGGATCAGTACCACGCTGTGCTCTTGCAGGTTGTGGCCTTCACCGCCGATGTACGAGGAAACCTCGAAACCGTTGGTCAGGCGCACACGGCATACTTTACGCAGTGCCGAGTTAGGTTTTTTCGGCGTGGTGGTATACACACGGGTGCATACGCCACGACGTTGCGGGCAGTTCTGCAGCGCAGGCACGTCGGATTTCTCGACGATACGCTTACGCGGCTGACGTACCAGCTGGTTGATAGTTGCCATCTACTAGCTCCACTGTTGTCTTGCGACGCTATTGTCTTGCAAGAAAAGCAAAATGGCAGGAACGAATTCCCGCCAAATTTAGGGGTACAAGAGTCTAAAGAGGATCTTGTCCCCAGTCAAGGCAAGGCCCCGACCTCCCCTCTCGTCGAATCGGGGCATATATGCCTCGATCCGACGAATGGGGGTGTCAGGGCCCGGCCTCATCTATCGCAGAACTCAGTTACCGCTTGAGTTCAGCGCTTCGGTCAGTGCAGCTTCCACTTCACTGGCGCTCACGCGCAACGGCTTGTCAGCATCACGGCGGCGCTTGCGCTCGCTGTGGTAAGCCAAACCGGTACCGGCCGGGATCAAACGACCCACGACTACGTTTTCTTTCAGGCCGCGCAGGTAATCGCGCTTGCCGGTTACCGCTGCTTCGGTCAGTACACGAGTGGTCTCCTGGAAGGAGGCCGCCGAGATGAACGACTCAGTGGACAACGACGCCTTAGTGATACCCAGCAGCACGCGAGTGAACTTGGAAACGAATTTCTCGTCGTTCGCCAGGCGCTCGTTTTCCACCAGTACGTGAGTCAGTTCCATCTGGTCGCCCTTGATGAAACTGGAATCGCCGGATTCAGCGATTTCAACTTTACGCAACATCTGACGCAGGATGGTCTCGATATGCTTGTCGTTGATCTTCACGCCTTGCAGGCGGTAAACGTCCTGGATCTCGTTAACGATGTACTTGGCCAGCGCACTCACACCCAGCAGACGCAGGATGTCGTGTGGATCGCTCGGGCCGTCGGAGATAACTTCGCCGCGGTTTACCTGTTCGCCTTCGAAGACGTTCAGGTGACGCCACTTCGGAATCAGCTCTTCGTACGGATCGCTACCGTCGTTCGGGGTAATGACCAGACGGCGCTTGCCCTTGGTCTCTTTACCGAACGCGATGGTGCCGCTGACTTCAGCCAGAATCGACGCTTCTTTCGGGCGACGCGCTTCGAACAAGTCGGCAACACGCGGCAGACCACCGGTGATGTCGCGAGTTTTCGACGTTTCTTGCGGGATACGCGCGATAACATCACCGATCGCGATCTTCGCACCATCCGCTACACCGACCAGGGCGTTGGCTGGCAGGAAGTACTGAGCGATTACGTCAGTGCCTGGCAGCAACAGATCCTTGCCGTTGTCGTCGACCATCTTCACGGCAGGACGGATGTCTTTGCCGGCAGCTGGACGATCTTTGGCGTCGAGTACTTCAATGTTGGTCATACCGGTCAATTCGTCAGTCTGACGCTTGATCGTGATGCCTTCTTCCATGCCCACGTAGGTCACGGTACCTTTCATTTCGGTAACGATTGGGTGGGTGTGCGGGTCCCACTTGGCCACGATTGCGCCAGCGTCGACCTTGTCACCTTCCTTGACCGAAATCACAGCACCGTACGGCAGCTTGTAACGCTCACGCTCACGACCGTAGTCATCAGCGATTGCCAGCTCACCGGAACGGGACACAGCGACCAGGTGGCCATCCACTCGCTCAACGTGCTTGAGGTTATGCAGGCGGACGGTACCGCCATTCTTCACCTGAACACTGTCGGCTGCGGAGGTCCGGCTTGCCGCACCACCGATGTGGAACGTACGCATGGTCAGCTGGGTACCCGGCTCACCGATGGACTGGGCAGCGATAACGCCGACCGCTTCACCGATGTTCACCTGGTGACCACGAGCCAAGTCACGGCCGTAGCACTTGGCGCAGATGCCGTAGCGGGTTTCGCAGCTGATCGGCGAGCGAACGATCACTTCGTCGATGCTGTTGAGTTCGATGAACTCGACCCACTTCTCGTCTACCAGGGTGCCGGCAGGAACGATAACTTCCTCGGTACCTGGCTTGAACACGTCACGGGCAATCACACGACCCAATACGCGCTCACCCAGTGGCTCTACAACGTCACCGCCTTCAATGTGCGGAGTCATCAGCAGGCCGTGCTCGGTGCCGCAATCGATCTCGGTTACAACCAGATCTTGTGCAACGTCTACCAGACGGCGCGTCAGGTAACCGGAGTTAGCGGTTTTCAACGCGGTATCCGCCAGACCTTTACGAGCACCGTGAGTGGAGATGAAGTACTGAAGTACGCTCAAACCTTCACGGAAGTTCGCGGTAATCGGCGTTTCGATGATGGAGCCATCCGGCTTGGCCATCAGGCCACGCATACCGGCGAGCTGACGGATCTGCGCAGCAGAACCCCGTGCGCCCGAGTCGGCCATCATGTACATCGAGTTGAAAGACTCTTGATCGACTTCGACGCCATGACGGTCGATGACTTTCTCTTTCGAGAGGTTGGCCATCATCGCCTTGGACACTTCGTCGTTGGCCTTGGACCAAAGGTCGATCACTTTGTTGTACTTCTCGCCCTGGGTTACCAGGCCGGAGGCGTACTGGCTCTCGATCTCTTTCACTTCGTCAGTGGCGGCACTGATGATGCGAGCTTTTTCATCCGGGATAACGAAGTCGTTAACGCCGATGGAAACGCCGGAGATAGTCGAGTAAGCGAAACCTGTGTACATCAACTGGTCAGCGAAGATAACGGTCTCTTTCAAACCAACCACGCGGTAGCACTGGTTGATCAGCTTGGAGATCGCCTTTTTCTTCATCGGCAGGTTGACGACGTCGTACGACAGACCTTTTGGCACAACTTGATACAACAGCGCACGGCCGACAGTAGTGTCGACAATACGGACATTGCTCACGCTGCCGCCATCACGGTCGTTGACGGTTTCGTGGATCCGCACTTTAACCTTGGCGTGCAGTGCGGCTTCGCCGGCACGGAACACACGGTCAACTTCCTGCAGGTCAGCGAATACGCGACCTTCGCCCTTGGCGTTGATCGCTTCACGGGTCATGTAGTACAGACCCAATACAACGTCCTGCGACGGAACGATGATTGGCTCACCGTTGGCTGGCGACAGAATGTTGTTGGTCGACATCATCAACGCGCGCGCTTCCAACTGGGCTTCCAGTGTCAGCGGTACGTGCACGGCCATTTGGTCGCCGTCGAAGTCGGCGTTGTACGCAGCACAGACCAGAGGGTGCAGCTGGATAGCCTTACCTTCGATCAGTACCGGTTCAAACGCCTGGATACCCAGACGGTGAAGGGTCGGTGCACGGTTGAGGAGAACCGGGTGTTCGCGAATCACTTCAGCGAGAACGTCCCAAACCTCTGGCAGTTCGCGCTCGACCATTTTCTTGGCCGCTTTGATGGTGGTCGCCAGACCGCGCATTTCCAGCTTGCCGAAGATGAACGGCTTGAACAGCTCGAGTGCCATCTTCTTGGGCAGACCGCACTGGTGCAGACGCAGGGTCGGGCCTACGGTAATTACCGAACGACCGGAGTAGTCAACACGCTTACCGAGCAAGTTCTGACGGAAACGACCCTGCTTACCCTTGATCATGTCAGCCAGGGATTTCAGAGGACGCTTGTTGGAACCGGTGATAGCACGGCCACGACGACCGTTGTCGAGCAAGGCGTCGACGGCTTCCTGCAACATACGCTTTTCGTTGCGCACGATGATGTCCGGAGCGGACAGATCAAGCAGGCGCTTCAAGCGGTTGTTACGGTTGATCACGCGGCGGTACAGGTCGTTGAGGTCGGACGTCGCGAAACGACCACCGTCCAACGGTACCAGCGGACGCAGGTCTGGCGGCAGAACCGGCAGAACGGTCAGCACCATCCACTCTGGCAGGTTGCCGGAACCCTGGAAGGCTTCCATCAACTTCAGACGCTTGGACAGCTTCTTGATCTTGGTTTCGGAGTTGGTTTGCGGAATTTCTTCGCGCAGACGGCCAATCTCGTGCTCCAGGTCGATAGCGTGCAGCAGTTCGCGGACAGCTTCGGCACCCATGCGGGCATCGAAATCGTCACCGAACTCTTCCAGCGCTTCGAAGTACTGCTCATCGTTCAGCAGCTGACCTTTTTCAAGGGTGGTCATGCCTGGATCGATAACGACGTAGCTCTCGAAGTAGAGAACGCGTTCGATATCACGCAGGGTCATGTCCATCAGCAAGCCGATACGGGACGGCAGCGATTTCAGGAACCAGATGTGGGCAACCGGCGAAGCCAGTTCGATGTGCGCCATGCGCTCACGACGAACCTTGGCCAGTGCAACTTCAACGCCGCACTTCTCGCAGATCACACCGCGGTGCTTCAAGCGCTTGTACTTACCGCACAGGCACTCGTAATCCTTTACCGGGCCAAAGATCTTGGCGCAGAACAGGCCGTCACGCTCAGGTTTGAACGTACGGTAGTTGATGGTTTCCGGCTTTTTAACTTCACCGAACGACCACGAACGGATCATCTCAGGCGATGCCAACCCAATACGGATGGCGTCGAACTCTTCGACTTGACCCTGGTTTTTCAGCAAATTCAGTAGGTCTTTCAAGGCCTTTCCTCCTGGCGGAGCAGAGAGCGGGCCAAACGGCCTCGCTCTCGATTCGCGTCACGTGTTATTCGGTTTCCAGATCGATATCGATGCCGAGGGAACGAATTTCTTTGATCAACACGTTGAAAGACTCGGGCATGCCCGGCTCCATACGGTGATCGCCGTCCACGATGTTTTTGTACATCTTGGTACGACCGTTCACATCGTCCGACTTCACTGTGAGCATTTCTTGCAGAGTGTATGCAGCACCGTATGCTTCCAGTGCCCAGACCTCCATCTCCCCGAAACGCTGACCACCGAACTGAGCCTTACCACCCAGCGGCTGCTGGGTAACCAGGCTGTACGAACCGGTAGAACGAGCGTGCATCTTGTCGTCTACCAAGTGGTTCAGCTTCAGCATGTACATGTAGCCAACAGTAACCGGGCGCTCGAACTTGTTGCCGGTACGGCCATCGAACAGCTGCATCTGGCCGCTTTCCGGCAGGTCCGCCAGTTTCAGCATGGCCTTGATTTCGCTTTCCTTGGCACCGTCGAACACCGGGGTAGCCATTGGAACGCCGCCGCGCAGGTTCTTCGCCAGATCCAGGATTTCCTGGTCGGTGAAG